>CAZEOK010000098.1:0-11917 GCA_964513745.1 uncultured bacterium
TCATGGTGAGCACGGTCTTCGACGTCTCGCGCGGGATCCAGATGCGCCTGCCCGCCACCATGACACAGCAGGACATCAAGGATCGCAACGTCACGATCTCGATCGATCCCACGCAGGCCCTCTTTCTCGACGGGGAGAGGACAGATCTGCGGGGGCTGGGCAAGGCCGTCCTCGGCAAGCTTGCCGGCCGGCCCGAGGGCTTTGTGCTGATCAAGAGCGACCAGGGCGTCCCGTACCGGCGAGTGGTCGATGTCCTCGACGAGCTTCTTCAGGTCGGGATCAGCAACATCGCCCTGCCCACGGAGAAGGAAGGCAAGTAGCCGCGGTTCCGCAGCGACCGATCTCCCATGTCGCGGATCAATCCCGAAGGCCAGCTCACCCGTGCCGAGCGTCTGGTCACCGTCATCGCCGTCCTTGGCGCGGTTATCATCCATGTCGTCGCGCTCTTCGGCTGGGGACGGTTCTACCGGTGGGCGCAGGAGGAGAAGAAAAAGGAGCGTCTCATGGTCGTCCGGCGGATGCGGGACATCGCGCCGCCGCGCGACGTGATTCCCGAGCCGCCCCGGGAGCGTTCGGGCCAGGCGGGGACCGAAGGCCGGCGCGGCGGCGGCGAAAAGGCCTCGCCTCCGCCTCCCCCCGACCCGAAAGTCCGGGAGCAGGGCCCCGAGCCGCCGCAGGAGACGGAGCTTTCCCCGACCATGGAACAGGAACTCCAGGAGCAGCCTCCCGATCAGAGCAAGGCCCCCGAGCACGGGGAGAACTCGGTGAGCGTCGTGACGGACCTGGCCGCGGCATCGTTCATCGTCGGCGGACCGGTCGATTACCGGGGTTCAGGGACCATCTGGGTGCGCAAGGGGGCGCCCCCCGGCACGTACACCATCACGTTCAATCCCGTGGCCGGATACACCACGCCGCCGGTGCAGACCAAGGACCTGGTCGCAAAGGGGCAGATCGTCTTCGTCGGGAAATATCGGCGCTCCACCGAACTCGTCGTCGAGAGCAACAGGCCCGGCGCCCAGTTCACCATCTATCGCCCCGACGGGCGTCCGCTCGAGTTGAACCGACTCGGCCGCGCCCTTATCGACGACCTGCCTGCCGGCAACTACACGGCAGTCTTCAAGGACGTGCCGGGATACATCACGCCGCCCGCGATTTCTCGCACCCTTGCTCCCGGCGGCAAGCTCTCGTTCTTCGGCGAGTACCAGGAGGCTGCCGCGGGTGGAGGCGGGGCTGGTGACGACGCGCAATGGCAGGGGAGGGGTGCCGGCGCGCGGGGTGCCGGGGCCGGGGCCGGCGACGGTTATGGGAGAGGAAGCGGCGGCGGCAGCGGTGGTGGCGGCAAAGCAGCTGTGAAAGTCGCTTCCAGCCCGAAGGATGCAGGTCTCGATCGGCGCGTCCAGATGGTCGTGACAAGCTATCCGACAACCTCCATCGAGCGGTACTTCGACCCGATATCGTACCCTGAGGTCATCATCCGCAAGAGCAACTTCCAGCAGGGATGGTGCCAGGTCTACCTCGTGCTCTCCGTCAGCGATCGGGGAGATATCCTGCGGGTCAGCATCGAGCGGCCCTCTGCTGAAAGCCGCTCCCAGTACGAGGCGCTCATCAACACCGTGGAAAGTGCGGTCCGCTCCTGGGACTATGATAGAGTGGCGGCTGAGGTGCACGTTGATGTCCGTTTTTTCGTGGAATAAGGCGCGCTTGGCGCGGGCGCTGCTCGTGGCGGCTGCCGTCGCCGCGGTGGCCCTGGGCATTCCACGGGCCGCGCCGGCCGGCGACGAGGAAGGTTGCCTCGGTTGCCACGGGCTTCCCGGGTTTGCCATGCGTGACGCCGGCAAGGTTCGCGTGCTCGGGATCGCCCCGGGCAGCTATGATGCGTCGATGCACGGCGGCCTCGGCTGCCGCGAGTGCCACGCCGACATTACCTCTATTCCCCACGGGGAGCACCGCGATGCCGGCTGCGGCCAGCCTTGTCACGGCCTGGGCGCCGGTGGCGGGGAGATCTCCCACGAGGCGCTCTACTGGGAGTACACGGCCAGCGCTCACGGCAGCGCCCGCTCGCGCAAGATCGGCTGTCTGGTCTGCCACCCTTCGCCCGAGCAGCGCGAAACCGCAGAGCGCGACAAGCTCGAGGAGTCCCGGCAGTGTGCTTCCTGCCACCGGGAAAGCCCCATGGTCCGGCGCTGGTTCGCCGACCGGCATTTTCTGGCTCTCTCCGGCGGCCGCCGCCGCGCGCCATCCTGCCCTGACTGCCACAGCGCGCACCGCGTGCGACCGGCTTCAGAGCCCGAGTCGACGGTGAGCCGCAAACGACTTGCCGAGACCTGTTCCAACGGCGCCCTGAGTACCGAGCGCCGGGGTGCCTGCCACGGCGGCCTCTCCGAAGGCGCCGTGGCGGGGGCTTCGATGAACCAGCTCCCCCGACGGCAAGGGCAAGAAGGAAAAGATCCGGTGGGCTTGGCGCTTGCCCTGCTCGCCGGCGTGATGGTGGGCGGCCTGGTGGTGCGCGCGGGTATCGGGCTCGTGCGCGGGAGGTGACGACCATGGCTGCAGGGATGCCGCGGATGAACCTGAACCAGCGGGCGCAACACGGTCTATTGACGCTTGCCGTCGGCGGAGCGCTTGTCACCGGCCTGGCCCTCGGCCGCCCTCTTGGAGCGGGCGCCGCAGCGGCTCGCGCCTGGCACATCGCCGCCGGCCTCGGCTCGCTCATGCTCCTCGGCTACCATCTGCTCTACCTCGCCGTGCGCGGTTACGTGGAGTCGAGGGGGTGGGCCGGCTTCCCGCTACGCTGGAGCGGCGAGGACACCAGCGCGGCAGTGACAGGGATGCGGTCGCTCTTCGACGGTGCGGCGGCGCCTCCCGTGATCGATGAGTTCCGTCCGAGCCAGAAGGCGCTGTACTGGTGGACGCTCGCCGCGCTGGCGCTGCTGGGTGCCACCGGCCTCGGCGTCGGTTTCTGGGCCCGGTTCGGTTCGCTCTCCCGGCTGCCGCTCTTTGCGACCCTGCACCACGGTTGCGCCCTGCTCCTCCTCGCCTCAGTTCTCTGGCACCTCTACGGAGTACTGACCTGGGAGGGGCGCTGGTGGCCCGAATCGAGCTGGATCACCGGCTCGCTGGACGCCGAGAAGGCCAGCATCAAGCTCCCCGGAGCCTGGCGGCGCCACCTCAGCGAGGAATCGGAGCGTGCCGCAGCCGGTGCCGAGGCTGGCCCCGAGGAAAAGGCGCGAGAGCGGCAGTGGCAGGAGAAGGCGCAGGTGCAGGAGGAACTGGAGAGGGGCAACCGCTTCGCGCTGGAGGAACGTTACGTCGAAGCTCTCTTCCACTATCGCCGCGCGCTCGAGCTCTACCCCGATTATTCGCAGGCGCGTTACAACATGGCCCGGGTCCTGGCCCGCATGGGCGAGCAGGAGATGGCCCGGGAGGCCTACCGGCAGTTTCTTGCGGCAGACCCCTTTCACCCGCTGGCCCGCAAGGCGCAGGAGGCGATCCGCGAACTCGAGGTGGACGGAGCGAAGCATTGAGCTCGGTCGGGTTGCTGCAGCGGATTTCGGTCTTTGTCGTGTTCACGGCACTCGCTGGCGCCGCCTCGACGGCGCTCGTGGACGGCGTCCCGGCCGCGGCACCGACAAGCGCCGAACTCGCGGCGTTGGCGGCGAAGATGCAAGCCGCCGCCCGGCTGCACCCGGCGGCGGCCGTTCCCGCGCCCCTCGGGCCGGCCAGCTGGTGCGCGGAGTGCCATCCCGGCTTGCCCCACCCGGGGCCCGGCGTCGAGCGCGCGATGCTCAACGAACACGCGGGGCGCATGGACTGCCTGCTTTGCCACTGGTCCTTGGCCAACGGCTCCCGCCCGCCGCCCTCGTGGCAGGTCCAGCCTGGAGCCACCGTGTTTCTCTCGGTTTTACCCCGCGAGCGCTCGTCGAAGGAGCAGCTGGCCGCCCTGCGCGCCGTGGCCGCTACCGGTCGCCGTTGCTTCGAGAGTGGTCCGGGCTGCGCCGGCTGCCACCGCCCCGGGAGCTTCGGCGCGCTCGTTCGGCCGGGTTCAGCGCCCGCGCGCGCGGCTTCGCTCGAGCGTCTCGAGCATTATTTCACGCTCGCCCCCGGCGAGAAGTGGTATTTCCCGCAGATTCAGTGATCGCGAGGGTCGTGTGCGCTCCAGCCGCGGTTTCCTGTTCTCGAGCGGCACGTTTATCCTGATCCTCTGGATGACCGGGCTTCTCCCGATCGCTGCACCACACGATGCAGCGGCCGGGTGCATTCCGGCGCGACAGGTCTTCACGGTGCGCGAAGCCGGCAGGATCGCATTTCGTCAGCCTTCCGACCTGGTGCTCGCTGGCGACCGGCTGTTCGTGCTGGACGACCTCAACGGGCGGATCGTCGTCCTTGATCGCCAGGGACGCAGCACCGGGACGATCCCCTTGCCTGGTCCGGATGGCGCCTCGTGGCTCGGCATCGGCTTCGGCGGTTCCGACCAGCTCTTTTTATCTTCCTCGGGCGATGGGCGCGTCGTCGTCATCGATCTCAATGGCAAGACGGTGCGCGAATTCCCCGCCGGAGAACCGCAGGAGACCCTGAGCCCCGTGGGAATCCTGGTCTCGCGTGGCAGCTGCTTTGTGACTGACAACGCAAGTCACAAGGTCCGGGCGTTCACCCTCGATGGGAGGCCGCAAGCCTCCTGGGGCGGCCTCGGCGAGGGTGCGGCGGAGTTCCGCGCGCCGTTTCGCGTCGCTCAGGATAGCCTCGACCGGGTACTGGTGACCGATGCCCTGAACAGCCGCGTTCTCGTCTTCACGCCGAAAGGCGAGCCGCTGGCGGCCTTTGGGCAGTTCGGCACCACCGAAGGGACTCTCTTCCGGCCAGCCGGGTTGGCGGTGCTCGAGGGTGACCGCGTTCTCGTGTCCGACGCCTATTTTGGGTCGCTGCAGGTTTTCACCGCACAGGGCGCCTACCAGGGGGTGCTGTGCGGCGAGGAGGGGCGTCCGCTCGCCCTGGAGAGCCCGTCGGGTCTTGCCGCCCGCGGGCGTACCGTGTACGTCGTCGAGACGGGCGCCGGGCGGGTCAGCGCGTGGGAACTCGGTACGCGCCGATGATGCGAGCCACGACCAGCGTGATCGCCGGAGGGGAGGGGTCATGACAAAGAAGTGGGAGTACGGGCAACTCTACGAATCGAATCCGGAGATTTTCGGCGGGCGCCCGAAGACGGGAGTCAATTTGCTGAAGATCAACAAGGCGGGCGAGGAGGGCTGGGAACTCGTCGGCAGTACCCCATTCACGAGTGCCCAGGGGGAGGTGCTCGGGGCGTTCTACCTGTTCAAGCGCCCCGTGGAATAGGCATGCCGATCCGCCGCGCGGCGCTCGTGACGCTGCTGACCCTGATGCTGGCGCCGCCCGCGCGCGGCCAGAATACCGGTGCGCCCGCCCCGCCTGTTCCCGGGAGCGCGGTATCGGGCCAGCCGGTCTCCGCCGCTCTCGACAGCGTGCTGCCGCGCCGCTGCGGCCTCTGCCATCTCGACAAGGCGCCGGCCGCCGCGGCGGGGCTGATGGCTTTCACCCCGCCCGGGCGCACGACCGGTGCGGGGGATGCCGACATCTGCTACAGCTGCCACAACGGTATCGTGCGCGACGACCGGCGCACCCTCTGGAGCGGTCGCCATCACCCCGCCTCCGGCAGGGTCTCCTGCGGTTCATGCCATACCCCGCACGTCCGGGCGCCGAACGTCGGGCCTTTCATGCGATTTCCGCGGGGGGGATACGCCTTCTGCACGACGTGTCACACGGGCAGGCGCGCCGGCGAATCAGGGGAGCATCCAGCGGTCGCCGCGGGAAAGGGCTGGACTCAGGATTGCAGCGGCTGTCACGTGGTGCATCAGGCGCAGGGCGAGGGTCTGATACGCGCAGCCAGCGCCGAAAGCCTCTGCGGGCCATGCCATGGCGAAAATCCCAGCCGTCCCGGACGCGGTCCCGGCATGACGTCGCACGCCGGCACCAAGATCGGGCTACCCTGTCTCGGGTGCCACCGCGTCCACGAGACCAAAGGCGGCAGCATGCTTCTGGACAAGGCAGTTCTTGAAGGGCGCCTCTGCCGCCAGTGCCACGAGAAAAATTTCTCGATCGGGAAGGCGGAGGCCAACCACCCGGTCGCCCCGGGAGAGGCGACTTGTCTTTCCTGCCACCGGATGCACAATGCCGAAAAGCCTGGAGCGCGCCGCGGCCTGCTTTCCGTGGCATGGGCCGATGCAGATTCGAACTGCCGTCGCTGCCACCCCGATGTCACGGGCGCCGGCACGGTCGGCGAGTGGAACCATCCGCTGGACGTGAACGTCACCAAGGGCGAGCGTGTACTTGCAGCACGACTGGTGCGCACCGGCGCTTTTTTCGCGCCGGGAGGACGGATGACCTGTCTGTCCTGTCACCGCTCCCACGCGGGCTGGACCGGGACCCCGCAGCTGACGACGACTCGGGAGGCGCTCTGCCTCTATTGCCACCCGGCGCAGAACTCGCTCGATCCGGAGCTTGCGGCGCTCGGGGCTCACCCCGTCTCGGTCAAACCGCAACGGGCGCGCATCGACGCGTCATTCATCAAGGCCGGCGGGACGACCGGCCCCGGTGGAGAGATCACCTGTGCGACCTGCCACCGGGCCCATCGGGGCAGCCCTTCAACTCCGGGCCTGGTGCTCCCGCGCGATTCCTACTCCTGCCTGCTCTGCCACGCGCGCGAGGCCTCGATCGCGTCCACGTCGCACAGCACGGCCATCGCGCCGCAGGCGGCAAAGAAACAGGCCGCCGCCGGAATGTGCGGCGGCTGCCACGGTGAGCACGGGTGGCGGATCCCGCTCGGGGAGGCCGCCGCCGGGCAGACTGCGATAGAACGTCTTTGCGCCGCTTGCCATGGGGCGGGCGAGCAGGGAGCTCCCTTCGGCGGCGTGACGAACCACCCTCTCGGTATCGCGCTGCCCCCCCGGCGGGGGACGGCGGGGCTACCGCTGTTCTGGAGCGACGGCAGACGCTACCGCCGGGGGGTCATCACCTGTGCCACCTGCCACGACGTGCATCGCGCCGGAGCGGAGGGGCGCTATCTGCGCGAGAGTGTCGCGGGCGGTGGTCGCGAGTTGTGCATCGGCTGCCATGCCGACGAGGCAGTGGTCGAGGGGACCCGGCACGATCTGGCGAAGACCCGGGGGGCGACCTGCGGTCCCTGCCACACGGTCCACGACGCGCGCGCTGTCGCAAGCTGGCCGGTCGCCCGCGGCGGGGGGGACCGTGCCGCCGTCGATCTTGCCGGCTATTGCGGGACCTGCCATCGACCGGATGGCTTGGCCCCCGGTTTCGTGGTTGCAGAGCGGTTCCATCCATCTTCCCTCCCGGCCGGAGGGAAAACGGAGGCGGGCATCGGCTGTGGTGGTTGCCACGACCCGCACCGCTGGAATCCGGATGACCCCGCCGATCGCGGCGCCTCCAGCGCAGGGGGCGCCGGCACCGCGTTTCTCGTACGTCCGGCGGCCGGTGCAGCCGACCTCTGCGCCGGCTGCCACGCAGCGCAGATGGCCGTTGCGGGGACACCGCACGACCTGACAAAACCCGGGCAGAAGAACGGGGTGTGCGCGGCCTGCCACCGCGCCCATGGAGTCCAGCCGCTCGCCGTTGCTCCCGCGCAACCGCAGAAACCGGGGATGAAGCCGGCGGCGGCGACCGATCCGTGCCTGATCTGTCACGCCGCGGGGAAGATCGCCGCCAAAGCGGTCGTGGGCGAGCGTGGACACCCGGTCGGCGTGAGCCCGGGGCAGGATTACGGGCCCGATTTGCCCCTCTACGGCTACACCGGCAGGCGGCAGTCGGAGGGAAGAATCGCTTGCGCCACCTGCCACGATCCGCACCGCTGGACGCCGGCCGGAGGCTCCGGAGCGGTCTCGAAATCGGCTACGAGCTTCCTGCGCCTTGGCGCCGACGGCTATGCCCCGCTCTGCTTCCCCTGCCACGCCGAGAAATCGATGGTCGTGGGCACGGATCACGACTTGCGGGTAACGGCCCCCGAGGCCGTGAACCGCAACGGGGAAAACGCGGAGGCGAGCGGAGTCTGCGGGGTCTGCCACGCGATGCACCGCGCGCCGAATGCCCGGGCGCTCTGGAATCGCGGCTTCGGCGCGGGGCATGACGTGGGCAGCCGCGCTTGCACGGACTGTCACCGTGCCGGCAATGCCCTGGGGGCGCGCCTGCCGCCGCGCGCGGAGCCGCATCTGGTGAACTTCCCGGGGCGCGGCCTGGTGAACCGCCTGTTCACGATCACGCGCACGGCCGCGGCCGGGACCGCGAGCATTAAGGTCTTCGCCGAGGATGGTTCGCTCACCGACAAAGGGTACCTCTCCTGCGCATCGTGTCACGACGTGCACCGCTGGGAGACCGACGTCACCAATTCGGGTCCTGGCGTCCCCGTCGAAGGTGATGTCACCAACAGCTTCCTGCGCGTGCGCAGCACCGCCCTGGACAGGACGATGTGCGCGGAGTGCCACGCGGACTCGCTGGTCGAGCACTACCGCAACTACCACTTCCCGGAAGGACGGTGACGGTGCGCGGCAACAGGACCCCGGAGTCCGAACGCAGACGCTTCAGGCGAGCAATCGCGGGATGATTCCCGGGAGGTCCTGGATCGTCCTGATGCTGAAATCGGCGGATGGCGACGGCGCAGTCTGCCCGACGAGCACCGTGCGCATTCCCATGTCGCGGGCCGGCGCGAGGTTGCGCGCCAGGTCGTCGAGCAGGATCGCCCGGGGGGGCTCGGCCCCGAGCCGCGCCAGCACCGTGCGGTAGGTGGCAGGCTCCGGTTTGGGGCGGAATCCCAGCGCGACGATATCGAAGATCTCCTCGAAGAGAGATTCGATGCCGAGGGCCGACAGCACCGCCAACGCGTGCCGGCGGGAACCGTTCGTGAAGATCGAGCGGCGTCCCGGCAATTCTCCGATCAGCTCCCGCAGGGCCGGATCCGGATTGATATAGTCGCTCACCGGGATGTGGTGAACGAAGTCCAGGTAGTGGTGCGGCTCGGCGCCATGCTCCTCCATCAGACCGACCAGGGTGATGCCGTACTGGTCGTGGTAGCGAAGGCGCAATGCCTCGGCCGCTGGTGCTTCGAGGCCCAGATGCGTTGCGAGGAACTCGTTGATACGAGCGTCCACCGCACCGAACAGCCCGTTCTCTGGCGGATACAGCGTGTTGTCGAGGTCGAAGAGCCACTCCGGTTCGCCGCGCACCGGTCTGTGATACCAGAGGCCGACGGTCACGGCAACAGCAGCCGCGCCGGGGCAGCCGCTGCACGCGAGCCTTGACCCGTCCCGCGCCCCACCGGTACACTGCGCGAGCTGTTTTTACGGGATCCGGCGCCTCTGGCCCAAGGAGGGTTCGTGCACGCGTTCATCGAATGGCTTGTCGGCACCATCGGGGCCATGGGCTACCCCGGGATCTTCCTGCTCATGGCCATGGAGAGCTCGGTCATCCCCGTCCCGAGCGAGTTGGTGATGCCCCCCGCCGGGTATCTGGCCTACCAGGGGAAGATGAGCGCGTACTGGGCGATCTTCTGGGGGACTGTCGGCAGCCTCGCCGGCGCCTACGCCAACTACTTTACGGCCCACTATCTCGGCCGGCCCCTGGTGCTGCGCTACGGCCGCTACGTCGGGATCACGGAGCACAAGTTTGCCAAGGTCGAAAGCTTCTTCCTCGAGCACGGAGAGATCTCGACTTTTGTCGGCCGGCTCTTCCCGGTCGTGCGTCACCTGATCTCGATTCCCGCCGGGATCGCCGGAATGAATCACCTGCGCTTCTCGGCGTACACCCTTGCCGGGGCCGGCATCTGGGTTGCCATCCTCACGGCGATCGGCTACATCCTCGGCGCCAACCAGGAGATGATCACGCGCTATTCGCACCAGGCGCTGCTGATCGTTGCCGTCGCGAGCGCGCTGCTCGTCGCCGGCTACGTCTGGCGGCACCGACGGGCCGCCGCCCGGCTTCCTTGACAGGGGCGTTTCACCCGGCACAATGTACACGGTACTGGGCGCCCGCCGGTCAAGCTCCGGCGCCCTGAAGCGCACGAGCGGCTCGGGAAGTGATGCGGGGGGGACCATCATGAAAAGATATGCGGCAGGCCTGGCTGTAATTGCGGTTCTCTGCGCACTCGTCACGCAGTCGTCCGCGGGCGTCCGGGATCTGAACACCGTCAAGGAAGGTGACGTCATCCCAGCCTTCAAGGGACGGTCGCTCACCGGCGAGGAGGTCGACGTCGGGGCCCTGATCGGCAAGAAGGTCCTGGTGCTCGCTTTCTGGTCGATCTACTGCAAGCCCTGCGTCGAGGAGATCTCGAGCCTGATCCGCCTGCAGGAGCAGCTCGGCGGCGACAAGCTCGAGGTCATAGGCATCAACGCCGACAGCGAGTTGGGCGTGGCGCGCATCCGGACGTTCATCGGGCGCTTCGAGGAGTTCGAGAAGCGGCGGATCAACTACCCGCTGATTTTCGACGAGGGCGGCGCCATCTCGAAGCTCGTCGGCGTGGGATTCCTCCCGACCGTGCTCTCGGTGAACCTCAAGGGACAGGTCGAGAAGATTTTCATGGGCTACGAGGAGAAGAGCGAGCCGGAGATCTTCGCCGGCATCAGGCGCATTCTGCCGCTCGAGGGCGCGGCTGTCGAGCAGTCCGAGGATGCGGCCATCTTTGCCGTCGAATCGATCGTGCCGCTCTGCGGTTTCTACGACAATCAGGGATGGAAGGGCAACTTCCAACAGAACTACGACCTTCCCAAGGAGATCGAGCGCATCGCCGAGACCGCACGGCGCAAGGCGATCAAGATCGCGCTGCACGACGCGCTCGTCTCGCTCGGGGTCAACCTGCTGCAGGAGCCTCTGGACGGCGGGTGCTTCAGGCCGCAGGGGGTCTCTCTGTCGGACGACCCGTTCAAGGTTCCCGACTGCCTCTCCAACCTGCTGGCCGCCCTGCCCGTCGACAAGCTCGCCAAGGTGCTCGAGACGCAGGAGGACTTCCTCGGCGACGAGTACCATGTCACCCAGCGGGTGAGCATCAGTCTTCCCGACCTGAAATCCGAGTTGGAGAACCTCAAGGTGCAGTTCACGCCGCGCACGGTGACCTTCTCGGTCGTGAACCTCCGCAAGATGGATCTCGCGCGGTTCACCCGGACGCTGGCCCGGCAATCGAAATACATCGGCGTTGCGAACTTCCCGACCTACACGGTCTACACGACCACCGACACTTTCGCGGAGGAGGTCAAGCGCATGGACTTCGGCAGCCTCAAGCTCTTCGTGGAGGAGACCGAGGAGAACCGGATCGAGCTGGAGGTCTGGAAATAGCGTTACGTTTCGGGAGCAGGAACGCGCTTCCCGTGAAACAAGGTTTGTGATAGCATTTCCCGGTCGGTTGAGCCGTGAAAAGCGGTCAGCCGACGCTGAAGTCGCCGTGGGGATGTAGCTCAGCTGGGAGAGCGCCGCGTTCGCAACGCGGAGGCCAGGGGTTCGATCCCCCTCATCTCCACCACCTTCTTTCTGTAGCTTGTTTCCCTCAAGTTTCTTGTGGGAGAAAACTGCGATGCCTATTCAGTAACTGACAAACTTGTCCTCTTGCCCAGTAGGGGTGGGTTCCGGGGCCAAGAGACGACAACGATTTATGCGCACTTGTCGCCGGAAACGTACGAGGCGGCCGTGGTGATGCTCGACTTCTAGGACCCTGAGCAAGCCTGATGCATGGCATCACGGGCCGCAATTCGTTATGATTCCTAGAGTTTTGGTGTTCTTCGGTTCTGACAGCGAGGAAAACAAGGCGCACATGTGAACCGACTCGAAGACCTGCAACCGAACGCATCGATCCGAGGCATCATCCCCGACGCGCTTGTCAGCGTAGTCAGCGTCCTGTGGCACGGATCCG
>CAZEOK010000099.1:0-11683 GCA_964513745.1 uncultured bacterium
TGCGCGCCGAGCAGCGCGGCAACCACATCGTCATCGAGATCGAGGACGACGGGGGCGGCATCGACCTGGCGCGGGTGCGGGAGACGGCGGCGCGCAAGGGCCTGATCGACGCGTCAGCGGTGACCGACGAGCAGCAGCTGCTCGACCTGCTCTTTCTCCCGAGCTTTTCGACGAAGGAGTCCGCCAGCCAGGTCTCGGGACGCGGCGTGGGCCTGGACGTGGTCAAGACGAACGTGGCCAAGCTCGGCGGCATGATCGACATCGAGACCGAACTCGGAGTCGGCACGCGCTTCACGATCACTCTGCCGATCACGCTGGCCATCATCCAGGCGCTGCTGGTGGGCGTCGGCGACGAGATCTACGCGATTCCGCTCAACGCCATCCTCGAGAGCAACCGGCTGCTGCGCGACCAGATCCGCACCGTGGAGAAGCGCGAGGTCACCCGGCTGCGCGAGAGCACGCTGCCGCTGCTGCGGGTCGCCGACATCTTCGGTCTGCCCCGCGCCGACGAGAGCCAGAAGATATACATGGTGGTCGTCGGCCTGGCGGAGAAGCGGGTCGGCCTCGTGGTCGACAGCCTGCGCGGGCAGCAGGAGGTGGTTATCAAGTCCGTGGGTTCGGTTTTCCGGAACACGCCGGGCATCGCCGGCGCGACCGAGCTGGGCGACAAGCGGGCGATTCTCGTCCTCGACGTCGGCGCCCTGATCGATGAAGCGACGCACCGCTAGCGGGGGGGAGGCGCGATGAACGACGCGCGCGGGATATCGGCGGGACGCCCGGAACCGGGCGCCGGCCGGGCAGGCGAGGGCGAGATTTCGCCGGGGGCCGCCCCGGGGTCCGATGTCCAGATCGAACTGCTCGGCTTCATGCTTTCGGACGAGGAGTACGCGCTGGATATCCTCGAGGTCAAGGAGATCGTGCGTCTGCACACGATCACCCCGGTGCCGCGTTCGCCGGTCTGGCTCAAGGGGATCGTGACCCTGCGCGGGGTCATCGTGCCGATCTTCGATCTGCGCAGCCGGCTTGGCCTGGCGCAGGTCGACTACGGCACGGAGACGCGGATCATCGTCGTCTACCGGGGGGAGGAACTCGCCGGCCTCATCGTGGACCGCATCACGCAGGTCATGCGCCTGCCGGTCGAGAGCATCGAGCCGCCGCCCCAGACCATCGGCCTGGTGGAGGCGGAGTACCTGCGCGGGGTGGCGCGCTTCCGCGACCGGCTGGTGATTCTGCTCAACCTGACACGGGTCGTTGAGGTAGCGCCTTGACGCGGGAGGGGAAGCGGGAGACGAGAATCATCCGCTGCCCGGCCTGCCAGCGGTACTACCGTATCGCCGCCGCCCCGCCCGCTCCCGGCACGCGTCTGCGGTGCAGCAAATGCGGGGAGGTCTTCGTGATGGCGCCCGCGGTCGCGCCGGCCGCCGCCCCTGTCCCCGGTCCGCCGCCGCCCGCCTCGGAACGGGGCCGCGTCCTGCTGGCGACCGACGGCGTGGAGTTCCAGTCCCTGATCGGTGAGGTGCTCGCCGCCGCCGGATTCGCGCTGCTGCCGGTCCGTTCCGGCGAGGAGGCCTGGGAGGCCATCGGGGCCTGGCGCCCGCACGTCGCGCTCCTCGATGTCGGGCTTCCCGGCGTGCCGGCCTTCGAGCTGTGCGACCGCGTGCGCGCTGACAGCGGTCTGCAGGGCACGGGCCTGATCCTGATCGCCTCGGTTTTCCAGCAGACCCGCTACAAGCGCGCACCAACCAGCCTCTACGGCGCCGACGACTACATCGAGAAGCACCACATCCGCGACCGGCTCCCCGACAAGGTGACGCGGTTGCTCCCGGCCGGAGCGGTGCCGGCCACGCCTCCGCCGGTCCCGGATTCGGAGCCAGCCGTGCCCGCCGCCGCACAATCCCACGGAACCATCGACGACCGCGAGAAGGAGACCCTGATCCGGGAGGAGCTCTACGGGTCTCGGGGGCAGGAGCGCCAGGGGCTGGAGCGCGTGCGCGAAAGCCTGCGGCGCTACGCGCGCATCATCATCTCCGACATCGCCCTGTACAACCAGGAGCTGGTCGAGCAGGGAATCCGCGAGGGCACCTTTTCAGAGCTGCTCGAGAAGGAGATCGAGGAGGGTCACCGGCTCTACCTGACCCGCGTCCCTCCGGCGGCCGGGGGCGCGGACCACTACCACGAGGCGGTGCGGGACTTCATCGCCAAGCGCACCGCCTCCCACGGCGGCGGCGCGCCCGCGCTCCGGGGTGAGTCATGAGCATTCCCGAGCAGGTGCGCGCGCAGCTTGCTTCCCCGGACGAGGAGGCCCGCCATGCGGCAGTGCAGGGACTGCGCGATGCCGGACCGGAGGCGCTCGGGCTCCTGGCCAACGCTCTCGGCGACGGCAGTTGGCGGGTGCGCAAGGCCGCCCTCGACCTCGTGCTGCTGGCACCTGCCGCCGACAGCATCCCCCTGTTGCTGGCGGGGCTGCGCGACGAGGGCAACGCCGGCCGGCGCAACAGTTCGATGGAGGCCCTCGTGCGTCTGGGTCCGTCGGCGGTGCCGGCACTCGCGCCCCTGGTCGCCGACCCTGACCCCGATCTGCGCAAGTTCATCGTTGACGCCCTGGGCAACATCGAGGCCCCGGCGGTGCCGGCACTCCTGCGCACGGCCCTCGAGGACCCCGAGGAGAACGTCTCCGCCGCCGCGGCCGAGTACCTCGGGCGCCGGCGCGACGCGGCAGCTGTCCCCATCCTGCTCCGGCGCCTCGGCGAAAGCGGCGGCTGGCTGACGTTCGGGTGTCTGCGGGCTCTCGGCGAGATCGGTGACGCGTCGGCCGCTCCCGCCATCTCGGCGTTGCTCGGCGAGCCCGGCCTGCGCAAGGCCGCGCTGGAGGCGCTCGGCAGGGTCGGGGACGACCAGGCGGTGCCGCACCTGCTCGACGCGCTGTTTTCCCGGGACCGCGGGCTGCGACGCGTGGCGGCGCTCGCCGCGCACCGTCTCCTGGCGCGGTGCGGTCCCGGATCTGCCGTCACAGCGTTCGCCGCGGGTGTGTGCGGCCGGGTCGACGAGGAATTCCTCGATTTTGTGCGCGGATTGCTCGCACAGGAGGATCCGCAGGCGCGGGCCGCCGCCGCAACGCTGCTGGGCTTCGCGCCGGGGGAGCGAATGGTGGCGATCCTCCTCGATGCCCTGCCACACGCCTCGGAACAGGACCAGGAACTGCTTGCGGGGGTGCTTAACGGGCTCCCGGAGGCCGACCTGCCGCTGCTGGCAGCCCGCCTCCTCGACCCCTCGCCTGTCGTGCGGCTGCGGCTGGCCGGGGTGCTCGGCCGCCGCGGCTATCGCGAATCCGTGCCGCTGCTGCTGACCCTGCTCGACGACGGCATTGGCCATGTGCGTGCCGCCGCCGCGACGGCCCTGGGGCACATCGGCGATCCCGCGGCGGTGTCCCCCCTGGCGGGATTGCTCCGTGATCCATTCCCCGACGTTCGGGAGGCCGGGATGCAGGCCATCGTGGCGATCGGGAGTTCCAGCCAGTCGCGGCGGGGGCTCGTGCTTTCGCTGCTCGAGCCGCATTTTTCAGCGGCCGACGAGGGGTATGCCGCCGCGGCCGTCCGCATCGCCGGCCGCCTTGGCGGGGCGGGGCTCATCGGAAAGCTCGGCCTTGCGCTCCGGGACCCCCGGGGCGAGGTCCGGCGCGCCGCCGTCGAGGCGATCGGTTCCGTCGGTGGGGCTGAAGCGGTGGACGCGCTGCGCGTCGCGCTCACTGACGAGGACGTCGCGGTGCGCCGCGAGGCCGTGCAACGGCTCGGGGTCACTCGCGATGCCGCCGCGCTGCCGCTGTTGCTCCCGATGCTCGGTGACGAGGATCTCTGGGTCCGGGTGCGCACCGTACAGGCCCTCGGAGGGATCGCCCACCCGGAGGCCTGGAGGATTCTGCTCGCGGCGGCGGCCGGCGATCCACCCGGCCCTCGCCGCCTCGCAGCGGTTCGGGCGCTGGGCGCCGGGAAGGTGCCGGGGAGCCTCGCGGTGCTCACCGACCTCGCGGGCGCGACCGACCGGGAGACCGGCATGGCGGCCATCGAGGCGCTTGGGGCGCTCGGCGATCCCGGGGCCCTTGACGTGCTTCTCTCGCGCCTGGCCGATGTCTCCTGGGGGCTGCGGGCCGTGGCAGTGCGGGCTCTTGGCCCGTTTGTCGCGGAGCCGCGGGTGCGCGTGGCCATCGAGCGCGCCGCCGTCGGGGACGCCGACCCGCTCGTTCGCTCGCTCGCCGGCCGGATTCTCGCCCCAGCTGCCGCGCCGTCGTGTCGGGTGCCGGACCGGGAGTAGGCCGGAGAAGGTGCCGGAAGTTGTGTTTACCTCCAGCGAACAGCCGGTGACGCTCGGTCCCGAGGAGTTCCGGCTCCTGCGGGACTTCATCAGCGGCTTCTGCGGCCTCTGGTTCGACGACGACTCGGGATATTTTCTCGAGAGACGGCTGCAGCAGCGTCTGCGGGAGCGGCAGCTCGGCTCGTTCCTGGATTACTACTACCTGCTCCTCTACGGCCCCGAGCGCGAGGAGGAGCTGGCGAAGGTCGTCGATGTCCTTACCACGAACGAAACCTACTTTTTTCGCGAGATGAACCAGCTGCGCACGCTCACCGACGAGATCGTACCCGAGATCGTCCAGCGTCGCGGCTCGAACCGGCGTCTGCGCATCTGGAGCGCCGGCTGCTCGACCGGGGAGGAACCCTACACGCTGGCGATCCTGCTGCTCGAGCACCCGGCGCTCGCCGGCTGGGAGCAGGAGATTTTCGCGAGCGACATCAGCCAGCGCGTCCTGCAGGCGGCACGCCGGGGGGTCTACACGGCCTCCTCCTTCCGCAGCACCGAGCCGGCCTACAAGGAGCGCTACTTCGAGCCGGTCGACGCGACGTCCCACCGCGTCGCCGAGCGGGTGCGCCGCCTCGTCACTTTCGGGCAACTCAACCTGCTCGCCCCGGAGCAGTGGACGATCCTCGGCCAGTTCGACGTCATCCTCTGCCGCAACGTCATGATCTACTTCAACATCGAAGGCAAGAAGAAGATGGTCGAGAACTTCCACTGCAAGCTCGACGACGGCGGCTTTCTGCTGCTCGGTCATTCCGAGAGCCTGATGAACATCTCCACGGCGTTCACGCTGCGCCACTTCCGCCACGACATGGTCTACCAGAAGCCCGAAGTCGCCGCGCTGCGGTCGCTGTGAGAACGGGAGCGCGCGCATGCCGCTGAAGGTCCTCGTCGTCGACGACTCGGCGTATCATCGGCGCACGCTCTCGCGCATCATCGCCGCGGCACCGGGGTTCGAGGTGGTCGGCACCGCCTCCGATGGCGAGGAAGCGATCAAGAAGGTCGTCACGCTCCAGCCGGATCTGCTGACCCTGGACCTGGAAATGCCGCGCATGGACGGCTTCACGTTCCTGCGCTGGCTGATGCGCACCCTGCCGCGCCCGACGCTGGTTGTCTCGTCGCGCGAGAGCAACAAGAGCGTTTTCCGCGCGCTCGAACTGGGCGCGGCGGACTTCGTCCTCAAGCCGGTGAGCTACGCCTCCGAGCGGCTCGGCCAGATCGAGGGCGAGGTCATCGCCAAGTTGCGCGAGATCGCCGCCGTGCGCCCCGAGAAGCTCGCCCAGCGCGCCCAGCGCCTGGCCGCGCTGCCGCAGGAGCCGGCGGTGCGCAAGAAGGCCGCCGTCGCGGCCGCAACGGGACGCTACCGCTGCGTGGCGATCGGGGCCTCCACCGGCGGCCCGCCGGCGCTGCAGCAGGTTCTCACGGCGCTTCCCCCGGATTTCCCGGCGGCGGTGGTCATCGCCCAGCACATGCCGGAGGGCTTCACGCGGATGTTCGCCGAGCGTCTCGACCGGATCGTCGGCCTGCGCGTCAAGGAGGCCGAGGGCGACGAGGAGCTGGTGCCCGGCCTCGTGCTGCTTGCGCCCGGCGGGAAAAACCTCGTCGTGCAGCTGGGGATGGGGGGGCGGGTCTTCGCCCGGCTCGAGAGCCCCGCGCCGAACGACCGCTATGTCCCTTCGGTGGATCGCCTGCTCGCCTCGGCGGTCGAGGCCTACGGGCGCCAGTTGCTCGCCGTGGTCCTCACCGGGATGGGCGACGACGGGGCGCAGGGCGTCCGCTCCGCCCGGGCGGCCGGGGCGCTGACCATCGCCGAGGCGGAGGAGTCCTGCGTGGTCTTCGGGATGCCCCGGGAGGCCGTCCGGACCGGGGCCGTGCAGCGCGTTCTGCCGCTGCCCGAGATCGGGACGGCCATCGCCCGTGAGGTCGGCCACGGGTGAGGGGTCCGCAGGCCGGTTGTGACGGTCCCCTGGCGTCGGCTCCGGGAAGTTGCCTGCCGACGGGAACCGGTGTAGAGTGAGCGGCAAGGAAGAACGAGACGATATTGCTATGACGAACCAAGACGACAAGAAGAATGTCCTGATGCGCGGGCAGGAGTTTCTCCAGCTCTACCGCAAGGTCGAGGGTTTCACCCAGGAGCTGATGAAGGAGAACGAGCGCCTGCGCTTCCGGGTTGCGGCGCTCGAGCAGGAGAAGGTCACGGCGCCGAGCGTCCCCCCCGAGGAGGTGCTGCACCTCAAGGGGCGCGTTGAGCAGCTCGAGTCCGAGCGCGTTGCGCTGTTGCAGCGCTACAAGCAGGTCGAGCAGGAGAACCAGGATTTCGCGAACCGCTATCTGGAGATCGAGGAGGAGAACAACAACCTCGCCAATCTCTACGTCGCGAGCTTCCAGCTGCACTCGACCCTGGACTTCAAGGAGGTCGTGCAGATCGTCATGGAGATCGTCATCAACCTGATCGGCGCCGAGAGGTTCGGCCTGATGCTCCTCGACGAGCGCAAGGGCGACCTGTACGCCGTCTCCAGCGAAGGGATCGAGCGCGATAAGATCCCGCACGTCATGCTCGGGGAGGGGACGATCGGGCAGGTGGCGAAGGCCGGCCAGCCCTGGGTCGCCGAGGCGCGCGCCGTCGACCAGGTCACGATGGCCGAACCGCAGGTGGTGATCCCGATGCGCATCAAGGACCAGCTCATCGGCGCGATCGTGATCTACTCGATGCTCGAGCAGAAACAGAGCTTTTCGTCGCTGGACCACGAGCTCTTCAATCTCCTTGCGGGCCACGCCGCCACGGCCCTCTTCGCGTCGAAGCTCTACTCGGAGTCCGAGCGCAAGCTGAGCACCATCCAGGGTTTTCTGGAACTGCTCAAGCAGTAGGGGTGCAGCCGACCGGAGACAGGGTGCGGGGGGGCGATGACAAAATTCCGGTGCCTGATCGTTGAAGACTCGCCGACCATGCGCCAGCTGATCGTCTTTGCGCTCAAGCGCATCGCGGAGCTGGAGATCGTCGAGGCCTCCGATGGCGTTGACGCGCTGAAAAAGCTTCCGGGTCAGAAGTTCGACCTGGTGCTGACCGACATCAACATGCCGATCATGGACGGCCTCAAGCTGGTGAGTCTCCTGAAGAGCAACCCGCTGTACAAGGAGATCCCGGTGGTGATCATCACCACGGAGGGCGCCGCCGAGGACCGCGACAAGGGTCTTGCCCTCGGGGCGCGGGCCTACATTCCCAAGCCGATCCAGACGAACAACCTGCTCAAGGTCGTCCGCGAAATTCTGGGTTTGTAGAAGGCCGTTGAAAATGGCCAATCTGCTGCGGAGCGTTTTTTGCCCCGTGCGGGCTGCGGGGTCCTGACGCTGCGGACCGCCAGCGTGCTTACTTCGTTCCGCCGCCGGAGACCTCCCCGCCGCGCCGCCCCTCCACCCCCCGCGCGCTCCACCGCAGCAAGTTCCCGTGCAGCAGCCTGGCCGTTTGAGGGGTCGGCAGCGCCGGCGGAACTTTTCACGGGGGGTCCGGTCTAACACCCATGACGAATGGCGTACAGGGGACGGGAGCCGGCGAAGGGGAGCGCCAGACGGTGGCCGCCGCCCGCGGCGGCGACCAGCGGGCATTCGAGGCGCTGGTCCTCAAGTACCAGGACCGGATCTACCGGCTCATCCAGCGCCTGGTCAGCGGCTCCGACGTGGTCGACGACCTCGCGCAGGAGGTGTTCATCCGGGCGTACCGGTCCCTCGGCGACTTCAAGGGCGATTCGTCCCTGTACACCTGGCTCTACAAGATCGCGCTGAACCTCTGCCGCAACCACTACCGGACGCGGGGGCGGAGGCCGGCGCACGAGGAGCTCGACGAGGCGGATGGCGCAAACGGCCTGGCGGCGGCCGGCGGGACACCGGAGGACGAGGTCTTCCGGAGGGAGTTCTGGGACCACTTGCGGCTGGGGCTCGACGAGCTTCCCGCCGAGCAGCGGGAGGCTGTGGTGTTTTGCGATCTGGAAGGCATGAGCTATGAGGAAATGGCCGACGTGATGGGGGTGCCGATAGGGACGGTGCGCTCGCGAATCTTCCGCGGGCGTCGCGCGCTGCAGCAGAGGCTTGCGCCGTTCCATGCCGCTGGTTCAAGCGCTTCGGGGAGGTCGACGTGAGCGACGTGCCGTGCGAGGAGTTCCGCGAGTTGGTGTCGGCGTTTGTCGACGAGCGTCTCGACGGTGCCGAGTTGCTGCGTCTCGAGGGGCATGTCCAGACCTGTGCCGGTTGCCGGGCCTTCGAGGATGATCTGCGGCGATACAGGGGGTTGCTGCATGCTGCCGAGGCGTTGCATCCGCTGCGCCGGCCGCCCCCCGGCTTCGCTGCCATGGTCGCCGCGCGTGCCGCCGGTCAGCCGCGCGCGCAGGTCATTCCCTTCCCGGAGGTTCACGACGGGCGGCGATCCTCCCGCGTCTCCTGGATCGGTCTGGTCGCGGCCGCCGCCGCGGCGGTAGTCTTCTTTGCCTGGTCCTTGCCGAAACTGCTCCCGCCGGAGCAGAAGATCGTACGGGAGATCGCGGCCCCTTCGGAGCAGAGGATCGCGAGGGAGGCCGTGGTGCCGCCGGAGGGTGGGACCATGGACACCTGGATGCGCGAGCACGCCATGCTCGCCCGCGACAGCACCCTGCTCGGCTCCGCTGAAGAGATAGAGTTGGCACGATTCCACTCCGACGCCGTCCCGGGGCGCTAAGGATTCTCGTGACTGCCTCCCGACGTCTCGCCGGCCTGCTCCTGATAGCGCTCGTCGCGCTGCCCGCAGCACGCCTGCAGGCACAAACGGTGGAGGAACTGCTGCCTCCGCCCGCGGCAGCCGACTATCGCGGCCGCAAAGTCGTGATCGACTTCACGAGCCGCCAACCGCGGGTGACCAGCCTGAGTGTTCTTTGCCAGCCCGGTGGTCGAGAGCGCCGCGACCTGCACGCAACCCGTGGCGTTCAGGTCTACGACGGCGAGTACTCATGGCAGTATCTTCCCGAGCGCGAGGTCGTGATCAAGCGTCCGGGCCGCGCGGAAGGCGGAGAGATCCTGCGGCCGGAGCAATTGCAGCGGGCGATCACGAGCTACGCAGTCAACGTCGTGCCTTCCGGACCGATCGCGGGGCGGCGCAGCCGAGCCATCGAATTCATCCCCCGACTTGCCGGCAGCCGTCCGCGGCGCGTGGTCTGGGTGGACGCCGCCACCGCCCTCATTCTCAAAACCGAGATCTACGGCACGAACAACCGCCTCGCGTGGCTCTCGGTCTTCGAGGAACTGGAGTACCGGCCGTCCTTCGAGGCCACGGCCTTCACCAGACCGGGGCCGCCCGACGTCACTGTCCTGGAAGCCGGCGCCGAGACCTGCCTCGATCCCGCCGAGGCCGAGCGGCTTGCCGGCCTGCCGCTGGTGCTGCCGGCCTACCTGCCGGAGGGTTTCGACCGCCAGTGCATCCGGGCCCGCCGCCAGAACGGCTACGGCGAGATCCAGGTCGTTTTCGGCGACGGCCTGAGCCTGATGTCGCTGTTTGCCAGCACGACGTTCCGTGAATCAGCGGGTGTCGCCGCGTCCGCTCCGTCGGCCGCCATCGGACACTCGATCGGGCGTTGGTACGACCTGGGCCTGGTGAGCGGGATCTCCTGGAGCGCGGCGGGGATTCACATGGCGCTGCTCGGCGAGCTTTCGCGAACCGAGATGCACAGGGTCGCCCGGTCGGTCCAGGTCCGCCAGGAACTTTCCCCCGCCTCCGGGCGTCAATAACGGGCAGCGGGGGAAAACCCCCTGCTGACAACAAGAACAATCAATTGAAGAGGTGAGTGCATGGGCAATACGGTGAAGACGACCCTGCTGCTGGCGCTTCTCACCGTCTTCCTGGTGGGCCTTGGCAGTGTGCTTGGCGGCCGCGGGGGGATGGTGCTGGCCTTCGGACTGGCTATCGTCATGAACCTCGGCAGCTACTGGTTCTCGGACCGGATCGTGCTCGCGATGTACCGGGCGAAGGAGCTCGGTCCCGCCGAGCATCCCGAGCTGCACCGGGTGGTGCGCCGGATCGCGCAGTCCGCCGGGCTGCCGATGCCGCGGCTTTTCGTCGTGCCCCAGCCGGGCTTGAACGCCTTCGCCACCGGTCGCAACCCGCGGCACGCGGTCGTCGCGGTGACCGAGGGGCTGCTCTCGCACCTGGATGGACCGGAGCTCGCGGGCGTGCTGGCCCACGAGTTGGCGCACGTGAAGAACCGCGACATCCTCGTCAGCGCCATTGCCGCAACGCTGGCCGGAGCGATCATGTTCATCGCCGACATGGCCCGCTGGGCGAGCATCTTCGGCGGGTTCGGCGGTCGCGATGGTGAAGAGCGCGGCAATCCGCTGGCGCTGCTCGTGGCGGCGATCGTCGCGCCGCTGGCGGCGCTGCTGGTCCAGATGGCGATCTCCCGCTCGCGCGAGTACCAGGCCGACGCCACCGGCGCTGGTCTGCTCGGCAGCGGTGAAGGTTTGGCCCGCGCCCTCGAGAAGCTCTCGAGCACTGGGCGGGTGCTCCCGACCGAGGCCTCCCCGGCGGCGAGCCACGTCCTGATCGTCAGCCCGCTCTCCGGCGGTGGTCTTTTTTCGATGTTTTCGACCCACCCGCCGATCGAGGAACGGATCGCACGGCTGCGCCGTTTCCAACGCGGCCAGGGATGACAACAGCTACCGAAGGGAGATGACGCTTCCATGAGAATGACCACATCCATCAGACGTCGGCTGACCCTCGGCGCAGTGGCGGCCGCATCGCTGGCCGCTGGCATGGTGCTGGCCTCCCGGCTCAACCTGACCGCCCCGACCCGCGCCGCGGCCGATCGCGAAAGCGCCGCGCCGCCGGCCGCCACGGCGATTGCAGCCTCGCCGGCCGCGCTGCCCGGCTTCAATTTCGTGAAGATCGCCGAGGAGGAGAAGAAGTTCGTCGTGAACATCAACACCACGAAGACGCTCCGCCGCCGGCTGCAGCAGCTGCCGCGCGGGCCGCGCGGACAGATGCCGTTCGGCGGGGAGGATGACTTCTTCAACCACTTTTTCGGGCAGATGCCGGAGCGTGACCTCAAGCAGCAGAGCCTCGGCTCGGGCTTCATCGTCGACAAGGAAGGCTACATCCTCACGAACGACCATGTCGTCGACGATGCTGACGGCATCCGCGTCACGCTGCTCGACGGGCGCAGCTACGACGCCGAGGTCAAGGGCCGCGACCCCAAGACCGACATCGCGCTGATCAAGATCAAGCCCGAGAATGGCCTGCCGGTCGCCACCCTCGGCGACAGCGACGCGCTGTTGGTCGGCGAGTGGGTCATCGCGATCGGCAACCCGTTCGGCTTCGGGC
>CAZEOK010000100.1:0-11589 GCA_964513745.1 uncultured bacterium
GTGCGCAGCCGCACCCGCTCGCGGTCGTCGCGGATCGGCAGCCGGATCTCGAAGGCGTCGCGGGCGCCGTCGGCCGTCCGTTCGATCGCGGCGCGGACGACGAGTTCCTCGTGCGCGAGCTTCCCCTCGGCGGTGAACTGCGGCGCCGGGACGACCACGGGGAAGGCAATTCGCTCCGTGACGTTCGGTGCCAGCAGGAACTCCGAGGTGCCGGCGGCCAGCAGCGTGGCGCCTTCGACCTGCAGCTGTCCCCGGCCGACGCCGCCCTCGCCTTCGACGACACGGCCCGTGAAGGCAGCCTGGAACGAGTCGCCGGGGCGGACAAAGCGCGGCAGCGCGGGCTGGACGATCACGGGCAGCCTGACCGCGATCTGTCCCGTCGCGAACCCGAAACGCCCGGCGCCGCTGGCTGCCTTGGCGCGCAGCTTGAAATTCGTCAGGTTGTCGGGAAGCGCCACGCGCACCTCCGCCGTGCCGTCCGGCCCGACCGAGATCGACGGGTTGAAGTACGGCACGGTCTTGAAATTGCGCCGGACCGTCGTGCGGTCGAACAGGTCGAGCGCTTCGCGCATCCTGGCCATGTCGCCGCCGGGGCGCTCGGCAAACGGCAGGAAGCCGACGACCAGGTTGCGCGTGTCGCGCACGAGCAGGCGCGAGACGACATCGGAAATGAAATCCGGCAGCGGGTCGAGCCGCTGCTCGGTGGCAAGCGAGAGCACCGCCTGGTCGACAAGCCAGAGCGCGACTTCGCCCGGCAGCGGCGCGCCGCGCGGGTCGGACAGGCGGATCTTCACGGTGATCTCGTCGCCCGGTTGGGCTTTCTCGGGGCAGTTCAGCGCCACCTCGACCCTGTTCTCGACGGGGCTTACTGCGAGCCAGGCGGTCGCGGCGACCGTGGTCGGGCGGCCCAGGTCGGTCAGGGTGCCCGGCAGCGGCGCCGTCCCGTCCGGCCGCCCGCGCATCAGAACGAAATGCACGGGCAGGCGCGGCACGAAGGTCGGCAGGATCTGCACCGGGAAGGTCGCCGCCGCGCCGCGCACCTCGACCCACGAATAGCGGTTGCCCTCGGGCGCCTCGACGATCGCCAGCGCGCGCCCGCTCTGGAACGGGCTCGCAAGCACGATCGTCGCCGTTTCGCCCGGCGCGTACTCCTTCTTGTCAGCCGTCGCGGCGAAGACTCCCGCAACCGGCTTGGGCCAGGCCAGCGGCTCGGCGCCGCCGGCGTAGAGATCCACCGCCACCGTCTGGGCTCTCTCGAGGCGGTCGCGCGCCTCCAGCTCGACGACGTAGACTCCGGCGCCGGCCAGCGCCAGCGCCACCTGCACCGGCGCGTCGCCGCTTTTCACCGTCGTCTCGACGATCTTCTCGTCGACCACGTCGGTCTGGTACTTGGCCGCTCCCTCTGAGAAGTCGCCGGCGCGCAGCACCGAGTGCCAGGAGCGTCGCAGCAGGCGCACCGTGACCGGCAACCCGGCCAATGGCTTGCCGTCGGGGCCGACCGCGATCACCTCCGGCTCGATCCGCTCCGCGCGCTCGACGTAGCGCGGCGCCTTGAGGCCGAGGACGAACGCGGGGAGGGCCAGCACACGCTTGGTCGCGGTCACCGTCTGGTCGTCGGCGCCCGTGACGGTGGCCTCCACGATGTACTGGCGCGGCTGAGCGGTCGGCTCGATGCCCGGATTCAGCGGGAGCGCCGCGCCGCCCTCGGCGTCCGTTGCGTCCTGGCGGACGAGCGCCGGTGTCGATTCGAAACGGCCGGTCTTCGAGAAGCGGCCGTCGGAGGAATAGAAGAAGCCGGGGCGCTTCTCCGGCGTCCAGGTGTACGGGAACTGGGTCACGCGCCACTGCAGCGGCCGGGCAGCCACCCTGCCGCCGGCGTAGTAGGCGGCGGTGAGGCCGATCGTGGCGTCGCGGTCGAGCGGAATCGTGTCCGGGCCGTGCAGCCGCACCTCGAACAGCGGCAGCCGGTAAGCCTCCATGCGGAAGGGGACTTCGGCGAGCGAGACGCCCTCGGCGTCTTCGAATCGGGCTGCGTACTCGCCGGTGGGCAGCTTCTGCTGCGTGAACCGCTGGAAAAAAGCGCCGGTCGGGCCGAGCACGACGGGGAAACGCCACTCCAGGTCGCCGGGGCCGCGGACGACGAGGGTACCCTTGCCGGCCGACACGGCGAGCGTGCCCTTGTCGCGGGTGCGCACCCAGCCCTTGATGAAGACCTCTTCCTCCGGGCGGTAGAGCGGGCGCTCGGTGAAGATATGGCAGAGAGCCTCGGCCGCGGGGGTGCGTCCGGCGAGTTCCTCGAACGCCCACTGCAGCCAGGTCGCCTGCGATGGCTCCCAGAGGTTGTCGCCGTAGACATCGGGCGCCGTCGCGGCGTCGGGCGTGAGGATGTCGCGCCCGTTCTCGACGACGCGCCGGCGCACGAGCCGGCGCTCGCGCCGGGAGGCACCCGGCGCGACCCAGGTGAAAGCCCCATCCTGGCCGGTCGTGCCTTCGGCGAGCGCTCGCCACTCGAGCCGGCGTCCCTCCAGGGAGTAGGCGCCCTCGACGCGCACCCGGGCCCCGGCGACCGGCGCCCCGCTGGCGAGAGAGGTTACGACAAAGCGCACGGCGCCAGGCTCCTCGGCGGTGAGGACGGCCAGGTCGGTCACCTGCACGCGCATCCAGTTCCTGATGGTGGAGCGCCCGAGTTCGCGCAGCCCCACGAGATAGTGCCCCGGCTCGCCCTTGCCGGCGATGAAAGCCAGGTGCGGCGCGAGGTCGATGCCGAAGTCGGCGCTGCCGCGCGCGCGGCGCAGCGGCAGGTCCACTATCGTCGAAATGGCCGGGGAGCCGAGGGCGGCGATGCGCGCGGCCAGTTCGTCCGGTCCGGCCGCCCGGCCCGGGTCGGTGAAGACCTCCGGTGCTTCTCCCGGCCCCGGGGGGCGGTGCGATTCGTCCACCGCGACCGTGCGCGGCGGGAAAGGCCAGAAATTCCGGTCGAGCGGATCCACGCGGTGGATGCGCAGGTCGACGCGCTCTTCGCCCCGACCCTCGAGCGGCGCCATCTGCGGGCCGAAGCGCTCGAGGATCCCCTGGCCGGCCCCCCAGCGCAGGTAGGGGGTCGGTTGCGGGAAGTGAAACCAGATCGTGCTTTCGCCGCGCATCTCCAGCGGACGGCCGTGGCGGTCGGACAGAGGCGCCGGCACCAGGTGCATGCGATACAGCGTGTCGCGGGCGAAATCCCCGCGCACCAGCAACTCGTTGCCGTTGACCGCGACGCTCAGACCGTCGACGGCGGGCGTGAACCGCACGAGATTGCGCGCTTCGACCGGGCCCAGGTCGCGGGGACTCTCGGAGAACTCGACGACGATCTCACGTCCTCCGTCCGTTCCCGTGATCGCCTGCTCGCGGTCGTAGCGGCTGCCCGCGACGGCGACCGGCAGGCGGCGCGCGTAGCTCGGGCCGGCGGCGACGACGCGGAAAGGCTCGGCGGTCGCGAATGCCATTTGGGCGACGCCCTCGCCGGTGTCGGCGAGCGAGAGGCGCAGGCGGAGCACGACCTGGCGCCCCCACGGGACCGCCTCCCGGAAGCGGACTGCGTAGCGAACCGGGTCGGACAAGGCGGCGCGCTCGAGTTCCCGCACGGCGTAGTCCTCCCGCGAAAGAACTGACGGGACTTCGCTTGCGACGCCGGGCAGCGGCCGGATTTCGATGTCGAGCATGCGGGCCAGCGCTTCGGTGTCGAGGGGCTCGGAGAAAACCAGGGTGATCTCGGAAAGCGGCTCCAGGTTTATGGAATCCGCCGGCGGGATCGTCTCGCGGGGTGGATTGACCAGGGTGTCGATGGAGGCGCGGGTCCCGCCCGCCCGCACCGCGAAGCGCGTCAGAGGCGGCCACGGGTCGGCGGGGCGGAACTGAAGCGTGAGCGCATCGAGCCACGTCCACGCGCCGGGCTGGTCGGGCGTGAGGGTGACGATCCGCTCGGGGTGGTCCTCCGGCCCCCCGTTGGCGGGGCCGGTCTCCTTCGCGAAGAAGATGGTCAGGGGGTCCCAGGTGCGGAGGAAACGGTCCGGGACGATGACGGTGCCGGATGCGCCGGCGGGGCGCGTCTCGGCCGCCAAAGCTGTGGGAGGCAATAGCACAGCGACGGTATTGAGGGAGGAAGCGAACAAGAAGAACGCTAGAGCCCGTGCTGTTGCTTTCATCGTGTGCCCCTTGTCATCGTGAACTCTCCGGCATCGCTTCGTCATGGCGATGCGGCTGGGGATTGCCTGAGGGAAGATGCGCGAAGCCGCCGAAAAGCCCCGGGCACTCCTCCGGGCCGGCGGGCAGACGCACGACCGAAGGGAAGCCCCCGCCGCATCGCACACGGCAAATATGTTCTCAATCCCCCTCCCCTGGTTCCGGCGCCTGCATCGCCGGCGTTGCCATGCCCTCGTCCTCGGGCTCGCCGCGGCTCAGCCGCAGGTAACGCCGCACGACGTCCTCCGGGGGGTCAGAGCCCGGCGGGACGATCCCCGCCAGCGCGGGACGCACCATGACGGGGCCGCCATCCGCGGGTGCGCGCAGCGCCAGCAGATAGGTTCCGGGTGCGAGGCGCGGCATCTGGACGATCCCGCTGCCGATCGTGCGGCCCGTGCCATCGAGGAGCCGGCAGGAGACGGTGTCGGGGACCGCGCGCACGCCGATGCCAACCCGGCTGTCACGCTCGACCCTGAACGAGAAGTAGCCTGATCCTCCGGGGGCCAGCAACGATTCGGGGCCTGGGCCTTCGCCGATTGCGGTGACGGCCGAAAGCAGGACCTCGGCATTTCCTCGCAGGTCGCCTCCGCCCGGGGCGCGCAACCAGACCGAGGTGGTGCCCGGAGCGAGATAGAGGTCGAGCGGTGCGCCACGCGACTGGACGAAGTCCTCCGGTGGCCCCTGCGGGCGTCGGATCACCCCGAGCAGAGGAACGTCGGTCCGTAGCTGCAGGACGGTTGGCGTGGCGACCCGCGCCGCGAGGCCTGCCGAGGGCCCGTCGAGGCGAATGACCTCTGCTCCGTCGAGAGCGTGCTCGCGCGGCGCGGGGGTTCCGCCCCAGAGGCCGGAGCCTTTTTCGCCCTGACGCTCGATCCACACAGCCGCAAGGTCGGGCCCGTGGGGCAGAAGCAGATCCCCTCCGGAGCCCACGGCAATGGTGTCGCCCGACAGGATCCTGCCGTCGGTGGCGAGGTAGGTCGGAAGAGCTGCAGCGCCGACTGTGCGCAGGCGCAGCGGGACACCTCCGCCATCGTCGGGGGCGATCGTGATGCGCGCGGTCCCGGCGGCGGCGAAAGGACCGATACGCGGCGTCACCGGGGTGAGCGCCTGGGATCTCTCGCGGGAGTCGAGCGGCAGGATGTCGATTGCCCAGGGGGCCGAAGCGGTGCCGGCATTGACCACCACCAGCGTCTCGGCGGCGTTCTCGACGGTTTCTTCTAGCGTGCCGGTGCCTGCATCGTGGGAGCTTCCGGCTTTTCCGCCGCTCGCGAACGACGCGGCGAGACCGGGCCCGAGCACGAGTCGCAGGCGTTTGTCACCGCGGGGAAGGGTGAAACGGCGGGCGCCGCCGGAGACGAGCGAGCCTCCGACCGGACCGGCGGGCAGCGCTACCCGGGCGCCTTCAGCGAACTCGAACAACTGCAGCGTGGCCGACGCGGCCGGCTGGGTGGGATCGGTTTGCCACAGCACGGTGGCGGCCGGGCCGGGCGCGTCGATCAGCGCCGTCGCCGCGCGAGATCCGACGACGGCTGTTGATGTCGCGGCGTGGCCGACGCGGCCGGCCTGGTCCGGCGGCACAATCCTCACCCCTGGCCGGCCGGCCGTCGTGGCTGCGGTTACCATGATCGCGCCGCTGCCCCGCGTTTCGATGTCGCAAGCGACCGGGATCCCATCCGCAGGGAGATCAACCGACAACGGCTCGCCCGGCGTCAAGGCCACCCGTCCCCCCCTCAGGGTGGCTTCGCGGGCGCCGATGGCGAGATCGGCTGCCGCCCAGAGGGTCATCCCCTGCGCGGCGACGGTTGCGGCGGCGACCGTCAGCGGCCGGCGATTATTCCCCGAGACGCTCCACGTCGTCGCGGTTTCGAGTCGCAGCAACCCGGGGCGATCCAGGGCGACCTCGGCGACGGCGATCGGCGGATCAAGTCCCGGTATGGCCCCGATCCGCACGCCGCGAGAGAAATCCGCCTCCGTCACGCGTGGAGGAGTCGGTGCGAGCGCGACGAGGCGGATGGCCGAACCGTGACGATCGAGGGACCAGAGCCGCAGCCTGTAGCGCGTCCCCGGCGGTGCGCCCGGGGCAGCCCCGATGGGCACTCCCAGGGTGTGGGCGCGACCGACGCCGCTCCAGAGCGTCGTCCAGCCGCCCCCGTCGGCGAGATCGAGCGCGCAACCGACGGTCTCGTCGGCTCCGGCCCGCACCAGCAGCAGCGATGCACCGGCGGGGATCGCCAGCGGGATCACGGCCACGCCGTCGCCGGGGCGCACCTCGCGTGCGCCGGGAAGCGTGAGCGGCGGCTCCTCGCGCTCGGCGATGGCGCGCATCGCGATCAGCGTGGGCGCACTCCCGGCACCCGTGGGTGCCAGCTCGAGTCGGTAGGTTCCGGGGAGGAGTTGTGCCGCAAGCTGGACGTTCCGGTCGTCAGGCCGGTCCTCCTGCCGGGCGATCGTCGCACCCGAGGCATCCACGAGACGCGCCTGCACGTCCGCGCCACCGGAGGTCGAGAATTCGAAGAGCCCGGCTGTGCCGACCGAGACGGGCACCGACGCGGGTGCCGTCACGGCGCGCGCCGTGCCCGCCAGGAGTTCTTCAGCGCTGATCGCGATCTCGTAGGGAGCCAGGTTGTTGCGCCGCGAGCAGACCGTGGTCAGGGTGTAGAGCCCCGCCGGCAGCGGGCCGGACCAGCCGCGGCCGGGATGAACCTTTGCGAGCGGCTCGGCGCCCGGCGCCTCGGCGCGCCGCCTGATCTCACCCTGCATTTCGCCGGTCAGCGCGACGCTCAGCGTGGCCGGTGCCGGGAGCGCGAACTCCCAGCGATCGGGCGTTCGCTCGGCGTCTACGGCAGGTTCCACCCAGGTGTGCTCCGCCGTGCGGCCCAGCGGGAGCGAGTGTGGGCCATGACCTTCCAGCCGCTGTGGATCCGCCACCCGCTCCAGCAGCGTCACGCGACGCGAGCCGACCGCTTCGGGGAGGAGCAACAACCGGTAGCGACCCGGCTCGAACCGCCGCTCGAACTGCGCTGGCACCCCGGGGGTCTCCAGCGGCCAGCCGTCTGCATCCTCGAGACGACAGGGCAGCAGGCGTCCGGCTGCCGAGGCCACGAGACGGTAAGTGCCGGCCGCTTTGATCTCGAACTCATGGTACGCCCCCGCGGCCGCGCCGACGGTGATCCGGGAGGGCGAGGCCTCCCGCAGCGCCCCGCCATCGATCAGGGCGGCGCGGCGCAGCCGTACCCCGAGGTGGCCGCGGGACGTCTGCTGCGCGGCCACCGTCAGCTGGTACTCGCCCTCGCGCAGGTAGGCCCCGACGAGAAAGTTACGGCCGGTCCCGCCTCCCGAAGCGTCGGCGAGCGTGGGAATGAAGCGTGAGCGCAGCGTGCCCGAGGTCGAGAGCAGGCCGGTGCTCTCAAGCGTGTAGAAAGCCGGTGCCGCGGCGCGCACGGTGAAGGTCGCGGTGCCGCGGCGCTCGAGGTCGAAGAAACGGGGAGACTCCTCGGTGATCGACGGGAACTCCGGCGGTGGGCGCAGCGCCGTCGCCGGCAGCACCGGCAGCGGGGAGTCTTCGCGCAGGCGGGTTGCATCGAACCTCAGGGCCGCCTGAACGCTGGTTCTCCCGGGGTTGCGCACGAGCAGATCCAGCGGCCCGGCCCGGATTTCCAGCGCCTTGAGCCAGGGCCCGGAACCCGTGCGTACCTCGAGGGCCGCGCCGGCGTCGCTTTCGGCGCTGACCGTGCCGGCTTCCGCCGTCCGTGCCGAAACGGCAATCTGCTCACCCGGGCGCAGCGCGAGCGGGAGCGGCAGCGTCAGGTCGATCGGCAGTTCCCGCAGGATGAGGCCGGAACGTACGCCGGGTCGCGCGTTGAGGTGCACCGTGTACGTGTTCTGCCAATCGAGTTCGACCGCCGGGAAGGTCGCGGCCGGGCGGACCGGCTCTCCGCGCATCGGGCGGCCCGGGTCGAGCAGGTCCCAGATTGCGTCGAGCTTGCCGACGGGCCTGACCGCAACCTCGATGATTCCCGGCTCGTCGGGGACGACGGTGAGCACGTGCCAGCCGGCCTCGAGTTTCCACGCCGCCCCGCCCGGCTTGAGCGCAGGCTCGCGATAGTTCTGCGGCCGCGTGACGAGGAAAGGCTCGAAGCGTGCGCGGCCGGTGCCGCCTCGCAGCAACACCTCGTAATTCCCGCCTTCCCGCACACGGAAGAAGACCGTGAGCGTCTCGAGCAGGTTGCAGCGGCGCGCCCAGCCGTGCGCGGCGTCGATCTCGACCGCTTGACCAAGGACGGGTTCGAGGCCGTGCCGCGCGGTGGAGCCGCTGCTGGTGACGATCGCCGTGGCGTCCGCCGAATCCTGGGGGTGGCCGGAGTGAACCGAGCCGAGCCAGTAGCGGCCCGAGCGCTGGAAGGAATAGCGGTCCCTCAGTTCGAAATGCTGCAGGATGTAAGGCTGCCCCGCGGCGGCGCTGACGCTGATCAGCCGCGGCCCGGGTTGCGAGTCGGGCTCCAGCGTGGCGACGGGCTCACGGTGATGCTTCGTGATTTCGGCGCCGGCACGCGCCTCGCCGAAGGGGTTGCCCTCGCCGGGGAAGGGGGCCTCCGCCAGACGGGCGGCAGCCGCCTCGGAAAGTTCGAGTCGGATGAACGTCGTGGCGCCGGGCACGACGAAATGGTCGGTGCCGAAAGGACTCACCTGATAGCGCGTGCGGCCGGCATCGCCAAGCGACGGGATGCCGAAGCGCAGGTGCAGGGGGTGCTCCTTCCCCCCGGCCGGCCATGGCTCGTCCGGGCCGCCGAAGGCGGTCAGAAGGTACAGCCCGGGTTCGAGGCGCTCGACGATGCGGCGGACGCGCAGCGGGCGGCCGGGAACCGGCTCGCTGGACTCGCGCACGGGAGCGGCGGCGACGAGCCAGCCGCCATCGCGGAAGAGCCGCAGGTCGGCAAGGTTGCGGCCCGCGGCTTCGAGGACGACGCGTCGCGAAGTGTCCACCTGAAGCCACCAGGATTGTTGTTCGAGGTCGACGAGGCTGGAGGTGACGGGTTTGTTCTCGACCAGCAGCGCAGGCTGCGGGGCGTCGGGGCCGCGGAAAGGGCGGGCTTCGAGGCGAACCTCACCCACCGCCTGCTCCGCCCCGAGCGTCACCAGCCGGTAGGTGCCCCGGTCGAGGAGCAGATCCAGGCGCCCGTCGCGTTCCCCGGCCACACCGTCGATCTCGCCGGGCCCCGCCAGGCGGTCAACCAGCTGAAGCGCCGTGCCCGCGCCGCTGACGGCAGTGATCGCGTATCGTCCCGGTTCGGAGACGGTGAGGGTCGCGGTCCGGCGGCCTGCCGCGGGCAGCCGTGGCGGGTCGAGCGTCGGGGGGGCGCCGTGCGCCGGCGCGGTCGGCAGGCACGATACGGCCGCAATGAAGAACAGGGGTCTTGCCGACTGCATCAACCATGGCATCGTGCGCATCGGCACCTCGCTCGCAGCCTCCGGCTCGGGGAGGGTAGTATCACGCGCTCTCGTGCAAAGGAATCTATCATGGCGGGACAAGACGGACAATGCGGCCGCGATTGCGCCACGATCGTCAGGAGCTTCGCTCCGGCGTCGACCCGCGCTGGATTTTGACATGACAAAGCGCATGCGGATATCATCCGGCACCACTGGCGCGCCGATGCGGGTGCGCGCCACGGCCGTCGCAACGAGGAGGAATCGATGAACGGAAGGGTCGCCGCGGCTGTCGCAGCCACCATTCTTGCTCTGGCGGCGGTCGCCCTGCCCGCGCGTGCGGGATTTCTCATCCAGGAGATCGACCCCGAGTTCCCCGAGGACGTCACCACCTCCTGGTTCCAGGGAGGCAAGGCGCGGGTCGATGGCGCCCTCGAGGGGCTCTCGGTGATCGTGGACGTCAAAAGTGGTGAGGGCTGGCTGATCGACACCGCGTCGAAGCGCTACGCCGGCGGCAAGATAGACGAGTTGGCCGAGGCGCTCAGGAAGCTCGAGGGGGCTCAGACCGATGAGGCCGCTCCCGTCAAGCCCCTCGCCGTCCAGATTCGGGATATCGGTCCCGGCGAGCGGTTGCAGGGGTACGAGACCCGTCGCGCCCAGGTCCTCGTTGAAGGGGAACTGCTGGAGGAGCTGTGGCTCGCCCCGAAACTCGAGATCGCCCGGGAAATCGATCTGGCCGCCTTTGGCGCCGCCATTCAGAAGATGCTCGGCGGTGGCGCGGGACTGAGTCAGGGTTACGAGGAGAGCGATGCGTACCGCAAACTGCGCGCCACGGGGTACCCGTTGCGACAGGTGCTCTTCTTTGTCGGCGAAAAGAGCACGATCGAGGTTACGTCGGTCGCGATCAAGGAGTTGCTCCCGTCCGATTTCGCCGTTCCGAAGGGATTCTCGAAGGTCGGCTACACCGAATTGCTCCTCGACGAAGCCGAGTAGCCTCCCTCCGAAGGGTGGGGGCGAAGGGGATGGCTCCGAGGTGGGACGAAGGAACTTTTTGCTTCCCCCCGGGTCAAAAGACACCGTATTCGCAGGGGAAGGACGGCGGTGATGATATCCGTATCAGGGGTGAGCAAGCGTTTCGGGCACACCCTTGCGGTTGACGATGTGTCGTTCGAGGTCGCGCGCGGGGAAATTCTCGGCCTGCTCGGGCCAAACGGCGCCGGCAAGACCACCACGATGCGGATCCTGTCCTGCTACCTCTCCGCCGACACCGGCAGCGCGTCGATGGCCGGCTTCGATATCGCCGCCGAGCCTCTCGAGGTCCGGCGCCGCCTGGGCTATCTGCCCGAGAACAATCCCCTGTATTTCGAGATGACGGTCGCCGAATATCTCTCCCTGGTCGCCGACGTTCGAGCGGTGCCCCGCGCGGACAGGAAGCGGCTGACCGAGCGAGCGGTCGAAGGCTGCGCGCTCGGGCCGGTGCGCGGGCGCATCATCGGCCAGCTCTCCAAGGGCTACCGGCAGCGTGTCGGTCTCGCGGGGGCGCTGCTGCACGACCCCGAGATTCTCGTCCTGGACGAGCCGACGGTCGGGCTCGACCCGACGCAGATCATCGAGATCCGTGAGCTGATCCGGGGCATCGGCCGCGAGAAAACCGTGTTGCTCAGTTCGCACATCCTCCCCGAGGTCGAGGCGACCTGCCACCGGGTGCTGATCTTCAACGAAGGGCATCTTGTCGGCCAGGGGACGCCCGCCGAGCTGGCCGCCCAGGCCCGCGGCAGCGAAATCATCCACCTTGCCGTGCGCGGTCCGCGAGAGCTGATCACCCGTGCGCTCGCCGCGGTCCAGGGCGTCGCGGAGTGCTCGGATGCCGGCGAGGAGCAGGGGGTGCCGCGCTTTCGCGTGCGCTGTGACGCGGGCACCGACCCGCGCGAGGAGCTTGCGGCC
>CAZEOK010000101.1:0-11141 GCA_964513745.1 uncultured bacterium
GCATCGAGACGATCCCCTGGAGCACGGTCGCCAGCTGCAGCCGGATCTGCTGCTGCTGGTGCGGCGGGAAGACAGAGATCACGCGGTTGATCGTCTCGGATGCGTCCGCGGTGTGCAGGGTCGAGAGCACGAGGTGCCCGGTTTCGGCGGCGACGAGCGCGGTCTGGATAGTCTCGAAATCGCGCATCTCGCCGACGAGGATCACGTCGGGGTCCTGGCGCAGCGAGGACCGGAGCGCGCTGGCGAAGCTCGATGCGTCGAAGCCGACCTCACGCTGGTTCACGAGGCCGAGCTTGTCGCGGTGCAGATACTCGATGGGGTCCTCGATGGTCATGATGTGGCAGTTGCGGCTGGCGTTGATGTGGTCGATCATCGCCGCGAGCGAGGTCGACTTGCCGCTGCCCGTGGTCCCGGTCACGAGGATCAACCCGCGCGGTTCGAGCGACAGGCGCTCGATGACCGTTGGCAGGCCAAGTTCGCGGATGGTGAGGATCTTCATCGGAATGACCCGCAGCACGGCGCCCATGGTCCCGCGCTGCTGGTAGATGTTCACGCGGAAGCGGCCCAGGCCGGGAACGCTGTACGCCATGTCGAGATCGGTGTTCTTCCTGAAGTTCTCTTTCTGATTCGGCGTCATGATGCCGAAAAGGGTTTCGGTCATCCACTCCCGGCTCAGACGCTCGCGTTCCTGCAGCGGCGTGAGACGACCGTCGATGCGAAGCACGGGGTAGGCGCCGACCTTCAGGTGCAGGTCGGAAGCCTTGCGCTCGGTTGCCAGGCGCAACAGATCGTTGAGCTGGCCGCGAGCCCCCGACGGAGCGCCGGGAGCTCCTGCCGGTGCCCCCGCTGCCGTCGCCGGCGCAGCGGCAGCCGCTGGAGCAGGTGCACTGGCAGGAGACGGAGAACCCGCCGCCCGTGCCGCTGGTGCGGCGGCAGGCGACCGCTCGGGGGCGGACCCGGAAGGCGACGTCATTTCTTTCTGACCCCCTTCTCCTCGACAACGACCTCCGCCGGACGGGGCACCCGCGGCTTGATCCCCGCCTTCTCGCGGACCCTCACGTCGATCCGTTCGGCGATCTCGGGGTGCTCCCTGAGGAACTGGCGCGTCGCGTCCCGGCCCTGGCCGATCCGCTCGCCCTCGAAGGAGTACCACATGCCGCTTTTCTCGACGATCTCCATGGCCGCCCCCTGGTCGATGAGGTCGCCCTCGTAGGAGAGCCCCTCGCCGTAGAGGATGTCGAGCTCGCACTCCCGGAACGGCGGCGCCATCTTGTTCTTGACGATCTTGACCTTGGTCCTGTTGCCGACGACGTCCTGCCCTTTCTTGATCTGCGCGATGCGGCGGATGTCGATGCGCACCGAGGCGTAGAACTTCAGGGCGCGGCCGCCCGGCGTGGTCTCGGGGCTGCCGAACATGACGCCGATCTTCTCGCGGATCTGGTTGATGAAAACCACCGTGGTGTTCGACCGCGCGATGGCCGCCGTGAGCTTGCGCAGCGCCTGCGACATCAGGCGCGCCTGCAGCCCGACATGCGCGTCGCCCATCTCGCCCTCGATCTCTGCGCGGGGGACCAGCGCCGCCACCGAGTCGACGACCACGACGTCGATGGCGCCGCTGCGCACGAGCACCTCGGCGATCTCGAGCGCCTGCTCGCCGGTGTCGGGCTGCGAGATCAGCAGATCGTCGGTGCGCACGCCGAGCGCCCGCGCGTAGGTGACGTCGAGGGCGTGCTCGGCGTCGATGAACGCAGCGATCCCTCCCTGCTTTTGCGCCTCTGCGACGATGTGCAGCGCCAGAGTCGTCTTGCCGGAGGACTCCGGCCCGAAGATCTCCACCACGCGGCCGCGGGGGACGCCGCCGATCCCGAGGGCGATGTCGACACCGAGCGCCCCGGTGGATATCACTCCCGTGTCCGGGGGGGACTCGCCCGCGCCCAGGCGCATGATCGAGCCCTTGCCGTAGGACTTCTCGAGCTGGAGGATGTCCGCCTCGAGAGGCTTCTCCTGGCCGCCTTTCGGATCTGCCATCAGTCTCGGCTCCTTCATCTGTCCTGCCGCGGCCTGCCCGGCAGGCTGGTTGTCTGGAGAATACTATAGATCGGACCCGCGGGGAACAGCTCGCTGCGCACCAGGTGCACCGCCGGGACCACCCATGCTCCCCAGGCCCGGTCGCGCACCGCCGCGATCAGGCGCAGGAGGGCCGCGCTCTGGCGCAGCGGCGCCCGCACGCGCCCGACCGTGAGATGCGGGGTGAAGGCCCGTGGCTCCGGTGCGAAGCCGAGCGGTTCGAGGGCCCTCTCCAGTGAAGCGGCCAGGGACACCGCCTCGGCGGCGCCCTCTCCCGCCCCGACCCATACCACTCTCGGACGATGCTCGGAGGGGAACGCCCCAGCACCGTGCAGCGAGAGCGTGAAGGGTTCGCGATCCGCGAGCGCCTCGGCAACGGCCCCGCGAACCGCGGGCAGCAGATCGGCCGCAACCGCGCCGAGGAACTTCAGTGTCAGATGAAGGTTGCCGGGGGCTGTCCAGGCAACACCGGCAATCCCCCGCCCCTCCCGGGCGAAGTGCGCCGCGATCGTCTCCCGCAGAGCCTCCGGGAGCTCGAACGCCACGAAACATCGGAGACCACCACTCACCGCCCATCCTCCAGATGTTCCAGAAGCAGAATCAGTGCCAGATCGGCGGCCTGGTCGCGCACGCTCCGCCGATCGCCCGTGAAGACAGCCCGACGGCAGCGGTTTCGGCCGAATCCGCACACGGCGACATAGACCAGGCCGACCGGCTTCGCCACGCTCCCCCCGCCAGGGCCGGCGATCCCGGTGACGGCGACCGCGACCTCGGCGTTGAAGGCGCGACGCGCCCCTCGCGCCATCGCCGCGGCTACGGGGGCACTCACCGCCCCGTGACGGGCCACCATTGCGCGCGGGACCTTAAGCAGCGCAACCTTGGCGCTGTCGTGATAGGCCACCACGCCGCCGAGCAGGTAGCGCGAGCTGCCCGGGACACCGGTGACCCTGCCGCTAACGAGGCCTCCCGTACAGGACTCGGCGAAGGCAACGCGAGCCGAGCGCTCGAGCAGGACGCGACCGACGCGGACGGCAAGGGGGTCGCTGCCCGGCATCAGGCCTCCAGGAATGCCCGGACGGCCTGGAGCGTGAGATTCGCGTAGACGCCCGCGACTACGTCATCGGCCATCACGCCGAACGGGGTGCGCCACCGGCGATCGATCCGTCCCGCGGGAAACGGCTTCGAGATGTCGAAGAAACGGAAGAGCAGGAAACCCGGGAGCAGCCACCCCGGACTGGCCGGGAAACTCGCCAGCGCGATGAATTGACCGACCACCTCGTCGATGACGATCCGGCCGTGGTCATGCGCTCCGTAGCGGTCCCCGCAGACGCCGGCAGCCCAGACGCCGACGGGGAAAAGCAGAACCACGGCCGCCATCAGGGCGGGCAAGCCGGCCGCGGTGAGCGGGATGCACAAAGCGATGGCGAGAGCGCTGCCGGCCGTGCCCGGCGCAATGGGCGAAAATCCCGTGCCGAACCCGGTCCCGATGACGATGGCGAGCGCACGGGGAAAACGAGCTGCGTACCATGAAAACATAGCTGGTGACTGTAGCACTGCTCTCGAAAAACCGTCAACAGAACCCCCGGCGCCCTGTCATCGGCGCCGGGGCTCGTTTCTGTGGGACATCGGGCGCCGGCCGGCCCTTCGGAAGGGGATGTCAGCGGTTACTCGTCTTCGTCTTCCTCGTCGTCCCCTTCCTCGTCGTCGTCGAATTCGTCGTCGTCGTCGTCGAATTCGTCGTCGAATTCGTCCTCGTCCTCGTCCTCGTCGTCCTCGTCGTCCTCGTCGATGTCGACATCCTGGACGCGTCGACCCGCGGCCTTGGCCTCGCCATGGCAGTCGACATATTCCTCGCATTTGGTGCAGCAGGTCAGCTTCATCTTCTCAACTTCCTCGCAGCTGTAATAGTGGTCGCACAGATCGCAACACATCCCCTTGCGCCCTCCCTGCGCCGCCGCGGTTGCCGACGCCCGGTCACGCGCGTCGTTCCGCACCCGTGAACGACCCGCGGAAAGTTTCTAGCAAAGCGCTCCGTCTCTCGTCAAGGGGCTTTTTCGGCACCGGCCGTGACCGTCCCCGCTGCAGCATCGTTCCAGACGCTGATCCTGTTGCGGCCCCCGTTCTTCGCGCAGTACAATGCCTCGTCCGCGCGCCGGATGAATTCGTGCGCGCCAAGCTCCCCGCCCTGGCTCACCGCCGCGCCGATGCTCACGGTCACCCCCTGACGCGCGTCCCCGGGGATATCGACAAGAACGGCAGCCACGGCCTCCCGGACTCGCTCGGCGAAGGTCCCGATCTCCCCGGTCCCGACCTCCTGGAGAATGACGCAGAACTCCTCGCCGCCATAGCGCGCCACCAGGTCGACGTCGCGCGTATTGAAGCGGATCCGGTGTGCCACCGCCTTCAACACCTCGTCGCCCAGCAGGTGCCCGAACCGATCGTTGAAGGCCTTGAAGCGATCGATGTCGATCAACAACAGCCCAAGCGGCACGCGGTAGCGGCGAGAGCGCGCGATCTCCAGCTCGAGGCGCTCGCAGAAATGACGGTAGTTGTAGAGGCCGGTGAGCCCGTCGGTGATCGACAGCTGGAGGGTGCGGGCGTAGAGATTGGCGTTCTCGATGGCCAGGCCGGACTGGTTGGCGAGCGTCAGGAGGAATTCGCGCTGGTCGCGATCCACCGTGGGAGCGACGCTCTCGACGACCAGCAGGCCTATGGGGCTGCCCTTGGACTGGATTGGCACGAGGATCGAGGTCGGGGCGTGGACACGCGAGCAGAATTCAGCGGGCGTGTCGTGGAGCATCTCTTCAGTGCCGAGAATCACCACCTTTTTCTCGGCCAGCGTCCGTCCGAAGACCGGATGCCGCAGCGGATCGAGGGTGATCGGCTCCCCGCGCGCCACCCGCTCTTCGAGCATGCCGTGCTCGCCGACGAGAAAAATCATCCCGCCGGAGTACCCGAGGTCGTTGACGATGCTCTGCAGCACGATGCCGAGCACCCCGTCGAGGTCCAGCGTCCCGGCCATCGCCCCTGTAAGATGCTGAAGGATGGTCAACTCCATCAGGCGCCGGTCGAGCAGCCGGTTCACGTCCGAGAGGATGCTGTCCGTGCTCGTCGGGTGGCGCGTGGTGGCGACGCCGGACTCGCGCCTCTGTCTCGGGGCAGGCCGGGCGGCGAAGATGCCCTGCACCAGCCGCACCAGCTCGGACGGATCGAAGGGCTTGGTGAGATAGTGATCGGCGCCAGAAGTGTACGCGTACAATTTTTCACTCTCGAGCGAGCGTACGGTGCAGATGATGATCGGGATGCCCGACGTCTGCTGGTCGTTCTTGAGCAGGCGGCAGACCTGGTAGCCATTCATGCGCGGCATCATGACGTCGAGAACGATCAGGTCGGGGCGACGGTCGATGGCCTTCTGGATCGCGTCGACCCCGTCGCCCGAGGTGATGACCTGCCAGCCCTCGCGCTCGAGGATCATCCGATTGAGGCTCAGGATGTCCGGCTCGTCGTCGACGACGAGGATCAACGGCGCCGCGGTCACGGTCGGCCCCTCCCGCGCAGTCGGCGGCTAGGGCCGCACGACCTCCGTGCCCTTGGGCGGCGCAAAGCGGAACAGCCCGGCGTCGAGACCGGGATTCGTCCGCTCCCCGGAAAAAATGAGGTGCGTGACGTTGCCGAAGGCGTCCTCGACGATCGTGCCGGCGAGCCGGCATTCCCCCGCGGCGACCTCGATCACCAGCCGCGTCAGATCCGGCGCCTCAACGCGGGGCCGCAGCGTGACGCTCACCAGCCCCCCGGCGTCCGGGTCGATATCGCGCTCCTCCCAGGTGAACTCCGCGGCGAAGTCGCCGCGGCCGAACAGGAACAGCAGCGGTGTCTGTCGAGCGAAGACTGCGTCAACGGGCTGGACAACCACCTGCTTGCGCTCCGGCCGATAGAACCAGAGCTGTTTGCCGTCCGCGACGATCACCTGGGAGTCGGGGCCATCATATTCCCATCGCATCCGGCCGGGCGACTGGAAGTAGAGCCTGCCGGCGCGGGCGCGGGGACGGCCGAGGCTGGCTACCCGGCTTTCCTGGACAAAGCCGGCGGTGAGATCGCGAAGCGCCCCGTAGCGGTCCTGGACGCAGCGAAGCAGGGCCGCCGGCGCTGATGCCCGAGCTGAAGCCGTCAGGGCCGGCAGTGCGGACAGCAGCACGCCTACGACGACGCCGGTCGCCCGCGCACGACGACAAACGAGTCTCATGACCCGCCCCCCATGGTTGGGATCGAGTCTAGCAGGACACCAACAAACTCACAAACAAGCCAGCACTGCCACAGGCTGCCGCAGACGGCCCCTTTTCAGCGGCCTCAACGGTCAGAAGGGGTAGCCGATGGTCAGGTGCCAGCGCGAGGGTGATTCCCCCGGCTCGGGCGAGATCTTGCGGCCCCAGTCGAGCCGGATCGGCCCGACCAGCGTCTCGTAGCGCAGGCCGGTGCCGACCGACGTCTTGAGACCCGAGGCCGGCAGCCCGGCCTGATCCGCCCAGAGCTCCCCTGCGTCGAAGAAGAGAACGCCACGCAGCTTGCGGAACAGGCCGAACCGCAGTTCGAGGTTTCCCTGGGCGAAGATGTTGCCGCCAAGCGGATTGCCCGCCTCGTCCTTCGAGCCGATGTCCTTGTAGTCGTAGCCGCGCACGCTGCTGTCGCCGCCGAGGAAGAAGCGCTCCGAGAGCGGCAGGTCCCCGGCGCTGAGAACCAGCTGCGTGAAACCGCCGCGCAGCCCGAGGGCGAGCTCGGCACCGGAGCCGAGCGGCAGGTACCACGAGGTCTCTAGCTGATACTTCGCGAACGAGACGTCGCCACCGAACAGAGGCCGCGCGACCTCCACGCTGGCCAGGGAGAAAGAACCGCGTCGTGGCGAAATGGGATTGTCGCGGCGGTCGTAGTCGAGCGCCGCGATGAGGCTGCCGATGTTGAAGCTCTCCAGGGGGCCGAGTTCCGCGGTGAGTTCAGGGACCACGTCCGAGTAGTTCACGAACTCGTAGCGATATCGCAGGTTGAGCAGCAGCCGGGAGGTGAGATCGCGGTTGACCCCGAGCATCAGGCCCCGCCGCAGGACATCGTACCCGGTCTCTTCCCGGCTTTCCAGGTAGAGGTCTGCCTGCCCCTGGAGCTGGTATTCGAGGAGCCAGGGCTCCTGATAGAACAAGTCGTGGCGATAGCCGATCTCGCTCAGCTTGGTCTTCCAGCGCAGGCCCCGGCCGGTGCCGAAGAGATTCTGCTCTCCAGCCTCGACGAAACCACGGAAGCGCTCGTCGCTGGCGTAGCCGAAACCGAAACCGACGAAGCCTGTCTGCCGTTCGCGTACGGCGACGACCAGGTCCTGCGGCGCTTCGGGCGAAACCGGTTCGGGCAACACGTAACGCACCTCGCGGAACAGCCCGAGCTCGTACAGCCTGTTCTTGCCCTTGGCGAGCGCCTCCGGATTGAACGGGTCCCCGGGCTCCAGCTGCAGCTCGCGCAGGATGACGCGCCGCTCGGTCCGCCCGTTGCCGGTCACCGCGACGCCGCCGAGCCGCTGCAGCCGGCCCTCGTCCACCGTGAAGCGCAGGTCGACGCTGGCGCGATCCTCGTCGAAATCCGGGCGGACCGTCACGACGCATCGGGGGTACCCGGCCCGCGCGTATTCCGCCTGCACGCGGGCTGCGGCCGGCTGGAGGTCCGCCGCAATGAAGGGCGCGCCCTCGCTGACGCCCGCTGCCGCCTGCAGGTGCGACGGCGCCTGCACGACGGCGCCGGTAAACGATATGTACCGTATCAGGGACCGGTGCCCCTCGCGCACGGAAAAGATGACCACGGCACCCGCAGGCCCGGCATCAGGCCAGACCTCCGGCGGCGAGGCTTCGACCCTGGAGAAGCCGGCGGCGCGATACCAGGACTCGATCCTGCGCCGATCGCGCTCGAGCTGCGGACTCCGCAGCAGCGATGGCTCGTCGCCCGCCGACGTGCGAGTGTCGAGCCGCTGTCGCACCCAGCTCTCGTCGAGATGCGTGAATCCCTTCAGCCGCACCTCGCCGACTGACACCGGTCGTCCCTCGCGCACGATGTACACGACCCGTCCGGCGCCGTAGTCCGCCTGGGCGTCGACTTCGGCGAGGTAGTAGCCGCGATCCTGGTAGAACGCGAGAATGCGCTCGCGCCCCGCGGCAACCTCTTCCTCGTCGAAAAAACCGGACCGCTGGAATGTCAGGAGCGGACGCAGGTCGCCCTCGCTGAAAGCCGCCAGGCCGCGAAACGACGCCTCGAACCGCCGCCCTTCATCGATCTCGATGGCAACCGTCACGAGGCTGTAGCCGGCGGGGCCGAGGGTGAGTATCCCCTTGATCGGATTTGTCAGCACCGCCAGAAACGCCAGAGCCCCCTCGCTCCCGGCGATCTGCGAACCGACCCGGACATCGAGGTAGCCTCGCCGCTGGTAGAAATCCCGCAATTTATCGAGACCGCGCTGGAGGTCCGCGCCTCGAAAGAACGTGTACGGGTTGATCCCGAACGCCTTGCGGATTTCTCCCTCCCCCAACTCGCGATTGCCGCGCACCAGAATCTCGCGCACGACCCGGGGCCGCCCCTCGCTGATGCGGTAGGTCACGCTCACCTCCCCGTCGCCACGAACGATTTCCTCGGCGACCGTGGTGCCCTCGTACCCCTGCTCATCGTAGTGGCGCAATATCCGCTCGCTGTCGCCGCGGACGAGCTCCTCGCGAAAGGGCTCTGCAGGCCGCAACCGCACCATGAGCACCAGGTCACGCTCCAGCACGAGGAAGTTTCCCTTGACCAGAACCTCCCGGACCAGCGGGTGCGGCAGCAGCGTGAAGATCACTCCCGGACCAACGGGTCCGACGGCCAACCGGGCTCCGACTTCGGCAAAAAGGCCGGTTGCGCGCAACAGGCGCAGGTTGCGCTCGAGGAGATCCGGCGTCAGCGGATCGCCAGGCCGGACCGCGACGAGGTCCGCAAAGCGGTACGACCCGATCCGGTCCGCGGGGGAGAATGCCACCGTGGCAACCCGCTGGACGCCTTCGGCAAAGCACGGTGGCGCGGCGGCGAACAACGCGACAAGGATCGCAGCAAACGACCATGGCAGCTGGCGACCGCGGGGTGTCGTCATTTCAGAGCGTACCGGAAAACCAGGTCCAAGCTGTAAATCCCCTGACGCAACTCCTGCCCCCAGACCGAGAGGTAATCGAGCAGCGAGTACTGCACCGCGACCTGCTGGTCCTCGGTGGCGCCGAGGTTCTGCGAATAGCTCACGAAGAGCCGATCCGAAAGATGCGTCCCGAGCGTGACCCGGGCCGAGACCTGGTTGTCGTCGCCGACAACCGGTTCGAGCTGGAGCACCTCCAGGCCCATGGAGCTGCGGGCCTCGTCCCCGAGCGCGTTCACCAGCGGTTCGGTAGTGAAGACCGCCGCGCCGGCCGTTGACGCGCCCTCGCCCCGGCGCTCCAGGTCGCTGCGCGTCTCCCCGATGGTCAGCAGCGCGACGAGATCCTGCTGGGTCATCGCCGGCAGAGAGGTCAGGTGGTAGGAAGGCTTGTTGATGGGCCCGTCCATCAGGAAAAGGATCTGCGTCTCCCCGACCGAGGTCGATGCCTGCAGGTCCAGCAGCGGGACGGTCGCCGGCGGCACGAACCGCAGGGAGCCGCTCTCGAGCCGAAACTGCCGCGAAAGGTAGAAAGCCTCCCCTTGGATCCCGGTGATCTCCCCGCGCACGACCGGCGCGCCGAGCCGGCCGCCGATTTCGAGCGCCACCGCGGTCTCGATCTTCGCCATGCGGTTGGCGATCCAGACGTTGTCGGCAGCGGTCACCTTCACGTCGAGCGCCATCCGCCCCAGGTCGGGCCCCCGGACGCTGGATGCGGCCGCCGCAGCGGCTGCCGCATCCGACGCAGGAGCGAGGGAGGGCGGGCGCTCCCCGAATTCGCGCAGGTAGCGCGCCTTGAGAATGCGCACCTCGCCCGCGAGCTTCAGGTCCTGGAAATCCCCGTGCAGAGCAAGGTCCAGGTCAGCCTGGGCCTTGAGGGCGCCGGCAAGAGAGACCAGGATGCTCCTGCCCTCGAGCTGCGCGTCCACCCGCACCGGCGCGCGGCTCCAGTCCATCGTCCCGTTCAACCGCACGGTGCCGCCCCCGGTCTGCCCGGTCAGTTCCCGAACCTCGAGGCGCTCGGCCCCCACGAGGACCTTCCCCCGCAGACGCGTGATCTTGGCGGGGAAGGGACGCAGGAACATTTCCGCGTCGAAAATCTCGGCATCGCCCGAGAGCGCCGGGGCTGCGAGCGCTCCGGCCATGCCCAGCCGCACTTCGACCGGACCCCGCAGCTCGCGCGCCGCCGGGATGCGCCCGCGAAACAGCGCCAGGTCGAGGCGGCCTTCGACCCTTGCGTCGAGACGGTCCTTTTCGAACTCGTAGCTGCCGCTGCCGCGGAACGCGCCGCCGCTGATGGTCCCCGAGAGACCGGTCGCGGTCAGGGTCCGGCCCCGTAGCTCCAGCCGTCCCTCGAGGTTCGAGAGCGGCTCCGGAAGCGACCGGGCCCTCACGTACGCTTCGTGGACGGTGAGGCTGCCCTCGGGAAGCGGCGCGGACCACGGACCGCCGAGTGTCAACGCCAGGTCGCCGCTGCCTTCCACGTCCTCGATCTCGCGCCAGTACTCCCTGAAGACGGCAAGGTTCACGGTTCCCTCCGCCTGAAGGTTCCACCCGCCGGAAACACTCCCGCCCCCGCGCACTACCAGGCTGTACTGCTCCCCGGCGAGCCGGAAATCCCCGACGACAAGCCCCCCGTCGCTCCAGGAAATCCGCACGGGAGCTGGGTTCTGAAGCGTCTTCCCGGCGGCCTCGAGCCAGAGCGAGTCAAGCTGGAGATCGGCCCGCACCGAGCGGGGATCTTTCAGCCGGCCGGCGGCCTGGAGCCGGCCGGCGGCGAGGAAGGAGGCTTTCCCGAGCGCCTTGGCGAGCGCCGGCGGGAATGCCCCGAGCCCCGAGCGGACCATCTCCGGGGCAAACTGGCGCAACTCGAGATCGGCCTTGAAACGCCAGTCCC
>CAZEOK010000102.1:0-11104 GCA_964513745.1 uncultured bacterium
GCGGTCACCGCCTCGTCCTGGCCGACGATGCGCTTGTGCAGCTCCTCCTCCATCCGCAGGAGCCGCTCGGTCTCGCGCTCCTCGATGCGGACAGTCGGGATGCCGGTCATCTTCGAGACGATGTAGGCGATGTCGTCCTCGCCGAGCACCGGCACGATCTCGTCCTGCTTCTTCTCCCAGATGGCGCGCTCGGCCTCCAGTTCGGTCTTGAGCCGGCCCTCCGTGTCGCGCAGCCGCGCCGCCCTCTCGTAGTCCTGCAGCCGGATCGCGGTGACCTTGTCGGCGGTGACCGCCTCGATCTCCTGCTCGCGGCGGCGCAGCTCGGGCGGCAGCGTGATCTCCTTGAGCCGAGCGCGCGAGCCGGCCTCGTCGATGACGTCGATGGCCTTGTCGGGCAGGTGGCGGTCGGTGACGTAGCGGTCCGAGAGGCGGGCGGCGGAGAGCACGGCCTCGTCTGAAATGCGGATGTGGTGGTGCGCCTCGTAGCGCGACCTGAGCCCCTGGATGATCTGCACCGTCTGCTCGACGGTCGGGGGCTGCACCAGGACCGTCTGGAAACGCCGCTCGAGCGCGCCGTCCTTCTCGATATGCTTGCGGTACTCGTTGAGCGTCGTCGCGCCGATGCACTGCAGCTCGCCGCGCGAGAGCGCCGGCTTGAGCATCGAGGAGGCGTCGATCGACCCCTCGGCGGCACCCGCGCCGACGAGCGTGTGGATCTCGTCGATGAAGATCACGACGTTCGGGGTTTCAGTGATCTCCTTCATGATCGTCTTGAGCCGCTCCTCGAACTGGCCGCGGTACTTCGTCCCGGCGACCAGCGATCCGAGGTCGAGCTGCACGATGCGCTTGCCGAGCAGCGTCTTGGGCACCTGCCCGGCGACGATCCGCTGCGCCAGGCCCTCAGCGATGGCGGTCTTGCCGACGCCCGGCTCCCCGATGAGCACGGGGTTGTTCTTGGTGCGGCGCGAGAGGATCTGGATGACGCGCTCGATCTCGTCGGCGCGGCCGATCACCGGGTCGAGCTTGGACTCCTTTGCGAGTTTGGTCAGGTCGCGCGAGAACTCGTTGAGCAGCGGCGTCTCCTTCTTCTCCTCCTTGGTCTTCGGGGAGGAGAGCTTGAGCATCGCGATCGTTTCCTTGCGCAGCAGCGAGAGGGAGATGCCGAAGCTCTTGAGCACCTGGGCGGCGATGCCGGAGTCCTCCTTGATCAGACCGAGCAGCAGGTGCTCGGTGCCGATATAGTTCTGGCCGAGCAGGCGCGCCTCCTCGACCGAGAGCTCGAGGACCTTCTTGGCTTGGGGCGAGAAGGGGATCTCGCCGAGGGTCAGGACGTTCTCGGTGGGGGGCATGCGCGCCACCAGCTCGGCTTCGAGCTGCTTCTGGGAGAACTCCATGCTCTGGAGCACCGTGACGGCGGTCCCGGTCCCCTCGCGGATGATGCCGAGCAGCAGGTGCTCGGTGCCCAGGTATTCGTGCTGGTATTTTTCGGCCTCGCCGCGCGCCAGGATGATGACCCGGCGGGCGCGCTCGGTAAAGCGTTCGAACATGGCGTTTCCTTTCCGTTATGACTACTGTAAGTATCAGGAAAATCAGCCACTTTGTCAATCTCGGCAGGCTGCGACCGTCCATCATCCACCTGGCCGCACCCCTCACTATGGATTAGGGGTCGCAGGGGGCGAAAAGTTCCCGCGAATCGCAACTGCCTCCGCTGGAAGCGACCGGCGCAGGCGGCGACGCACTTCCTGGAGGCCATCCGTATCAAACCGGGCCTTGTCGACCCCTACCTCACCCTCGGGGTGCTGCGGCACGGTCAAGGGCGGGTCGTCGAGGCGCTCGACAACCGCGGCACCGCGCTCGAGGCCCTGGGTCTGCGGGAGGGGGCGCTCGGCGCCTATCGCGAGGTCCTGCGCGTCGCGCCGGCGCACCCGGCAGCCCGGGATGGGGTCCCGGCCCTATCCCCTTGATCGCCCCCCGAACTCGCGATTGACAACACCGGACGGGCTTAGGCACCATCACCGGACCGCGCCGCCGTGGCGCCGTCAGCGAAAGGAGCCGATCGTGACCTTCCAGGAGGTAATCCTCGCCCTTGAATCTTACTGGGCGCAGCGGGGCTGCGTCATTCACCAGCCCTTCGATGTCGAGGTCGGCGCGGGGACCTTTCACCCGGCGACCTTCCTGCGCTCGCTTGGTCCGGAGCCATGGCGGACGGCCTACGTCCAGCCCTCGCGCAGGCCGACCGACGGGCGCTACGGCGAGAACCCGAACCGCCTGCAGCATTACTACCAGTACCAGGTGTTGATCAAACCCTCGCCCCTGGACATCCAGGACCAGTACCTCGGCAGTCTCTATGCGCTCGGGATCGACCCAAAAGTACACGACATCCGTTTCGTGGAGGACGACTGGGAGTCCCCGACGCTCGGCGCCTGGGGCCTCGGCTGGGAGGTCTGGCTCGACGGCATGGAGGTGACCCAGTTCACCTATTTTCAGCAGGCCGGCGGGATCGACTGCAGGCCTGTGAGCGTGGAACTGACCTACGGTCTGGAGCGCCTCGCGATGTACCTGCAGGGGGTGGACAACGTCTACGATCTGGTCTGGGCCCCCGGCGTGCGTTATGGCGACGTCCACCACCGCCAGGAGGTCGAGGGATCGACCTACAATTTCAAGGAGAGCGACGCCGAGATGCTCTTCGCGCTGTTCGCGGCCTACGAGAAGGAGTGTCTCAAGCTGATCGGGAAGGGACTCGTCCAGCCGGGGTACGAGTACTGCCTGAAGTGCTCGCACGCCTTCAACCTGCTGGACGCCCGCGGCGCGATCAGCGTCACCGAGCGCACCGGGTACATCAAGCGGGTGCGGCGCCTGGCGCGCGTGAGCGCCGAGGCCTGGCTCAAGCTGCGGGAAAACCTCGGTTTCCCGCTCCTGAAGGACCTCAGGGACCGCACTCCTTTCATGGTGGCGAAATGACGGCCGCGACCCCGACCCTGGACCTGCTGCTCGAAATCGGCACCGAAGAGATTCCGGCCCGCTTCATCCCCCGCGCGCTGGACGACCTGGCCGCCGCGGCCCGCGCGGCGCTTGTCGCCAGGCGTCTCACCCACGGCGAGGTGTCGACCTTCGGCACCCCCCGCCGCCTGGTACTGGAGGTTCGCGGCATCGCGGCGCAGCAGCCCGACCTGGCCAGCGAGGTCACCGGCCCGCCAAAGAAGGCCGCCTACGGGCCCGACGGCGCGTTGACGAAGGCCGGTGAGGGTTTTGCGAAAGGGCAGGGGGTCGACCCGAAGGACCTTTTCGTCAAGGAGACGGCCAAGGGCGAGTATCTCGCCGCGATCCGGCGCGAGGCCGGCCGATCCGCTGCGGAAATCCTGAGCGAGGAGGTCCCCGGTTGGATCCTCGGACTGCGCTTCCAGAAGTCGATGCGCTGGGGCGGCGGCGAGCTGCGTTTCGTGCGGCCGCTGCACTGGGTGCTGGCGCTGCTCGGGGGCAAGGTCCTGGCGTTCGACCTCGAAGGGCTGAAGAGCGGCAACCGCTCGCGCGGCCACCGCTTCCTCGCCCCGGAGGAGTTCGAGGTGAGCGACATGGCCGACTACCTCGTCAAGATCCGCGCCGCCAGAGTGATGGTCGACCCGGCCGAGCGGCGCGACTCGATCCGCCGGCAGGTCGAGGAGGCGGGGCGAGCCAGGGGCGGCACGGTTGTCGTCGACGCGGAGCTGCTCGAGCACGTGACGAACCTCGTCGAGTGGCCGGTGGCGGTCTGCGGCGGCTTCGAACCGGAGTTTCTCGCGGTGCCCGCCGAGGTGCTCGTCACCGCGATGAAGGCGCACCAGAAGTACTTCACCGTCGTGGACGCCGCGGGCAGGCTCCTGCCCTGGTTCGTCACGATTTCGAACATGCAGGCCGCCGACATGGTCCTGATTCGCGCGGGCAACGAGCGGGTGCTGCGCGCCCGGCTCTCCGACGCGCGCTTCTTCTGGGAGGAAGACCTCAAGACCCCGTTGCGCGGACGCGTCTCCGGGCTCGGCAGCGTGGTGTACCAGGAGAAGCTCGGTTCGTACCTCGAGAAGGTCGAGCGCGTCACGGAGCTGGCGCGCTGGCTCGCCCGGGAGGCCGGCGGTGTTTCCGAGGACGACGCCGAGCGCGCGGCATTCCTCTCCAAGGCCGATCTGGTGACCGGCATGGTCGGCGAATTCCCCGAGCTGCAGGGCGTGATGGGGCGCTACTATGCGCTGCATGCCGGCGAGAAGCCCGCCGTGGCCGAGGCGCTGCTCGAGGCTTACCTGCCGCGGTATGCCGGAGACGCGTTGCCGGGGACCGGTCTTGGCGCTATCCTCTCGGCCGCCGACCGGATGGACACGATTTGCGGGATTTTCGGCATCGGCATGGCGCCGACCGGATCGGAGGATCCGCACGCGCTGCGCCGTCACACCCTGGCGGTGGTCAACATCCTGGCCGAGCGCGCCTGGCCGATTCACCTCTACAGCTTCGTCGAGTTTGCGATCCTCACGCTGGCCGGCAAGCACACCAGCCCGTCGGGACGGCTGAGGGCGGACGTGCTGGAGTTCTTCCGGGGGCGCATCGAGAACCAGCACACCGCCGCCGGCGCCCCGGTGGACGTGGTCCGCGCGGTGCTTGCCGCCGGCTTCGACAGGGTCCCCGAGGTCGGGCGGCGCATCGCGGCTCTCGACGAGATGCGCCGGCGCGAGGATTTTGCCGCGCTCGCGGTGACGTTCAAGCGCGTGGCCAACATCGTCCCGCCGCAGTTCGAGGGCGGGATCGATGCCGACCTCTGCAGGGAACCCGTGGAGCGCGAGCTCGCCGGCGCCGTGGCGGCCGTGCGGGCCGACGTCGACGCGCTTGTCGGGGGGCGTGACTACATCGGCGCGTTGCGCAGGATCGCCGAGTTGCGGCCGATCGTGGACCGCTTCTTCGACGGCGTCATGGTGATGGCGGAGGACCCGAAGGTGCGCGCCAATCGTCTGTCGCTGCTGGCGGCGGTGCAGTCGCTCTTCGCCGACCTCGCGGATTTCCGACAGATCGGGGCCGGTTAGGGGACGGTCGCGGTGAAGGAATGTATCCGCGCGCGCGAGGCGGCGGGGGGCCGCAGCGCCAGGACCCCGCAGCCTGAACGGGAAGACAGATATGCATATCTCGTGAGGAGGGCTCTCCCGCAATGTTGGACGGTTTGCGGTGAAACGAATTCGCCTCGCGTCTATCCAATGCACCAAGAATGAGTCTATCGGCGCTTCGCTCGTGCTATCGCGGCGAAGTCGACACGCTGGAGCGGATGTTCCGGACTTCAGCGGGTGCTATGGTTTCGGAACATGATGGGAGTGAACATGAAGATCGCCGACAAGAATTTCGTCGCCATCGATTACCGGCTGACCCTTGATTCCGGGGAGGAGTTCGACCGCTCCACGGAGGGGTCGCCCCTGGGTTTCGTCACCGGCACCGGGAGCATCATCCCGGGGCTGGACAAGGCGCTCATCGGCAGGAGCGTCGGAGACAGCTTCAAGGTGACCATCGAGCCCGAAGCGGCCTACGGGCCGGTGCAGAAGGATCTCCTCCAGGCGATTCCCCGGGATCGCTTCCCGGGCGCCGTCGAGATCACGCCCGGGATGCAGTTCCACGCCCGGGGTCCCCGCGGCCCTGTCGCGCTGATCGTTGTTTCTGCCGACAAGGAATACGTCAACGTCGACCTCAACCATCCGCTGGCCGGCAAGCGGCTGACATTCGACGTTACGATCAACGAGGTCCGTGAACCGCTGCCCCACGAGATCCCGTCCGCCTCATCGGAGTGCGGTTGCGGACCGCAGGAGCAGAGCGCGTGTGGTTGCGGGCCCGGGGGTTCTGGCGGCGGATGCGGCTCGGGATCAGCCGGCGGATGCGGTTGCGGTTGATCCGGCGGCTCAGTCGGGAAAGAGTTCATCCGACCATCAGCCCCGCCACCCCGGCATTCCGGGGGGCGGGGCTTTATTATGTGCGCTGCTTTCGGCTCGGGCCGGCGATCACGGGTGGCCGGGGGAAGAGCCGGTCGGCTTGCCGCCGGGCATGGCCCCGGGGGGCATCGGCGTCGATGCGGGGGGGGGCTCGATGCCGAGCAGCTCGACTTCGAAGAGCAGCGCGGCGCCGGGCTTGATCTTCGGCGGCGCCCCGCGGTCGCCGTAGGCGATGGACGAGGGGCACGCCAGCCTGGCCTTGCCGCCGACCTTCATCTTCTGAACGCCCTCGGACCAGCAGGCGATCACCCGGTTCAGCGGGAAGCTCGCCGGCTGCCCGCGATCGATCGAGCTGTCGAAGACCGAGCCGTCGCGGAGCGACCCCTTGTAGTGCACTTTCACCAGGTCGGTGGCCTTCGGGGAAGCGCCGTTTCCTTCCTTGATCGGGATGTAAATCAGGCCGGATGCTGCTTTTTCTGCGCCTTTTTCCTTGGCGATCTTCTCGAGAAAGGCGTCGGAATCCTTCTTCTCGACTTCGGCGGCAGCCGAGGCACGCTGCTGGGCGAGCTTGTTGACCGACGCGCTGTACTGGCCGAAATCAACCTTCGGCGATCCAGCAATCCCGTCGCGCAGGCCCGCGACCACGAGGTCGATTTCGGCGGGCGTCAGGCTGAACGCCGACAGGGACTTGGCGATGTTCAAACCAAGTGCGTAGACGGTTTTCTGGTCCTCGGTTTTCAACTCCGGCCCCGCGGCCGAGGCCGGGTGCGCGATGAGCAGCGAGATGACGATAGCAATGGTACCAAATGCCCGCATGTCGGTGATCCTCCCGTGGCTGGTTACTCGACCCATTGCCCGCATGCTAGCATTCCGTGCCCGATTCGCACAAGCGAAGCGGCCAACGGCGCCGGGGTTGTGATACCTTGGTACGGCGACACGGCGCGGGGAGGTGCATTCCCTCAGGCGAGTGTCGATGACCCGCGACATCAGAGGAAGGGGAGGGCATGAGGCTTGTGACGCGCGGTGACCTGGACGGCGTGAGCTCGGCCGTCCTGCTGACGACCGTGGAACCGGTGGACGCCATCGAACTGATCCACCCGCAGGACATCACCGACGGCCGGTTCGAGGTCCTGCCGGACGATATCATGGCGAACCTGCCGTACCACCCGGCGGCGGCGCTCTGGTTCGACCACCATGAACTCACCGGGCGCAACCGCCGTCCCCCCGAGAAATTCCGCGGTCGCCACCGGCTGGCGCCGAGCGCGGCCCGCGTGATCTACGAGCATTACTCCTCGCCGTTGCTGCTCCCGTTCGCAGGGCTGGTGGACGAGACCGACCGTTTCGACTCGGCGCATCTGAGCCGCGAGGAGGTTCTCAACCCCCAGGGGGCGGTCCTGCTCGGGTTCACCGTCGATTCACGCACCGGTCTCGGCCAGTTCAAGGAGTACTTCCTGCACCTCGTCGACTGGCTCAAGCGCCTCTCGATCCCCGATGTGTTGCGCCAGGGCGAGGTCCAGAGGCGCGTAGCGTTCATGCGGGAGAACGACCTGCACTCCCTGCAGGCACTGCGCGAACACTCGCGTCGGGAGGGCAACGTGGTGGTCACGGACCTCCGTTCCCTCGATCAGCCGCCGGTCGGCAACCGGTTCCTGGTCTACACGCTGTTCCCCGACACCAACGTCTCGCTGCGCCTGCAGTGGGGGCCCGGCCGGACGACGGTCGCCGCGACCATCGGGCACAATATCTTCAATCGCACCAGCCGGTCGGACTGCGGTCTGATCTGCGGCGACTTCGGTGGTGGCGGCCACCGCGGCGCGGCCGCCTGCCTGCTCGATGCGGCCACCGCCGACGAGCAGGCTGCGCGGATCATCGCCCGGCTGCGCCAGGACGGGTAGGAGGCCGGCGCCCCTGCTTGCCATCGCGTTGACCTATCTCGGCATCGGGGCCGTCGCCGGTGTCCTGGCGGGAATGCTCGGGGTCGGCGGCGGACTGATCATCGTGCCGTTGCTTGCCCTCTCCTTCGCCCGGCAGGGGCTGCCCGCCGCGGGTCTGATGCACCTGGCCCTCGGCACATCGATGGCCAGCATCGTCTTCACGTCGATCTCCAGCCTGCGCGCACACGACCGGCGCGGGGCCGTTGACTGGCGCATCCTCAGGCTGATCACGCCGGGGATCCTGGCGGGAACGTTCTTCGGCGCCTGGGTGGCCTCCCGGCTCTCGACGGCGCTGCTCAGATGGTTTTTCGTGGCTTTCCTGTACCTGGTGTCCGCTCAGATGCTGCTGGACAGAAGGCCACGGCCTTCGCGCGAGATCCCCGGAGCCGCCGGGACGAGCGCCGCGGGCGGCCTGATCGGCGTGATATCGAGCCTGGTCGGCATCGGCGGCGGCTCGCTCTCGGTTCCCTTCATGGCCTGGTGCAACGTTCCGATACACCGGGCGATCGGCACCTCGGCCGCGATCGGCCTGCCGATCGCGCTCGCCGGGAGTGCCGGCTACATGATCAACGGCCTGGGCGCCCCTGGTTTGCCCGCGCACACGGTCGGGTATGTCTCCCTGCCGGCGCTGGCCGGGATTGTCGTGGCAAGCGTGGTGACCGCTCCGCTCGGGGCGCGCCTTGCGCACAGCCTGCCCGTGCCGAAGCTCAAGAGGGTCTTCGCCCTGCTGCTGCTCGCGATGGGGACCCGGCTGCTGCTCGACCAGCTGAAGAGGTGACGCCGGTGTCCCGCGGGTTCGCCCTCGCGACCGCGCTGGCCCTGCTGGCCGCAGCTGCGCCGGGCGCCGTCGTCGCGGCAGAAGCCGCCTGGGAGCAGGCCGAGGCCGCGGGATTGCGGTTCGGCGAGGTCCGGGTCATCAGCGATGACGTTTTCGATCTCTCGAGCGCGGACGAGTCGCACTTCGTCGGCCGGGCGGCGAACCTGCTGCATCTCGCCACGCGCGAGCAGGTCATCCGCGACGCGTTGCTCTTCGCGCCCGGCGACCCGGTGATCGCGTCGGTCGTGCGCGAATCGGAGCGGCGCCTGCGGGCACTCCCCTGGATCATCGACGCCACGATCGTGCCGGATGCGGCGGGGCCGGGCCACGTGGCCGCCCTCGTGCGGACGCACGACGGCTGGAGCCTCTCCTTGAGCGTGAAGTACAACCACGCGGGCGGGGATGACCAGTGGCGCCTCTGGGTTGATGAAGATAATGTCCTGGGGTGGGGCAAGGCCGTCACGGTCAGCCGCGAGCGCGACCTCGAGCGGACGACCACCGAATTTTCGTACCGTGACCCTTTTCTTTTCGGGTCAGCGTGGCGCTTCGAGGCGGCGTTCCAGGACCTCTCGGATGGCGACGGGCGAAGGCTGCTGCTGCAACGGCCGTTCATCCGTCTCGACAGTGGCTGGTCGGCCGGGGTGGAGGCCTCCGAGCGCGACCTGATCGAGACGCTCTACGACAACGACAGCGCCGTCTACTCCTTCCCGACGACGCTGCGCGAGGGGCGAGCGTTCGTGAGCCGCCTCTATCGCTTCGCGGATCGCACGGCGTGGCGGCTCGGACTGGAGTACCGCGTGAGCGAGGCATTCTACGGCGATCTCTCCGTCTTGCGCCAGGACGAGATGCCGCATCCGCGCCTCGTCGACCGGCGACTGCGCGGTGCGCTGGTGACGTGGGCGATCGCGCAGGACCGCTACCGCGCCTGCCGCAATCTGAGGGCGATGGGGTGCACCGAGGACGTGAACCTCGGGCTGGAGGCGTCTGCCGCCGCCGGCTGGATGGGGCCGGTATTCGGCGGCAGTGATGAGGCGCTCGTCGCTGAGGGCTTCGTTCAGAACGGCCTCCCGATCGGCGCTGAAGCCATCCTGATCGGGCGTGCCGGCGGACGCGGTCGGCTGGAGGCCACCGGGCTGTACGACACGTTGGGCGCCGTACACCTTACCCTTTACGATACGGGTCTGCCGCACCAGACGTTTGTTGTCGACTGCGATATCACCGCCGGCATGCGGCTCGATCCGGAGCACATCCTCACTATCGGCGGCTACGAAGGTTTGCGTGGCTATCCCAACCACTTCCGCGCCGGGGAGAGCCGCTGGCTGCTGGCGGCCGAGGACCGGGTGATCACGCCGTGGCGGCTCTGGGGGATCGTCCAGGCGGGCTTCGCGCTCTACGCCGAGGCCGGTGCCGTCACCGCGCCGGCAGGGGGGTGGACGCGCACCTACGCCGACCTCGGCGCGGGGTTGCGCTTCGGCAATCTCAAGGGAACCACCTCGCGCATCGTTTCGCTGACCATCTCCGTGCCCCTCGTCCGCGAGCAGGGGCTGTCCGCGTACCAGATCGTTGCCGGTAACACCTTCCGCTTCTGAATGGATGTTGAATGGATTGACCCCGCGGCCGGCGGCGGCTATAAACAACGGACCATGATCACCGTTGCCAATCTCCTCGACGTCCTGCGCGAGCGCGGCTTCGTCGACCAGGTGACCGAGCCGGAGCAGGAGCTGCGCGCGCTGCTCTCGACGCCATCCAGCGCCTACATCGGCTTCGACCCCACGGCCGCGAGCCTGCACGTCGGCAGCCTCGTGCCGATCATGGCCCTGGTGCATCTGCAGCGGGCCGGTCACCGGCCGGTGGCGCTTGTCGGCGGCGGCACCGGACTGGTCGGCGACCCCTCGGGGAAAACCGAGCTGCGCCGCGTGATGACCCGCGACGAGGTGGCCGCGAACGCGGACGCCATCCGCGGGCAGCTGGCGCGCTTCGTCGATTTCTCGGGCGGGCGCGCGCTGCTGGTGAACAACGCCGACTGGCTGGTGCCGCTGAACTACCTGGAGTTCCTGCGCGATATCGGGAGACAGTTCTCGGTGAACCGGATGCTCGCCGCCGATTCCTGCCGCACGCGCTTCGAATCCGCCGATGGCCTGAACTTCCTGGAGTTCAACTACATGCTACTGCAGGCCTACGATTTTCACCATCTCTGCACGCACCAGGGTTGTCGGCTGCAGATGGGCGGGAGCGACCAGTGGGGGAACATCATCGCCGGGATCGACCTGATCCGCCGGCTCGGGGGCCCGACGGCCTTCGGTATCACCTTCCCGCTGATCACGACGGCCTCCGGGGCCAAGATGGGCAAGACGGCCGCCGGGGCCGTCTGGCTCGACGCGGCGCGCACGAGCCCCTACGACTACTACCAGTTCTGGATCAAC
>CAZEOK010000103.1:0-10793 GCA_964513745.1 uncultured bacterium
GGTGGGCGTACTTGGAGGCGTTCAGGATCATCTCCTGGAGCTTCTGGACATTGCGCATCAGCAGCGACAGCCGCGCCTGGTCCTTGAAGTCGGGATCCGCCGCGAACGCGTGGGCCACGTGGTTGATCACCGCAACGGGATTCAGGAGATCATGGCTCAAGATGTCCGTGAAAAGGTCTTTGAGGAGGTTCGACCGCCGGAGCTCCTCGGCATATTTCCGCAGGGCCTCTTCCGCCTTTCTCTGCTCCGTGACGTTTCTGGCCACCTCGAGGGCGTGGACAACGTTTCCCGCCGAATCCCTGACGGGATAGGCGCTCAGATCGACATATACCGCGCCGCCCTTGTTGTCATGGTGAACATGTGAGGCTTTCGCCGACGTGCCGGTTTCAAAGACCCGCCGCACCGGACAATCCTCCCCGGCTTCATGGCAGGGAGTGTCACTATGGTGGCTGACCTGGTAGCAGTGCTCCCCCTCGACCCGGTCGCCTTCCTCCCTCCCCGTCTGCTTCACGTAGGCACGGTTCGCCCGGATGATGCGGTAATCCCTGCCGATGGAAAGCATCCCGTCGTCCAGGCTGTTGAGCATGAGATCGATGTAATCCCTGGCCTCCTGGATCTTCGCGGTATTGCCCAGGGTTTTGCGGTAGAGCAGGCCCACCAGCAGTCCCATCGCGGCGCCGCAGATCATGAAGGGCAAAGACCAGATAAAGGATTCGTGGCTGAATACCTCCCGGAACCGCAACGGTTGCAGGGCTTCGCCCCGGTGCACTTGATGGGAGACGTACATCGACAAGGGCGAGACAAGGAGGTAACCGACGAGCATGCCGCCGATCGTGGCCAGCAGGGGAATCCTGTTTTTCATGATTCCCGGTCCTGTTCCCCGAGCCCGGGGGATTCCGGCCGCTCTTCAACCCCGAGCCTGCCGTGTCGTTCGTCGGTCGCCGTCCTTCCCAGGCTGTGCAGGAATGCCTGCACCACATCGGGGTCGAATTGCGTCCCCGCCTGCTTCTGCAGTTCGGCTAGCGCGTACTCTTGCCCCAGAGACGGCCGGTACGGCCTGTCGGCGATCATCGAGTCGTACGAATCGGCGACGGCGAGGATTCTCGCCAGCAGCGGAATCTCCCTGGATTTGAGCCCGTCCGGGTAACCCAGGCCGTTCATCTTTTCGTGATGATGGACGATGATCGGCAGAACGCCTTTCATCTTTCTGACCGGCCCCAGAATTGCCCCGCCCCGGTCGGGGTGTTTTTTGACGAGCTCAAATTCGTTCTGCGTGAGCTTGCCCGGTTTGTCGAGTATTTCATCGAAGGTGCCGATCTTGCCGATATCGTGGAGAAGCGCCGCGACTCGCAAGGTCTCGATCTGCGTGCTGTCCAGGCCCATCTCCCGCGCAATCCCGACGGAGTATCCCGCCACTCTTTCGGAGTGGCCCATCGTCCAGTGGCTCTTCGCGTCGAGAGCGTTGGCGAAAGCAAGCAGGAAATCGTTGAGCAACTCCCGTACCTCCGCCAGCGAGGTGTGGAGGTCCTTGAGCATGTTGAAATAGGCGTCGCGGCTACGGACCAGGCCCCGCTCCAGGTCCCTGACGTACGTCATGTCCTCTACCCGGACTTTCAGGGCCGGGGCGGATCCGGCCGGCCGAGGGCAGACCTTCAGATCCATGTTGACCGGCACGCGCGAGCCGTCGGTTTTTTTCAGTTCGCACCCGATATTCTCGACGGTCCCGGTCCTCCAGGCGTCCAGGCAAGCAATGGCGAACCTCTGCCGCTCCGCCTCCCGGTCGAAGAACTCGCCGAGCCGGCACTTGCTCACGACGGCCTGCCGCTCGGATCCGATCATGACCAGGAACGGGGCGGTGGCTTTCATGATCGTGCCGTCGCGGCTCAGGAAACAGTAGCCGTCAGGTACTTTCATGCTTCAGTCTGGCGATCTCTTCCTTGAGCTCTTTCATCTTCAACTCGCGGTCGATGGCGATGTCGTAAAAATCCTCGAGTTCCGTCATCCTCTGCCGCACCTCCTTCTCGAGGGCGACTCTTTCGGTGACGTCCGTGAGCACCTCGATGGCGGAGACGACCTCGCCGGCGCTGTTCTTCAACGGGTAGGAAACCGTCTCGATATAGATCGGTTTCCCCGACTTGTCGTAATGCGTGTGAATGATCCTGCGGCTGATGCCCGTCTCGAAGGCCTCTTTCACCGAGCAGGCCTCGCCGGCCAGATGGCAAGGCTTGTCGATGCGGTGCGAGATCTCGTAGCAATGTCGACCGAGCACCTCCCCGATGGACCGTTTGCACTGGTTGAGGTAGCCCTGGTTCGCGCTGATGATCTTGAAGTCACGGTCGATGACGACGACGCCGTCACCGATGCCGTCGAGGATCGAGGAAACGAAATCCTTGGCCTCCCTCAGTTCATCGAGAATGACCTCTTTCCTGAGATACACGGAGAGATCTTTCAGGATGGCGGCCAGAACCCAGGTTTCGGCTGCCGGGATCTCGACGGGGTCCTTGAAGCAGATGCCGCAGACCCCGATGATGATGCTGCTGTCTTCGGCGGGGATGGGCAACCACAATCCGCCGCGAACGCCGTGCCGCTTCAGATGAGCTCCCGCCTCGGGTCCAAGTTGCAGGATGTCGGCGGTCCGTACGGATTTGTTCTTGAGATAGACCTGCCCTTCGAGGTTCGTCGTCTCGGCCGGCACCCGGAAGGTCCCCTCCCACCCGTAGCCGCTTTTCAGGACCAGTTCTTTCCGGTCCTCGTCGGGCAGGAGGATCTCGACGAAATCAGCTTTGTAGAAAGCCCTGATCTTTTCGACCGTGAGCGACAACCCGGTTTCCAGCCCGCCATCCCGGAGATACTCCTCCGAAAGACTGCCGATGATATCGTGGGCGTAGACCTCCCTGAGAATCTCGGCTCGCGACCTTGCCGCGCCGGCGATGTCCCGCAGGATCTCCATCACCTGTACGACGTGCCCACGATCGTCCTTGATGGGCAACCCCCTGAGTACGAGGACCCCCTCCTTGCCGTCGCGTCCGCGGTAGGTATGGGAAACCTGTATCGACTCCCCGGTCTCCATGATGGCTTTGTGGGGACAGATGAAGTCGGGCACGCCATGGGGTTCGGCGCACTGCAGATAGAACTCGTGACAAGTCCTGCCGATCACCTGCTCCGCAGAGAGGCCGAAGAAGTCGAGGAATGTCTTGTTCGCAAGAACAATCCGGTAATCCCGGTCGAGGACCAGGATGCCGTCAGGGAGCACATCTACAATATCCATTGAATAAGTATATACCCGGGATGGTCGAGTATGCACCCGTGAGTCACAGAGTGCCTTGCTCGAGCAGGCTGCCGCAACAGGCCCGTCCGCTGCCTGATCCGGATCAATATCGCGGGCCTCGTGGAGTGGCCGGTCGCCCGCGCAGGAGCGCGTTCAGTGTTTGATGTAGCCGCTGGCGCGGACGAAGGAGACCTTGAGGTTCGCGACGGCCTCCTGCAGCAGCTTGGCCTCCTCCTCCGTCAGGTTGCCCTTGGTCTTGTCCGCGAGCACCCCGAGGATATCGATGTGCCAGCTTGCGATCGGGAAGTTGGCCATCGACTGGCCGGTCTTGGGGTCGTCGAAGAGGCCCATGAATGCCAGTCCTTCCTGATAGAGCTTGCCGATGAGCTGGAGGAAATCGGCCGGGCCCGGCGCCCCGTGGCCCTCGTCGTGCTCGTGCAAGCCCTGGCCGGCGCCAGCATCGAGGCTGGTCGGTCCGGCGACTGGCGGCGGAGTCGATTCCGCGGAAGGGGTTTCGGCCCGGGGGGGAGGCTCAGGGGCGGAGGCAGCGGTCGGGGCGGCACCCGCCGTCTCGTCGTAGCGCTTGCGCCGGTCTGAAACCTTGAAACCCTGGGGCTGCTCTTCTTTTTTGCGTTCATCGCTCATGCTATGATCCCTCCGATGATGGTCTCGGTCCACGCTCCCGGGCAGGTCATGCGGCCCGCAGTCCCGGATGCTCGGCGCCGAGTATAGCCCAACCATGGATCGTGAGAACAGGAGTCCCGGCGACCACGGGTTCGCGGCCTTCGTCGAACTCATGGCCCGCCTGCGCGCGCCCGACGGCTGCCCATGGGACCGCAAGCAGACCGCCGAGTCGCTCAAGCCCTACATTATCGAAGAGGCGTACGAGGTCGTTGGCGCCATCGAGCAGGGCGATCAGCGCGAGATCTGCGAAGAGCTCGGCGACCTGCTGCTGCAGGTGGTCTTCCAGGCGCGGGTCGCCGAGGAGGCCGGACGGTTCGCCATCGCCGATGTCGTGCGCGCCATCCACGAAAAGCTCGTCCGGCGCCACCCGCATGTCTTCGGCGACGCCACTGCGGCCGATGCCGACGAGGTCGTGACGAACTGGGAGCGGATCAAGCAGGCTGAAAAGGCCGGCCGCTCGGTGGTCGAGGGGGTCGACCCGCGGCTGCCGGCGCTTCAGCGCGCCTGGCGCATGCAGAAGAAGGTCGCCAAGGTCGGCTTCGACTGGGAGCGCCCGGAGGGGGCTCTCGAGAAGCTCCACGAGGAGCTCGAGGAGTTCCGCGTGGCGCGTGAGAGCGAGACGCCCGAGCGTGCCGAAGAGGAGATGGGCGACGCGCTCTTCGCGCTGGCGAACGTGGCGCGGCTGGCGGGGATCAATCCCGAGGAAGCCCTGAAGAAGTCCTCGGCGAAGTTCGAGCGGCGCTTCCGCGCGGTCGAAGAGGGCCTGCGCGCACGGGGTGTCGATCCCGCGCAGGCAACGCTCGGGCAGATGGAGGCGTTGTGGGAGGCCGCGAAGCGGGAGGAGAGCTAGCGCCCTGATCGCTGCAGCGCGTCGAGCGCGTCCTGGGCGGCCTTGCGGGTCGCGAAGTCCGGGTCGCGCTGCACGTGCGCTTCGAGCTTCGCCGTGGCCGAGCGGTCGCCGATCCGCGCGAGCGCGTAGGCTGCCGTGGCGCGAACGTGCGCCGAGGGGTCTTCGAGGGCAGCGACGAGCGCCCCGGTCGCGTCGCGCGAGCCGATCTGGCCGAGCGCGTGGGCGGCGATGCCGCGCACGCTGCTGCTCGCGTCGGCGAGTGTGCGCGTGAGCGCGGGGACGGCGCGCCGGTCCTTGAGCCCGCCGAGCGCGTAGGCCGCGTAAAGACGCACCTGCTCGCCCTGGTTGCCGAGAAGCTCGATCAGCGGTTCGACCGACGCCGGGTCGGCGATCTGGATCAGCGCCGTCGCGGAGTTCGCGCCGGTGTTGCCGGCGCTCTGGATGGCCTCCAGCAGGGGCGCCACGGCCCGACGGTCCTTGACCTCCCCCATCACGCGCGCAACGCCCTCGCGGATCGCCGGATCCGGCCCCTTGAGCCGCTCTTCGAGCTGCGGGAGCGCGGCCCCGTCGAGACGCGTGAGTGCCTGCTCGGCGTACCAGCCCGTGCGCTCGTCCTTGAGGGCGGCAATGAGGCTGTCGATGTCGCGGCTGCCGATCTTGTCGAGGATGCGCACGGCCAGCCACTGGGTCTCGGGGTCGTTGAGCGAAGAGAGCAGGAGCCTGATCGAGATCCGGCCGCCGATGCTCATCAGGCCGACCGCCGCGTAGGTGCGCAGCGCCGGATCCTTGTCGCGGAGCAGGGCCACGAGGTGCTCCTCGGCGCGCTGGTCGCCGATCTCGGTGAGGGCGATCGCCGCGAAGCGCCGCACCCCGGGGTCCGGATCGTGCAACCGCTGGATGATCGCGTCGACCGTCCCGGCCGCCTTGAGTTTTCCGAGCAGGTAGATCGCCCGCGTCAGCGGCTCGCCGTTCGCGGTCCCGAGCACGCCCGTCAGGCAGGTCACGGCCGGCTCGCCCATGTTCAGGAACGCCACGCGCAGGGAGTCCTGCAGGTCATCGCCCGGCAGGGCCAGCAGCCGTCCCGCGAGCGCGCACGAGGTCGCGGCCCCGATGTTGCCGAGCGCGGTGACCGCGCTCTTGACGACCTCGCGGTCCGGGTCGTTGATCAGGGAGGAGATCGTGTCGGCGAGGGAGGCGTCGCCGAGTTGTCCGAGCACGTCGAGGGCCCGCTGGCGCACGCGCGGCTGGGTGCTGCCCAGCATCTGGGTGACGGCCGGGATCACCGAGCGCTCGCCGATGGTGATCAGGGCCTCGGCGGCGGTGTCCAGGACGAGCGGATCGGGGTCCTGGAACATGCGCAGGATCCCGCGCGCGGCCCGCGGATCGCGTATCTCCCCGAGGGCGTAGGTGGCGTAGAGGCGCACGTTGCGCCGCTCCGAGAAAAGCGCCTCGAGCAGCGGCTGCAGCGCGGGCTGGCCGATGTTGACGAGGGCCTTGGCCGCGAGCCAGCCGATCTCCTCGCTGTCGAGCACCTCGACGAGCGGGCGCACCATCTTCGGGTCGGAGATCTTGCCGAGCGCGTAGATGGCGTAGAGGCGGTTGTTCGGATCGGGATCGCGCAGCTTGCCGACGAGGATCTCGACGACCTCGCCGCTGCCGAGGCTGTAGAGCGATGTCGCCATGTTCACGACCGAGGCGTCCTCGGTGCGCAGCGCCGCGACGAGCGCCGCCTTCGCGCGCTGGTCGCCGATTTCGCCGAGCGCCGTGGCGGCGTACCCCCGGACGACGGGGTCGGGATCCTTGAGCGCGCCGATCAGCGCGTCGGTGGCGGCCTTGTCCCTGATCATCCCCAGGGCGAAAGCGACGTGCTGCCGTATCTCGACGTCGGGGTTGGCGAGCAGCGGCACAAGCGCGGGCACGGCCTGCGGCGCGCGGATCTCCCCGAGGGTGTAGATCGCGAAGCGTACCGTGTCGGCGGCCGGCGCGCGCAGCGCTTCCAGCAGCGCCGGCACGGATCCCGCCTTGAGCTGGGCGACCTGGCGCACCGCCATCCAGCGCAGCTCCTCGTCCGGATAAAATCCGATCAGGGCGCGAATGGCTTCCTGTGTTCCCAGGTCGCCGATGCGCTCGATGACCTTGTAGCGCCCGAACGGGCTCTCGCTCGGAAGCCGCTGGAGCAGCGCGTCCAGGTCTTCCTGGGCGCGCGCCGCTCCCGGAAAGAACAGCGTGCCGCACAGCACGGCCGCCAGGAGGGCGATCGCGCCGCGCAAGCGCGGCGCCGTGAGGGGGGCTTTCTTGCGGGGTGGCATGGCGGGTGCTATCGTAAAAACGGGGAGTTCGACTGTCAAGCAAACTTGTTGGCTAGGCAGGCTGCTCCGCAGCGTCAGGATCCCGCAGCCTGCACGGGGATGGAAGAGTCTATGGAGATCATCACTACCCATCTCGAGGCGGAGTTCGACTCCTTCGCCTCGATGGTGGCGGCAAAGAGGCTCTATCCCGGGGCGAAATTGGTTTTCCCGGGCTCGCAGGAGCGCGCCTTGCGCGAGTACCTCAAGACCTCGCCGCGCCGGTTCGGCGTGGCGCGCCTGCGCGCGATCGACATGGCGCACGTCACCAGGGTCATCCTCGTCGACACGCGGCGGCGCGACCGCATCGGTGCGCTTGCCGAGGTCGTCGCCCGCCCCGGCGTCGAAGTGCACGTCTACGACCACCATCCCGCGAGCCCGGAGGACATCGCCGGGGCCCTCGAGGTGATCGAGGATGTCGGCGCCAACACCACGCTGATGGTCGAGCTCCTGCGTCGGCGCGGGCTTGCCGTCTCCCCCGAGGAGGCGACGCTGCTGGCTCTGGGCATCTACGAGGATACCGGGTCGATGACGTTCGCGTCGACGACGCCGCGCGACCTGCTGGCCGCCGCGTGGCTGCTCGAGCAGGGCGCGAACCTCAACATCGTCGCGGACATGGTCGCCCGCGACCTCACACCCGAGCAGGTCCTGCTCCTCAACGACCTTCTGCGCTCGCTGCGGCGGCACGCGATCCACGGCGTGGAAGTGGGGGTTGCCTCGGCCTCACGTCCCGGGTACATCGCCGACCTGTCGGTTCTCGCCGGCAAGCTGCGCGAGATGGAGAACCTCGGCGCCCTCTTTGTCGCCGTCCGCATGGGGGCGCGGGTCTACGTCGTCGGACGAAGCCGCGTCGGCGCGGTCGACGCCGGGGCGGTTGCCGTGCGTCTCGGCGGCGGCGGGCACCCGACCGCGGCCTCGGCGGCGGTGCGCGAGCCGCGGATCACGCCTGTCAAGCGCCGGTTGATCGCGGCCCTGCGCGAGACGATCGTGCCGCCGCGCCTCGCCCGCGAGATCATGACCCACCCGGTGACCAGCGTCGAGAGCGCGACGACCCTCGCGGCGGCGCGCAAGGTGCACGCGCGCGCCGGGCTGAACGTGCTCCCCGTCGTCGAGCGCGGACGCTTCCTCGGGATTCTCGGGCGCCAGGTCACCGAGAAGGCCGTGCGCCACGGCTTCGGCGGGCACCCGGTCTCGGACTACATGAGCACCGACGTCGAGACACTCCCGCCGACCGCGACGTTCGCCCGGGTCGAGGAGATCATGCTCGGGCGCGGCCAGCGCTTTCTGCCGGTGGCGCGGGCCGGGCGCCTGGTCGGCGTGATCACCCGCACCGATTACCTGCGCGCGCTGCGATCGGAGGCGGCGCGCGCGGCGCCGGCCGGTTCCTGGCGTCGGGCACTGCCCAGGGAGATGCACCGGCGCGACGTGCGCGCGCTGATCCGCGAGCGGGTCGCCCCGGCCGTGCAGGAGTTGCTCGCGGCCATTGGCCGGGAGGCCGAGGCGGCCGGGCTGCGCGCGTACCTGGTGGGCGGCTGGGTGCGGGACCTGCTCCTGCACGAGGAGAACCAGGACCTCGACGTCATGGTTGAAGGCGACGGCATCGCCTTCGCGCGGCGGCTCGGCGAACGACTCGGGGGGCGCGTGCACGCCCACCCGCGATTCGAGACGGCAGTCGTCGCGCTGCCCGGCGGGATCAAGATCGACATCGCCACCGCGCGAGCCGAATACTACGAGGCTCCCGGGGTGCTGCCGACGGTCGTCTACGGCAACGTCAAGATGGACCTGCTGCGTCGCGACTTCACGATCAACGCGCTCGCCGTGGCGCTGAACCCCGGGCGGTTCGGCACGCTGCTGGACTTTTTCGGCGGCCTGCAGGACCTGCACGCCCGGGCGATCCAGGTTCTGCACAGCCTGAGCTTCGTCGAGGACCCGACGCGCGTCTTCCGGGCGATCCGCTTCGAGCAGCGGCTGCACTTCAGGCTCGGGGAGTCGACGCACCGCCTGATCCGCGACGCTGTCGCCAAGGAGCTGTTCGGGACGCTCGGCGGGCCGCGGATCTTCGGCGAGCTCGAACTGATCCTCAAGGAGAAGAACCCGCTGCCGGCGCTCGCGCGCATGGAGGAGCTCGGTGTGCTGCGCTACGTCCACCCGCGGTTGCGGATCACGCGCGCGGTGCTCCGCCTCTTCGGCGCGCTGCGCCGCCGTCTCGCGGCGCTCGGGGAGCGGGAGCGGGAATGCTGCTGGGTGCTCTACCTCGCGGCGCTGTGCGAGGGGCTCGGGCCGCGCGGCGTGGCCGACCTGTGCGAGCGTCTCACGCTGCCGCCACGCATGGCGGCGCGGCTTGCGGCACTCGTCGTCGAAGGGCGGCGTCTCCAGAAGAAGCTCGAGGCGGCGCGGCCCTGGCGGGCGGCGGCCGTGCACGCATTGCTCGCCCCGTGGCCGCGGGAGATGGCGGTGTACGTCTGGGCGCGCACGACGAGCCGCGGTGCCGCGGCGGCGGCGCGGGCCTTCATCGCCGAGGGCGCGGCGGTCGTGACGGAGCTCAAGGGTCGCGACCTGCTCGCCCTCGGCTACCGCCCGGGGCCGATCTACCGCGAGATTCTCGCCGCGCTGCTCGCAGAGCGGCTCGAGGGCCGCGTCCACAGCCGCGAGGAAGAGCTGGCCTGGGTTAACGCTCATTACCCACGCTAGCAAGGTCTCTCTGTGGAATTCCCGTGTCGCCTTTGGGTAGGCGCGTCTGTTCACCGTGTGGCGGCAGCGGGGCGGCGACGGGCGGCCGCCAGCTTCGCGCTCGACCGCGGCATGTCCGGTCCTGCGCTCGAAACGCACAACTCGCCCTGCGGGCTCAGACAGTGCGTTTCGCCCCTGCGGGGACGCTCCGGTCCGGCCGCCGCGGTTCCCTCGCGCTCCGCCATGCGGCCGCCCGTCGCCACCCCGCAGCCGCCCGTGAACAGTTTGACGTTGTCCTCTAAGATCCCGGACGCACTCCCGGGTAGGCCGCGCAGACGCACGACCGAAGGGAGCGCTCCAGCCGCCTCGCACACGGTCTTCGGGCAGGTTTGGCGATTCCCCCGGCGTTTGTTAGGATGGCGCACTATGCATGAATTCGGGGAAACCGTCTGATGGGCGGGGGGCAGGGGATCGTCATCCAGATCTTCGCGCTGATCCTGGCCGTCTGCTTCCACGAGGCGGCCCACGGCTGGGTGGCCTGGCGCAACGGCGACGCGACGGCCAAGCTCGCCGGGCGCATCACGCTCAACCCGATCCCGCACATCGACCTGTTCGGAACCATCATCTTCCCGGCGCTGCTGCTGATCACCCACGCCCCGATCCTGATCGGCTGGGCCAAGCCGGTTCCGGTGAACCCGCGCAACTTCACGAATCCCAAGCGCGGGTTCGCACAGGTGTCGATCGCGGGACCGGGAAGCAACATGCTGCTGGCGGTGATCGCAGCGATCGGCCTCAAAGTCTGGACCGTGCTCGACCCCGGGCTGCACGAGTACCTCTACGGCTATCTGCTCGGCGGTGACGGCCCCCGTGGGGTCAGCGTCACGCTGCCGCTGGCGCTCTTTTTGCTGCAGTCGGTCTACATCAACGTCGTGCTCGGGGTCTTCAACTGCTTCCCGATCCCGCCGCTCGACGGCGG
>CAZEOK010000104.1:0-10558 GCA_964513745.1 uncultured bacterium
GCCAGAAGTCGCCGTCCTCGTCGACGCGGGCCCCGTCGCCGGTGAAGTAGACGCCCGGGTACATCGAGAAGTAGACCTCCTTGATCCGCTTGTTTTCGGCGTCTCCGAAGGTGCCGCGCAGCATGCCGGGCCAGGGCTTCTCGATGACGAGCTTGCCGCCTTCGTTCGTCCCGGCGGTCGTGCCGTCGTCCTTGTAGACCTTCGGCACGACGCCGAAGAAGGGCCGGCTGGCCGATCCCGGCTTGGTGGTCATCGCGCCCGGCAGCGGCGTGATCAGAATGCCGCCGGTCTCGGTCTGCCACCAGGTGTCGACGATCGGAAGTTTTTTCTTGCCGACGTTGGTGTGGTACCACATCCAGGCCTCGGGGTTGATCGGCTCGCCGACCGTCCCGAGCAGGCGCAGGCTGGAGAGGTCGTGCGCCTCGACGAACTTCTCGCCCTCGCGCATCAGCGCACGGATCGCGGTCGGTGCCGTGTAAAAGATGCTCACCCGGTGCTTGGCGACGATCTCCCAGAAGCGCCCGGCATTCGGGTAGGTCGGGACGCCCTCGAACATCAGGCTCGTCGCGCCGTTGGAGAGCGGCCCGTAGACGATGTAGCTGTGGCCGGTGACCCAGCCGATGTCAGCGGTGCAGAAGTGAATATCCTCGGGGTGGTAGTCGAAGATCCAGTCGAAGGTCAGGTTCGTGTAGAGGGCGTAGCCGGCCGTCGTGTGGACGACGCCCTTGGGCTTGCCCGTGGAGCCGGAGGTGTAGAGGATGAACAGCGGGTCCTCGGCTTCCATCTGCTCGGGCTCGCAGACGTTCGAGATGTCCGTGGCCTTGACCTGCTCGTGCCACCAGAGGTCGCGGCCCTCGGCCATCGGCGCGCCCTCGCCGGCGCGGTGCACCACGAAGACCTTCTTGATCGTGGGGCACTCGTCGACAGCCACGTCGGCATTGGCCTTCTGGGGCAGCGTCTTGCCGCCGCGCACGGCGTTGTCCTGGGTGACCAGGAACGAGGACTTGCAGTCCTGGATGCGGTCGCGCAGCGACTGCGACGAGAAGCCGCCGAAGACGACGGAGTGGATCGCGCCGATGCGCGAGCAGGCCAGCACCGAGATGGCGAGCTCGGGGATCATCTGCAGGTACATAGTCACCACATCGCCCTTTTTCACGCCGTTCTTGCGCAGCACGTTGGCGAAGCGGTTGACCTCGGTCGAGAGCTGCTGGTACGTGAAGGTCTTGTAGCTACCGTCGTCGCCTTCCCAGATCAGCGCGGCCTTGTTGCGCGTCGGGCCCGTGCAGTGGCGGTCGAGGCAGTTGACCGAGACGTTGAGCCTGCCGCCGGAGAACCACTTGATGTAGGGCTTGTGAAAGTCGTAGTCCAGGACCTTGTCCCACTTCTTGAACCAGATCAGCCGCTCGCTCGCCATGTCGCCCCAGAAGCCTTCGGGGTCCTTCACGGAGCGGTCGTAGAGCTTCTGGTACTCCGCCATGCTCTTGATGTGGGCTTTCGCCGAGAACGCGGGAGAGGGTGGGAACGTCCGCTTCTCGTCACTGAGCACGGAGATCTTGCTGTCCTGCGTCATGTGGCCTCCTTGTGGTGTGGTTGCCGGTCCCGTTGGCATGGCCCGGGGCTACTCCGCCCCGATGCCGATATACGCTCGCAATGTCTCGTCCTCGAACTTCGCTTCGGCCGCCGGCTCGCGGGTCAGCAGCGAAACCGGAATCCCGACCAGGAACGCGGCCCCCATCGAGAAGAGTCCCGGGTTCCTGTATTTCACGATCGGCGCGGTCATGTGGAAGATGTCGACCCAGACCGTCGGGGAGAGCACGATCAAGACAACGGCGACCGTGAGGCCGGTGGCGATGCTTGCCACCGCCCCCGCGGTCGTGAAGCGCTTCCAGAGTGTCGACATCAGGAGAGCCGGGAAGTTGGCGCTCGCGGCGACGGCGAAGGCCAGCCCGACCATGAAGGCGACGTTCTGGCCCTTGAAGGCGAGCCCGAGCAGGACCGCGAGGATGCCGAGGCCCACCGTGGCGGCCCTGGCGACCTTGATCTCCTCGCGGTCCGCGGAGACGCCGCAGCGGATGACGCCGACGTAGAGGTCGTGCGAGAGCGCGGAGGCCCCGGCGAGGGTCAGGCCGGCGACGACCGCGAGGATCGTCGCGAAGGCCACGGCCGAGAGAAAGCCGAGGAAGATCGGCCCGCCGAGGGCTTCGGCGAGCAGCGGTGCGGCCATGTTGCCCCCGGAGTCGATGCCGGTGATGACTCCCTGGCCGACCAGCACCGCGGCCCCGAAGCCGATGGTCACGGTGAGGATGTAGAAGTAGCCGATGAAGCCGGTCGCGTAGAAGGCCGACGTGCGTGCCTCCTTCGCGTCGGGGACGGTGTAAAAGCGCATCAGGATGTGCGGCAGGCCCGCGGTGCCGAACATCAGGGCGAGACCGAGGCTGAACGTGTCGAGCGGGTTGGTGTACATCCCACCGGGCTCGAGGAACTTCTGGGAGTATCTCTTCGCGGCCGCGCTGAAGAGGTTGCCGTAGCTGAAATCGAAGCGCGAGCCCACCAGCAGCACGAGCAGGGTCGCCCCGCCGAGCAGCAGCACGGCCTTGATGATCTGCACCCAGGTCGTCGCGAGCATCCCGCCGAAGAGCACGTACGCGATCATCAGCGCGCCGACGAGCACGAGCGCGCCCTCGAACGGCAGGTTGAACATCAGCTTGAAGAGCGTGCCGGCGCCGACCATCTGCGCGATCAGGTAGAAGAGCACCGTCACGAGCGAGCCGACGGCCGCCGCGGCGCGCACCGGCCGTTGCCGGAGCCGGTAGGCCACAACGTCGGCGAAGGTGTACCTGCCGAGGTTGCGCAGCGGCTCGGCGATCAGGAACATCACGATCGGCCAGCCGACGAGCCAGCCGACCGAGTAGATCAGCCCGTCGTAGCCCTTGGTCGATACGATCCCGGCGATCCCGAGGAACGAGGCCGCGCTCATGTAGTCGCCGGCGAGCGCCAGCCCGTTCTGGAAGCCGGTGATGCTGCGGCCGGCGGCGTAGAACTCCTTGGTGGTGCGGGTGCGTCTGGCGGCCCACCACGTGATGCCGAGCGTGCTGAGCACGAAGAGCATGAAGAAGGCGATCGCCTCGGGGCTGAGCGTGCCGACGACGGTCTGATAGGAGGCTGCCGGTGCGGTCGGCATCGCCCTAGGCTCCGATCTTCTCGCGGACACGCTTGACGAGCATATCGTATGAGGTGTTGGCCCACCAGACGTAGATCCCGGTGAGCACCCAGGAGAGAAGTATCACGCCGACCGCGATCGGGATACCGATCGTCATGGCGGAGCTCTCGGAGATCCTACCGGAGAGGAAGGGCTTGTGGAATGCGATCAGGGCGATAAAGCCGAAATACAGCGTCAGCTCCAGGGCCGTCAGGATGGCCGAGACCGTCCTTTTCCGTCCTGCCAGGACCTTGAAGTCCGGGTCCTCGAGGGCGCTTTCATGTGATGAAACCGGCAAGCAGCGATTCATTAAAAGTTCATCGATAGCAATTACCGTGCCCAGAGGAGTCGCCGAAAAGCTATTAATATAACCTTTAAAATCAATATGTTATTTAACGAAGCCGGCGATTGGCCGTGATGGTGCAGCGGGGATCGCTCCGTCGTGTTACGAATGGTAACTGGCGAGAGTACTTATGTTCTTTGCGACACCTACCACTTCAGCAGGTAATACCGGAGCCAGACGTAGGCCGTCGCGATGGCGACGGTCAGGATCATCACCGGCAGACCATAGGTCAGAAAGCGCGCAAAGGTTATCTTCCTGCCGGCCTTCTCGGACATCCCCACGACGATCACGTTCGCCGAGGCGCCGATCGCCGAGCCATTGCCGCCGAGGCAGGCTCCGAGCGCGAGCGACCACCACAGGGGCATCAGGTCCGGGTGCTGCAACAGTGCGGTGCCCGAGAGGCCGGGCCAGAGCTGCCGGGCCATGTCGATCACCAGGGGATTCATCGTCGCGACGTAGGGGATGTTGTCGACGATCGCGGAGGCGAACGCCGAGAACCACATCACGACCATCGAAGTCGCGAAGAGGTTCCCCTCCGTGAGCCCGATGACCTGCAGCGACATCCACTTGATCAGGCCGACCTTGACCACGCCACCGACGATGATGAACAGCCCGATGAAGAAGAAGATCGTCCCCCATTCGACCTCGGCGAGCAGGTGGTGGGGGTCCTTGACCTTCGCGAGCAGCAGCAGCAGGGCCATGCCGCAAAGCGCAACGGTGGCCGGGGCGAAGTGCAGTGCGCCGTGGAAGACGAATCCGAGCAGCACGAGCAGCAGCACCGCCAGGGACTTGACGAGCAGGGGCCGATCCTTGATCGCCTCGTTCTCCCTCATCGCCATGATGCGGGCCTTGAGGTCTCCCCGGGTGCGCAGCTGCCGTTTCCAGAAGAGGCGCAGCAGCAGCAGGTAGCCGGCCATGATCACGAACACCGCCGGGGCCAGGTGGTACACGAAGTCCATGAAGGTCAGCTGGGCCTTGGAGGCGATCATGATGTTCGGCGGGTCGCCGATCAGCGTCGCGGTGCCGCCGATGTTCGAGGCGAGCGCGCCCGAGATCAGGAACGGGACCGGGTCGACGTCGAGCGCGTCGGCGACGAAGATGGTGACCGGCGCGATCAGCAGCACGGTCGTCACGTTGTCGAGCAGCGCGCTGAGCACGGCGGTGACGACGGCGAAGATCACGAGGATCCGGAAGGGCTCGCCGCGGCCGAGCTTGGCGCTGCGGATCGCTATGTATTCGAAGAGGCCGGTGGGCCGGATGATGTTGATGATGACCATCATCGAGATCAGCAGGAAGATCACGTTCCAGTCCACGCCGAACTCCTCGACGTGGAAGGCCTCGTGCTGGTCGAGAACCTTGACCCCGAGCATCAGTGCGGCGCCGGCGAGCGCGACGACCGTCTTGTGGATTTTCTCCGAGATGATGACCGCGTAGGCCCCGAGGAAGATCACGGTGCCGACCCAGAACGCCTTCCCGAGCACGAGAGGCGCCGCCGCGGCCGCCTCGGGGTTCACGCCAGCTTCTCCCTGGTCACGCTGAGCATGATGTCGCAGATGGCCTCGAAGACGTCGCGCTCGTAGAGGATGCCGGTGACGCGGCCGTCCGCGCCGATGACCGGGAGGCGCTTGACGCCGTGCTTGATCATGTGGTCGATGCAGACCATCAGCGGCGCTTCCTCGTGGACGCTGATGACCGCGGTGGTCATGATCATGCCGACCCGGCGGTCGGCGACCTTCTTCGCCATGTCCTCGACCATCCCATCCCAGGAGAAGGAGCCGATGTTCATCATCGACATGTACGAAGGGAAGACCGCCTTGAGCAGGTCGCCGATCGAGAGGAAGCCCACCATCTTCCCCCGCGGATCGAGAACGGGGAGTCCCTTCACGCCGGTCCGCTCCTCGCCCCGACTGGCGGTCCGCAGGACCTTGGCTGCGTCCTTCAGCGACATTTCCGGGGTGAGAAACTCCATCAGGGGAATCATCAGGTCCTTTGCCAGCATCGCCCGCGCACCTCCTCCGAAACCGCTATTTCCCGTAAGGGTGGGATAGTCAGGTTTTTATGTCAAGTTAAACCATCTCCATGGTACGGATCGTAGGAAATTGCGTTCTGGGGCCGCAAGCGCCACGCGCGGACCGTATCGGAACGGCAGCGCGGCAGTTGACAATGGGAGAGGGGAAAGGCTACAAACCCGGGAGCAGAAACGAAGAAGAACTCTTTCCGAGGGGGCTGCAGACGATGCGGGCGAGGTTCGCAGGCGGCGTCCATCCCGAACCCCGCAAGGCGGCAACGGAGCGGCTGCCGATCGTGGAACTCTCACCCCCGGCGCTGGCGGTACTACCCCTGCAACAGCACATTGGACCGAAGTCCCGGCCGCTCGTGAAGGCGGGCGACCTCGTCCTGCGCGGCCAGAGGATCGGTGAGGCCGAAGGGTTCGTCGCTGCGCACGTTCACGCCTCGGTAGCCGGCAAGGTCAAGGAGGTCAGCCTCCAGCCGCACCCGCTGGGGACCCCGGTCGAAGCCGTCGTTATCGAGAATGACGGGACGGACACCCCGGCGTCCTGCGAGACACATCCCTGGGAGACACGCACCCCGGAGGCGCTGCGCGGGCTGGTGCGGGAGGCCGGCATCGTCGGGCTCGGCGGTGCGACCTTCCCGACGCACGTCAAGCTCGACCCCCCGAAGGGGAAGCAGATCGACGCGCTCGTCGTCAATGGCGCCGAGTGCGAGCCGTACCTGACCGCCGACCACCGGCTGATGCTCGAGCGCGCCGCGCAGATCGTCGGCGGGGCGCGCATCCTCGCGCGCATCCTCGGCGTCAATCGCATCCTGGTCGGCGTCGAGGCGAACAAGCCGGACGCCGTCGCTTCGCTGCGGCTGGCGGGGGGGCAGGGCGTCGAGGTTGAAAGCCTCCCCGTGATGTACCCGCAGGGCGCGGAGAAGCAGCTGATCAAGGCGCTGCTTGGCCGCGAGGTGCCGCCGCCACCGGGATTGCCGATGGACGCCGGGGTCGTCGTGCAGAACGTCGGGACCTGCGCCGCCGTTTACGACGCGGTCTGCTCCGGCAGGCCGCTGATCGACCGGGTCGTGACGGTTGCCGGCGGCGGCGTGAGCCGGCCGGGCAACTTCAGGGTGCGGATCGGCACGCCCTTGCGCCAGCTCGTCGAAGCCTGCGGCGGCCTCTCGCCGGGCACCGTGCGGCTCGTGATGGGCGGCCCGATGATGGGCATCTCGCAGGCGAGCCTCGACGCCCCGGTGATCAAGGGGACCTCCGGCCTGCTCGCGCTGACCCGCGACGAAGTCCCTGCCCGCCGAGCGGGCAACTGCATCCGCTGCGGTCGCTGCGTGCGCGCCTGCCCGATGGGGCTGCTCCCGGCCACGCTGGCGCTCTTTGCGCAGCACCAGCTCTTTGATCGCGCCGAAGGGATCGACGCGATGGCCTGCATCGAATGCGGCTCTTGTGCATACGTCTGTCCCGCCGCGATCCCGCTCGTGCAGCACATCCGCCTCGCCAAGTCGCGGATCGCCGCGGCTCGGCACCAGCGCACCCAGAAAGACAGGGAGCGGGAGGCGGCGAAGGCAGCCGTCGTCGCCTGATGGATACGCCGAACACGGGATCCGCGCCTCCCGCCGCCGCCCCGGCCCAGCTCTTCGAGGGTGCGTCGAGCCCCCACCTGAGCGCCGGCGACTCGGTGCCGTCGATCATGTGGACGGTCGTCGCCGCGCTGTTGCCCGCCGCCGCGGTCGGCGTTTTCTATTTCGGCATCCCGGCGCTCCTGGTTCTGATCACCTCGACCGCGGGGTGCGTCGCATTCGAGGCCCTGTTCCAGCGGTCGATGGGCCGGGAGATCACCGTCTCGGACGGCAGCGCGGCCCTGACCGGCTTGCTGCTGGGCATGAACCTGCCGCCGGCCTCCCCGGCCTGGATGGTGGTCGTCGGCTGCGCGGTCGCGATCTTTCTCGGCAAGCTGGTTTTCGGCGGTCTGGGGTTCAATCCCTTCAACCCGGCGCTTGTCGCGCGCGTCTTTTTACTGATCTCTTTCCCGGTGCAGATGACGACCTGGAGCCCGCCTCAGGGGCTCTTTGCGTCGGCGCCCGACGCGGTCACTGCCGCTACGCCGCTTGGCGATGTCAAGATGGAATTGCTGACGAAGGGCACGGCGTTTGCGGCAGGGAGCGTGAACCTGCTCGATGGTTTCGTGGGGCGGCTCCCCGGCAGCGCCGGCGAGACCTCGGTGATCGCGCTGCTGATCGGCGGCGCCTTCCTGCTCTGGCGGGGCATCATCACCTGGCACGTCCCGGCCTCGTTTCTCGGCAGCGTGGCGGCACTCGCCGCGGTCTTCTCGGCGGTCGACCCCGTCCGCTTCCCCGGCGCGGGCTTCCACCTCGTGACCGGCGGCCTGATGCTGGGCGCGCTCTTCATGGCCACCGATTACGTCACCTCACCGGTATCCCCGCGCGGGATGCTGATCTTCGGGGCCGGGTGCGGCCTGCTGACCTGGCTGATCCGCTCATTCGGCGGCTACCCGGAAGGGGTCTCCTTCGCCATCCTGCTGATGAACATGCTCACGCCGCTGATCGACACCTACACCCGGCCGCGGGTCTTCGGGGAGGTCAAGTCCCGTGCGTGAGATGCTGAAGCTCGGGGCGACCCTCGGCGTGGTCTGCGTGATCGCCGCCGGGGCGATCGCCGGGGTGAACGGCGCGGTCAAGGCGACGATCGAGGAGAACAATCGCCGCGAGGCGGTACGCAAGCGCCAGGAGGTTTTCCCGGCGGCGAAGGACTTCGAGGCGCGGACACTGGATGGCCGCGAGATCTTCGTCGCGAAGGATCCCGCCGGCGTGGCTCTCGGCCTCGTGGTCACCGCCGCGCCGCGCGGGTACGCCGGCCCCATCGGCATGACGATCGGCATCTACCCCGACGGCGCGGTCGCCGGAATGGCGATCTCGAAACTCGATCAGTCCGAGACTCCCGGCCTCGGGGTCAAGGTCACGCTCGCGGCATTCCGCGACCAGTTTCGCGGCAAGGGGGCCGACGCCGCACGCTTGAAGAAGGACGGCGGCACGGTCGATGCGATCACCGCGGCGACGATCTCCTCGCGGGCGGTCGCGAACGGGGTGCGCGATGCCCTGACCTGGTACCGGGACCGCTTTCCGAAGGGGATCGAGGGGGACCGGCATGGCGGTTAGGCGAAAGAGCGCGCTGCAGATCTTCCTGGCGGGGATCGTCGAGGAGAACCCGATCCTTGTCCTGATGATCGGGCTCTGCCCGCTCCTTGCCGTCTCGAGCAACGCCAACGACGCGCTGGGGATGGGAGTCGCGGCCTCCTTCGTGCTGGTTGCCTCGAACCTGCTCGTCTCGCTGCTGCGCAAGGTGATCCCGGCCGCGGTGCGGATCCCGATCTTCATCGTGATCATCGCGACCTTCGTCACGCTGATCGACCTGCTGATGCACGCTTATCAGCCGGGTCTTTACAAGAATCTCGGCGTGTTCGTGCCGTTGATCGTGGTCAACTGCATCATCCTCGGCCGCGCCGAGGGCTTCGCCTACCGCAACGGGCCGCTGCTTGCGGTCCTCGATGGCCTCGGGATGGGCCTGGGTTTCACGATCGCGATCACGATCCTGGGAACGATGCGCGAGATCCTCGGCAGCGGGACGGTCACGCTGCTCAATACGGAAGTGGCGAACCTCGGCCCGGGCTTCCCCCCGGCTCTGGTCTTCATCATGCCGCCGGGGGGCTTTCTCGCGATCGGGTTCCTGATGGCGCTGAAACAGAAGTTCTGGAAGAAAGGCTAGGACATGATCACGAACGACATGAACGTCTTCATGATCCTGGTCAGCTCCTTGCTCGTCAACAACATCCTGCTGATCCGCTTCCTGGCCCTCTGCTCGTTCTTCGGGCTCTCGAACAAGGTCGAGACCTCGCTGAGCATGGGGATGGCCGTGATCTTCGTGATGGTCAACGCCAGCGCGGTGACCTGGCTGCTGCATCGCTTCCTGCTGGCGCCGCTGCACCTGGAGTATCTGCGCACGATCGCCTTCATCCTCGTCATCGCCGCCCTTGTGCAGTTCGAGGAGATGTACATTCGCAAGAACTTCAAGGACCTTTACGTCTCGCTCGGGATCTACCTGCCGCTGATCACGACCAACTGCGCGGTGCTCGCCGTGGCCATCCTGAACATCGACTACAACCTGAGCTTCCTCAAGAGCATCGTCTACACGCTCGGGGTCTCGGTCGGCTACACGCTGGCGATCGTGCTCTTCGCCTCGGTGCGCGACCGCGTCTTCCTCGCCCCGGTGCCGCGGGCCTTCCAGGGCTACCCCATCGCGTTCATCACCGCGAGTCTGATGTCGCTCGCCTTCATGGGCTTCGCCCATCTGTTTGGGCTTTAGGGTGGCAGCGTGATCCTCGCGGCGATAGTGCTGCTCGGCGTGACCGGGTTGCTGCTCGGGCTCGGGTTGGCGTTTTCCGACCGCTGGCTCGCCGTCGAGGTCGATCCGCGCGTGACCGCGGTGCGCGCTGCGCTCCCCGGCACCAATTGCGGCGCGTGCGGCTTCCCCGGCTGCGACGGCGCCGCTGCCGCGGTGGTCGAGGGGAACGCCGGGGTTGCGGTCTGCGTCGCGGGCGGCCAGAGCGCCGCGGACGCGGTGGCAGCGGTGATGGGTGTCGCCGCCGGCGCTGTCGAGAAGAAGGTCGCGCTGGTCTTCTGCCAGGGCGGCGAGGGCAAGGGCGTGGTGAAGTACCGCTACGCCGGCGTCGAGGACTGCCGCGCCGCGGTGCTCGTCGCCGGCGGCCCCAAGGCCTGCCCCTACGCCTGCGTCGGCCTCGGCAACTGCACCCGGGTCTGCCCGTACGGCGCGATCTTGATGGGAGCGGACCGCATCCCGGTCGTCGACCCGGCAAAGTGCACCGGGTGCGGGCTCTGCGTCGCGGAGTGCCCGAAGAAGGTCATCAGGCTCGTTCCGGACGCGAAGCGCTATCACATCCGCTGCTCCTCGCACGACAAGGGCCCGGCGG
>CAZEOK010000105.1:0-10542 GCA_964513745.1 uncultured bacterium
ACGTCGGCTTCCTCTTCGGCTCGGTCAAGGCCAACCCCTGGTGGTCGACGCCGCTGATGCCGGTCATCTTCCTGTTCTCCGCGGTGGTGTCGGGCATCGCGGCGATGATCCTGATGTACATGGCGGCGATGGCCATCAAGGGGCTGCCGATCCTGCGCGGGACCGTGGCCACGATGGCCAGCTGGCTCTGGCTCTTCATGATCCTCACCGTGACGCTCGAGCTGCTCGAGATCATCACGCTCTCCTACGAGAGCTCGGAGGAGTGGGTCATCATCCGCCAGCTGCTGACCACCAAGCTCTCCTTCAGTTTCATCTCGATGCAGCTGATCATCGGTTCGCTGATCCCGTTCATCCTGCTGCTGATCGTCGTGCTGCTCGGCAGCCAGATGAAGGCGCGCGTGCAGAACATCCTCGCGGCGGCGGCCTCGTTCATCCTGCTGCTGCAGGTCTTCTCGATGCGCTGGAACGTCGTGATCGGCGGCCAGCTCTTCTCCAAGAGCCTGCGCGGGCTGCGCAGCATGTACGAGCCGGGGTTCTTCGAGAAGGAGGGGATCCTGCCGGCGCTGCTGATCCTCTCGCTGCCGTTCGTGATCCTCGTCGTCTTCGAGAAATTCCTGCCGATGTTCAGGTCGGTCGAGGAGGCGTACGCCGCGGGGGAGATCACCGCGGAGGACGCCGACACGGTAGAGGCGGCCCACTAGGGGCGCGGCGGCCGCCCGAGCGCGGCCGAGGCGGTGGTCCGGAGGGAGGGCGACATGGGTGACGCGGTGAGCCTCGAGTCGCGGATTCTGGAGCTCGAGGGGCGGGTCGAGGAGTTAGGTCGGCGGCTGGAGTCCCTCGAAGGGCGGCGCGTCGCGGCGTCGCTCGCGGCGGAACCGGCGAAGGTCGGTGCTGCGAAGGTCGAACCGGCGCCGTCAGCAGAGCCTGCCTTGGTTCCTGCGGGCTGGTCGGGATCCTCTTTGCTGGCGCGGGTTTCGACCGTCTGTTTCCTGCTCGTCGTTGCCCTCGGGCTCCGCACCGTCGCGGACAGCGGTGCGATCAGTCCCGCCGTCGGGGCCATCGCGGGCCTCGGGTACGCGGCGGTCCTGATGCTCGTCGGCTGGGTGCAGTACTCCCGCCGCAATGACCTTGCGCCGGTCTTTGCCGTTTGCGGCGCGGTGCTGACCTGCTCGATCGTCGTCGAGACTTACACCCACTTCGGCTCTCTCCCCGGCGCCGCGGCCTACCTGGCCCTGGGCGCGACGGCGATTTTCATGACCGCGCTCGGTGAGCGCCACGGCACGCCGTTGCCCGGGGCGATCGGCGTGCTCAGCGTGCTCGTGTCGGGACTGGCGCTCGCTGTCCCGCACCCGTCGTTCGCGCCGTTGCTCGCGCTCTTCCTGGCGACGAGCGCTGCGGGCGTGCCGGTCTCGCGGCGGCTCAAGGGCGACTGGATCGGGTGGACGGCGTTCGCTTTTTCCGCGCTGGTTCTCTCGATCTGGGCGGTCAGGCTCCGGGTCTCGATGAGCGGGGCCGACGCCGCCGGACCTCTCGCCGGGGCCTCGTGGTTCCCGCCCCTCGTCTGGCTCTTCGCGATCTTCTGGCTCGGGCAGTCCCTCGTCGGGATCCTGCGCCCCCCCCGGCCGCTGCCGTCGCTGCTCTCCCTCGCGTTGCCGTCGCTGGGCGCCGCGGTTGCCTTCACCTCGGGGTTGCAGGTCGCGGCCGCTCAGGGAGACGCCCGGGCGCACGGCGTCGCGGGGCTGCTGCTGGCCGCCGCCCTGGTCGGGGTGGCCGCCTGGGCTGGACTGCGCGGCGGCGGGGGGGCTCCCGCGCTGAACGCCTATGCGGTCGCTGCCGTCGTGCTCTTCGCGCTCGGATTCTCCGCGGCGACCGGCTCCCTGCTCGGGTCGTTGCCGCTGCTGTCGATCACCGCATTCGCGTTCGCCGTGCTCTCCGTGCGCTGGGAAAGTGGCGGAGCGCGTCTGGTTTCTTATCTGCTGCAGATCGTCGTCGCCCTGGCCCTTGCGGCCACGCTCCTCTCCGGCGACGGCGCCAGCGCTCCCCCCGCCCTCGCGGCGGCGGCATCTCTGGTGCTTGCCCTCTCGGCGCTCGCGCACTACCGCTGGTGCCGGCGCCACGCGCCCGCGGCGGGCTCCCTGGTTTTCGGCTTTCTCGGCAGCGGGGATCGCTGCGCGGTCGCACTGCTCACCTCATCGCTGGCTGGCGGGTTTTTCCTGCTCCGCACCGCGGCATACCTGATACTCAACGCTGGGACGCCGCAGGCCCGGGACACCTTCCTGAGCGCACAATCCCTGATCATCAACGTTTCGGGGATCTTGCTCTTCGCGCTGGCGACTCGCTCGCGCAGCCGCGAGCTGCGGACCCTCGCGATTCTCGTGACGCTGGTAGGCGCCGCGAAGGTATTCCTGTACGACCTGATCGCCGTTCATGGCATCTCCCGGCTTGCCAGCGTTTTTTCCTTCGGGTTGCTCGCGGCGACGGCTTCCGTGGTTCTTGGCCGCTGGCAGCGGCGAGAGCCGTAGCGATGCGGGGGGGCGCCGCGGCGCTGTTGTTCGCCCTCGTCGGCGCAGCGACCGCGTACCCAGGCACGGCCGGGGCCGCATTCAAGAACGTGGCGGTCGGCGAGGCCCCCCCCTCGTTCACGATGAAGGATCTTGAAGGCCGCCTCTGGGAGAGCGCCGCACACCGGGGCACTGGCGTTTTCGTGATGGTTTTCTGGGCGACGTGGAGCCCCCGTTCCCGGGAGATTCTCGAGGAGCTGGAGCGGTTGCGCGCAGAACTCGGCCCGGAGCGGCTGCAGCTCGTCGCGGTCAACGTGGAGCACCTCGCGATAACCCCCACCGACCGGGACGCGATCCGGGCCGTTGTTGCGGAAACCAGGACCTCGGCCACCGTGCTCCTCGACGAGGGCCTCGTTGTCTTCAACGCGTTCGGGACGATGGCCGTCCCGTCGAGCCTCGTGCTCGACGCTTCCGGCCGCGTCACCTTCACCCTCGCCGGCTATCCGACCACGATGCGCTCCGATCTCGCGGACGCAATCCGCAAGGCCCTCGGCCTCCCCACCTCGGAGGAGTTGCGCCCCACGCGTGAGTATGTCCCGAAGAACCACGCCCTGATGTACTACAACTTCGGCCGGCTGCTCCTCGAGAAGGGGCAGGAAGAGAAGGCGGTCGAGCAGTTCCGCATCTCCGTGGAGCGCGACCCGGCCTTCAAGAAACCGCACCTTGAGCTTGGGTTGCATCACATGCGACGAGGCGAGGTCGAGGAAGCCCGGACCGCGTTCCTGAAGGTGCGCGATATCGACCCCCACGATTCCGAGGCCGCCTACCAGGCCGCGGCCGCGAACCTTCGAGCGGACCGGTTCGATGAGGCGGCGGCGCTCTTCAACGAACTCACGGCCGAGTTTCCCGACCGGGGGGGGTACGCGCTCGCATTGGCGCTGACGGAGCGGTTCCTCGGCCGGGAAGAAGAGTACCGGGCCGGGGTCGCGAAGGCGGCCGGATTGCGTCCCCCCGAACCGCGCATTCTTTACGACCTCGGCGCGGTCGCCGAGCGGCGAGGCGCTCTCGCGATCGCCGCCGACCTCTACCGCCGGGCGCTCGAGACATCGCTGCGCTGATCGCCGCGGCCTGCCCGTCGTGAGGGCGTCAATCGCGGGTCCCTTCAATGTGTATGCAGAATCCATACTTGACAGAGATTCACGGTGAAAGTATGCTTGAGAACTCTGACAATACACGCTGAAGAATCGAGGGCGGGGCAAGGAGGATGCGATGAACATTGAGCAATTGAAATCGATGGACATGCGGGGGCGGTTCTTCAACTACGCCAACAACACCATCACGATAGCCGGCGCGGTGCTCGCGGTCATCTCGGCGGTGCTGCTGATCACCGTCGTCTCCATCAACATGATGGGCGGCCACCTCGGCCCCTACTCGGGGATCATGGCCTTCATGATCCTTCCCGGCGTCTTCGTCGGCGGGCTCGTGGTCATGCCCGTCGGCATCTGGCTGCGCCGCCGCAGGCTTCTTGCCGCGCACGTCAGCGACGAGGAGATGAACCGCTTCCCGAAGCTCGACTTCAACGACGAGCACCTGCGCAAGGGGATTCTGATCTTCCTCGGCCTGACCCTCGCGAACGCGGTCATCTTTGCGACGGTCACCTACCTCGGCGTCGAGTTCATGGAGTCACCGCGCTTCTGCGGCACGGTCTGTCACACCGTGATGTCCCCGGAGTACACCGCCTATCAGGGCTCGCCGCACTCGCGCGTGATGTGCGTGCAGTGTCACATCGGCCCCGGCGCCTCCTGGTTCGTGAAGGCCAAGGTCGACGGTCTGCGCCAGGTCGTGGCGACGACCTTGAATACCTACAGCCGCCCGATCCACTCCCCGATCGAGAACCTGCGCCCAGCGCGTCAGACGTGCGAGCAGTGCCACTGGCCGTCCAAGCACATCGGCGACAAGCTCCACGCCTTCGTGCGCTTTGCCGACGATGAGGCGAACACGCCGAGCTACAACGCCATGCTCATCAAGACCGGCGGGGGCGATCTGGACTCAGGTCGCCATGGCGGTATCCACTGGTGGCACATCTACTCCGACAACAAGATCCGCTACATCCAGGGCGACAAGCGCCGCATGTCCATCAACTGGGTCGAGTTGACAACTTCGACCGGCGAGGTGCGTACCTACACCCGCAAGGGCGACAAAGTGCCGACGGCGGCCGAGCTTGCGGAATCCAGGACCATGGACTGCATCGATTGCCACAACCGGCCGACGCACCTCTTTCAGTTCCCCAGCAAGGCAATCGACGAGGCCATCGAGAGCCGCCCCGATCTGATGAAGATCCCCTACTACAAGCGCGAAGTGCTGAAGGCGGTGCAGGCCAAGTATCCCACGCACGACGGCGGCATGCAGCAGGTCAAGCAGTCGGTCCAGGCTTTCTACGCAGCCAGCTATCCGGCGACTCCGAAGGACCTCGTCGAGCGGGGCGCCCAGACGGCGGCCGATATCTATGGGCGCATCGTATTCCCGGAGATGAACACCAACTGGGAGACCCACCCGAGCCACATCGGGCACCCGAACCCGAGCACCGACGAGGGCTTCGCCGGCTGCTGGCGCTGCCACGATGACCAGTTGACCACCGCCGACGGGAAGCACACGATCCCGCAGGACTGCGACAACTGTCACACGTTCCTGGTCGAGGACAGCCCGACGCCGCCGGAGTTCGCGAGCAAGTAAGGAACCGGATTCGGGGGCCCCGGCGTGTTGTTCGGCGCCGGGGCCTTTCATTTTTACGGGCTCAGCGGACCGCCGCTTCGCGCCACCTCTCCGCCAGCTGAATTCAACAGTCGAAAATCTCAATTGAAGCCACCGGAAGCTGTCGGGGATATCCCCGAACCATGCTTGTGCTGCCCGAGTCGGCAGGGAGCGGATTTTTTCGTTCCAGCAAGGCAGCCCTCCCCGCAACGCAGCTGGGGCGGGAAAAGCCCTCCCTGCCGACCCGGGCTAACGCAGACGCTCGCGGAGGAGGAAGGCCTGGCCGAGGCTGATGCCGCCGTCGTTCGCGGGGACCCGGGTGTTCGTGTGCACGCGCAGCCCGAGCCCCTCGACGCCGCGGGTCACGGCCTCGAAAAGCAGCCGGTTCTGGAAGACGCCCCCGCTGAGTGCCACATCATGCAAACCGGTCATGCGGTGCAAGCGCCCAACCTGATCTACGACCGCCGCGGCGACCGTCGCATGGAACCGGGACGCGACGAGCCCCGCGGTTGCGCCCCCCCCGAGATCGTCGAGGAGCGAGAGAAACGCCGATGAGAAATCGATCCGGGCAGGATCGCCGTGCGCCGTGTCGAATCCATAGGGCTCACCGATCCGCCCTCCGGCCGCCGCCTCGAGCCTCATCGCCGCCTCGCCCTCGAAGCTGTTGCTGTCGCAGAGCCCAGTGAGTGCGGCGACCGCATCGAAGAGTCTCCCGGCGCCGGAGGACAGCGGCGAGAGGGCCCGATTCTCCCGGACCTTGAGAACGGTCGCGGCATCCGCCTCGCCGGCGCGGGCGACGAGCGCCCGGACGGCGGCGCCATCCGGAAGGGAGGCGCCGCAGGCAGCCGTGAGATAGCTCAGGGCCATGCGCCAGGGGTGGCGGATCGCCCCCTCTCCGCCCGGCAGCGGGACCGGGAGGAACGAGGCCAGTCGCTGGTACGAGTGCACGTCGGCCACGAGAAACTCGCCACCCCAGACGGTGCCGTCCGTCCCGAAACCCGACCCGTCGAGCGCCACGCCGATGACCTGCCCCGGAAACCCTGTCTCCGCGAGCACCGACGCGATGTGCGCCCAATGGTGCTGTACGCCCCAGAGCTCGTAACCGTGCTGCTCGAGGGCCCAGCGGGTCGAACCATAGCCTGGGTGCAGGTCGTGAGCGATCGCTGTCGGGGCGACGCGGAAGACCGATCTCAGGTTCGCCAGCGTCTCGAGAAAGAACTCGAGCGTCTCGTGGTTCTCAAGGTCGCCGATGTGCTGGCTGACGACGGCGGCTGCCGCGGTCGTCAGCGTGAACGTGTTCTTCACCTCCGCGCCGCAGCCGAGCACCGGCGGGCCCGAGCCGGGGAGCGGGATAGCCGCGGGGACATAGCCGCGCGCGCGGCGGATGAAGGATGTCCGACCGTTGATGCGACGCACCACGGAATCGTCGACGCGCATGAAGATGTCACGGTCGTGATCGAGAAAGCCGTCGGCAAAGGGAGCAAGGACACGGGTCGCGGTCTCGTTGTCCCTGACGATCGGCTCCTCGGCGACATTGCCGCTGGTCATCACGAGCGCGACGAAGCTCGGAGATTCGTGAAACAGCAGCCGGTGCAGCGGCGTGTTCGGCAGCATGAAGCCGACGTCGCCGGCGCCGGGGGCGACGGCCTCCGGGAGTGCGTCGCCGGCCGCGCGGGCGAGCAGCACGATCGGCCGCTCGGGGGAGAGGAGCAGAGCCTCCTCCTCGTCGCAGACCCTGGCGAAAACGCGCACGGCGTCGAGGTCGGGGGCCATCAGCGCGAACGGTTTGTTGCTCCGTCTCCGTCGCTCCCGCAGCCGCGCGACCGCGACGGTGTCGAGTGCGTTGCAGGCCAGCTGGAACCCGCCGAGCCCCTTGAGCGCAAGGATCCCCCCGCCGCGCAGCAGTTCGACCGCTGCGCGGATGGCCTCACCGCGCCGAAGTTCAGTGCTGCCGCGGCGAAACCTGACCTCCGGCCCGCAGGCCGGACAGGCGTTGGGTTGCGCGTGAAAGCGCCGGTCGCCCGGGTCCCGGTACTCGCGATCGCAGTCGGGGCAGAGCGCGAACGGTGCCATGGTGGTGTTGGTTCGATCGTACGGCACCCGCAGCGTGATCGAGTAGCGCGGCCCGCAGTTGGTGCAGTTGATAAAGGGGTGGCCGCAGCGTCGATCAGCGGGATCGGTCAGCTCGCGCAGGCAATCGTCGCACGTCGCAACGTCGGCCGAGATGTCGGTGGAGGCGCCCGATTCGCGGCTCGGCATGATGACGAAGTCGGTGGCGCCCTGAGCGGGGACCTCGCGGGTCGCGAGGCCGGTGATCCGGGCGAGGGGAGGGGAGGCGGCACGGAGGGCGCCTGCGAACTCAACCGCGCGCTCCCCCTCGATCTCGATCTCGACGCCGGCCGAGGAGTTGCGCACGAAGCCCGCAAGGCCCAGCTCGCGGCCGAGCCGCCAGACCGTCGGCCGGAACCCGACTCCCTGTACGACCCCGGTTACCTCAATGTGCAGACGCATCGTCACTCGGACCGTTCAGGCTGCGGGGTCCTGCCGCTGCTCCCGTGAGGGACAGGTGTCGGTGATGGTGCAGATGCAATTTCACAGGCCCGAGCTGAAGGGGTGACGCGAAGCGGGTGCTCCCCGGCGGTGCGAAGCGGCATGACCCCGGAAGCGAGCACGGGGATCGCTTGGGCACGGTAGTCCCAGTCAGCGGCGAAGTTTCGCTTCGAGCCAGCGGTACCAGGCGTCGAGTCCCTGCCCGCTGCGCGCCGAGACCTCGAAGACCTGCAGCGCCGGATTCAGGCCGCGCGCGTCGCGGCCGATCTTCTCGAGACTGACGTCGAGGTGCGGTGCCAGGTCAACCTTGTTCACGAGAAGCACCTCGCACTCGCGGAACATCCGCGGGTACTTCAGCGGCTTGTCGTCGCCCTCGGTGATCGAGAGCAGCATCACCTTGGCGTCCTCGCCGAGGTCGAACTCGGCCGGGCAGACGAGGTTGCCGACGTTCTCGATGACGAGCAGGTCGATCGCCGCCAGCGGCAGCTCCGGGAGCACCGACTGCACCATGTTCGCGTCGAGATGGCAGCCTCCCGCGGTGTTGATCTGGATGACCGGCACCCCGAGGGCGGCGATCACCTCGGCGTCATGCGTGCCCTGGATGTCCCCCTCGATGACGCCAAACCGGATTGCCGCCCCGAGGTCGCGGATCGTGCGCGCGAGCAGCGTGGTCTTGCCGGCGCCCGGCGAGGACATGAGGTTGATCGTCACGATGCCGCGATCGCGCAGGGTCCGCCGGTTCTCCTCGGCGATGCGGGCGTTTGCCTTGAGGATGTTCGTGACGACCTTGACCTTCATGGCTCCCCCTCGATGTCCAGCACGTTGAGCTCGTCCCCGGCGGTGACCCGGAACGATGTCCCGCCGCAGAGCGGGCAGGCGAGGACGTAAGCCTCCGGATGGGTGAAATCCCTGTCGCAGGCGTCGCAGTGGCCCCCGACCGGAACCTCCTCGATCTCGAGTGCCGCCACGGCGGCCGGTGTCACCGTCTTGGAGCAGTCGAAGGCGAAGCGCAGCGCTTCCGGTTGCACCCCGCTGGCGCTGCCAATGCGCAATCGGACAATGGTGATGCGTGAGAGACCGGCATCCGCGGCGGCGGTGCGCACGATGTCGAGCACGGAGAGAGCTATCGAGAGTTCGTGCATCGGGCCCCGGGGTCGTCCGCCGGATCGCCCCTCTCCCCCTCCGGCACAGGGGGAGCGAGGGGGCTTTCACGGATCATGCTTTTCTGATTCGCCCCAGGCGATCGTCCCTCTGGCAAAGACCTCGCGGAACTCCTCGGGGACGTCGTCGGGGCTCTCCCCGGCGGCCTCGGCCGCCTTGACGAGGCGGCTGAAAAAGCGCAACGACTCCTCCGCGGTCTCCCGGTCGACCGTCTGCATCGCAAAACCGGCGTGCACGAGCACGAAGTCGCCCGGGGTGACCTCTTCCGGCAGCAGCATCAGGTTGGCCTCGCGGCGGGCGCCGCAGACGTCGACGACGGCGGTCATGCCGTCGGTGGAGACGATGCGCGACGGTATCGCGAGGCACATATTATTTATTATAGTCGACAGACTTCGATCTGCCTAGCGACATGCGCTCTGTCGTGTACGTGCGCGAGCCGAGCGTGGCTTCCCTTCGTTCGTGCGTCTCAGCCGCCGGCCCGGAGCGTTGCCCGGAGCTCGCAGTCTCATAACTCGCCCTCCGGGCTCAAACAACGAGCCTGCGTTCCTGCGGAACCGCACCGGTCAACACTCCGGGCTGATTGGCGTCTTCGCGCCATCTCCCTGCGGGAAAGCCACGGCCGCCTCGCTGAAGACAGAGCAGGCCAACTCAGACGAGAACAGGGCCCCTAGTGGGCGGTCGGTCTCCACTCCCGCTGGCGCGGCGGCGGGTCGGCGCGCTCCTCGACGCGGTGGCCGAGGCGGCGCAATTCGTCCACCACCGCGCCGACGAGCTTTCCGAGGCCCGCCTCCGCAGTTGCCGTCAACGCGAGCCCCATGGTCATCGTCTCGGGTTCCATGCCGAAGAGCACCATCTCGCCGGGGAGCGAGTCGGAGATCAGCGCCGTCGCGATCACGTCGGAGAGGCCGATCTGATGGGGGCTGATCCTCAAGTGGAACATCCGGGGCACGTCCTCGCCCGCGACACGAAAGACCGTCCCCGGGGGGTGTCCGGCGGCCACGGCGTCGACGATCAGGATGTGGTCGCGGCCGTCGAGGTAGCGCAGCAGCTCGACGCCGGCGGTCCCGCCGTCGATGAACTCGACGTCGTCGTCGACGGTGAAGCGCCGCTGCAACTCCCCGAGGGCGTGGATGCCGACCCCCTCGTCCTGCAGCAGCACGTTGCCGATTCCCAGCACGAGTGTTCTCACAGCGCCTCCGATTCAGACGGAAGAGATCAAATTATCCGACGTGGTGCCTTTCAACCCCATAATAAACGATACCATGTGATCAGTGAACCGGTCATCGGCCGGTCTCGCTGCCCTTGACCGTGTGCGCGAGGCGACGGGGGCATCCCTTCGGTCGTGCGTCTGCGCCGCCGGCCCGGAGCGGTGCCCGGGTCTCGCAGTCTCGCAACTCGCCTGCGGCTCAAACCACGCGCCTACGTCCCTGCGGGACCGCCCCGGACACCACTCCATGCTTTTCGGCGGCTCCGCGCATCTTCCCTCAGTGACGCCCCAGTCGCCTCGCGATTGACCGTCATGGTCGTTGCTTTGATGACGTACTGGGCGGAGGGGTGGCGCGGAGGGGAGGTCTCCAGC
>CAZEOK010000106.1:0-10449 GCA_964513745.1 uncultured bacterium
TGCCTCGGCGCGCAGATGATCGCGAAGGCCGCCGGCGCCGCGGTGACGAAAAACCGCGTCGAGGAGGTCGGCTGGAGCACGGTGAGCCTGACCGACGAGGGGCAGGCCGATCCGCTCTTTTGCGGCCTGCCCGCCACCCTGCCGGTCTTCCAGTGGCACGGGGACACCTTTGCTATCCCGGCCGGAGGTGTGCTGCTCGCAACCGGCAGCGACTGTCACCACCAGGCCTTCCGATTCCGGCGATCCTACGGGCTGCAGTTCCACCTCGAGGCGGACCGCGCGCTGCTCGCGGAGTGGTTTGCCGGCAAGGAGGCCGGAGGTGAAATCCTGCGCCGCTGCGACGAACTCGCGCCCGCTGTCGGCCGCCACGTCCGCGCGCTTTTCACGAACTTCCTCGCTCTCGCGCTCTGAGGCTCGGTGGGTTTGGGCGCACACCGGCGTCACCGTCTTTTCCTGCAGCTTGCCGTGCCTGGGTGGCATTGTGAATATTTCACTTGTTTCCCTTGCCAATCTGGTTATCTTTTTTAATAGGGGCACACAAGGGACGGCGAGGCGGGACAAAGGAGGCGCTTTCATGGGAAACCCAAAACAGGCGGGCGAACGGTTGGACGACATCGGGAAAATTATGCCGAAGTCCACGAGCGGATCCACGTTGGTGCGAATGGTGCTTCAGAAAAAGGCCCACCGCGACGTTTGCACGGTCGGCCCGAAAGTGCCCGTATTCGACGCGCTTGGCCTGATGGCCACGCGGAACATCGGCGCCCTGGTGGTGATGGACGGTGATCGCGTGGTGGGAGTTGTCAGCGAGCGCGACTACGCCCGCAAAGTGATCCTGACCGGCAAGTCTTCCCGGGAGACGGCGGTCGAGCAGATCATGGGGACGCCTGCCGTGACGGTTACTCCGGCGACGACGGTTGCCGAGTGCATGGCGCTCATGACGGCACGTTTCATCCGTCATCTCCCCGTGGTCGAGGACGGGTCCCTTGTCGGCTTGGTCTCCATCGGCGATATCGTGAAGTCGCTCTTCGAAGAGCAGGAGCAGCGGATCGGGAATATCGAGGCCTACATCAGCGGCGGTTATCCGGCCTGACCACGGCCGGGCAGGTCGCGCCGGCGAACGATGAAAGCCCTGCTTGCCGGATGATCCCGGCCGTGGACGACGATACCGGACGGGTTGGTTTCCCCGCCGCTAACCAGGAACAGCGAGGCTGGGGGCGCATCGGTCAGACCCCGCGCTGGATCACGGAGACATCCGAACCACACGGCGAGCGAGTCCGCGCCGGCCATGTGATAGAATGCACCGCTCTGACAGCCGATGCAGCAAGCAAGGACGGAAATGACTGCCGACGGTAGGAAATTGTATAGGATTCGACGCAGCCTGATCGACGGGCAGACGCAACGGGGCAACTGCGGCGTCGGCTTCGTCGCGCGGCTCGATGGCGTCCCGCTGCACGAGGTGGTCGAGCATGGCGTGCGCGTGCTGGTCAACCTCGAGCACCGCGGCGCGGTCGGCGGCGACAAAACCACCGGCGACGGCGCCGGGCTGCTGCTGCAGATCCCCGGCCGGTTCCTGCGCGCCGAGGCCGACAAGCTCGGATTCGCCCTCCCCCCCGCCGGCGAATACGGCATCGGCATGGTCTTTCTCCCCCGCGCCGCCGCGGAAGCCGCCCGCTGCGCGGCACTGATCGAGCGCCACGCGCTGGGCGAAGGTCTCGCGGTCCTCGGCTGGCGCGACGTGCCGGTCTGCTCCGACCACCTCGGCGATTTCTCGCGCGCCACGCTGCCGGCAATTCGCCAGATCTTCCTCGGGCGCGGCAGCGTCCCCGCCGACGCGCTCGAGCGCAAGCTCTACCTCGTGCGGCGTCTCGCGGAGAAGGAGGCCGCCGGGTGGGGCGAAGCCGTCACGCGCTTCTTCTACGTACCGAGCCTCTCCGCGCGCACCATCCTCTACAAGGGGATGCTGACCGGCACGCAGCTGCTCCCGTTCTACCCCGACCTCGAGAACCCGGCGTTCGAGAGCGCGTTCGCCCTCGTGCACCAGCGCTACTCGACGAACACCCTGCCCTCCTGGCCGCTCTCGCAGCCGTTCCGCCTGCTCGCACACAACGGCGAGATCAACACGCTGCGCGGCAACGTCAACCGGATGCGTGCCCGTGAGGCGATCCTCTCCTCGCCGCTCTTCGGGGACGACCTGCCGAAGCTGCTGCCGATCATCCAGGAGGACGGCTCGGACTCGGCGATGCTCGACAACGCGCTCGAGTTGCTCGTGCTCGGCGGCCGCTCGCTGCCACACGCGATGATGATGCTGATCCCCGAGGCCTGGGGGTCGCGCTACCAGATCAGCGAGGACCGGCGCGCCTTCTACGAGTACCACGCGGCCTTCATGGAGCCCTGGGACGGCCCGGCGGCGGTGGCCTTCACCGACGGGCGCTTCATCGGCGGCACCCTCGACCGCAACGGCCTGCGCCCGGCGCGCTGGACCGAGACCCGGGACGGGCTGGTTGTGCTCGCCTCCGAGTCCGGCGTCATCGAGTTCGCGCCCGAGCGCATCCTGCGCCGCGGCCGCCTCCAGCCGGGGCGGATGTTCCTGGTCGACCTCGAGGAGCACCGCGTGGTCCCCGACCGCGAGATCAAGGCCCGGATCGCTCGCCAGCGGCCGTACCGCAACTGGGTGCACACCAACCGCATCGAGCTGCGCGGCCTCTTCGAGTCCTCCGAGATCCCCGCCGAGGAGCCGGCGCTGCTGCGCGCGCGCCAGCATGCCCACGGCTACACCGAGGAGGAGTGCCGGATGGTGCTCTCCCCGATGGCTGCGCGCGGGCAGGAGGCGGTCGGCTCGATGGGCAACGACGCGGCGCTCGCGGTCCTCTCGACGCGCCCGGTCCTGCTCTTCACCTACTTCAAGCAGCTCTTCGCCCAGGTCACCAATCCGCCGATCGACCCGCTGCGCGAAGAGCTCGTGATGTCGCTGATGAGCTTCATCGGGCGGCAGAAAAACCTGCTCGACGAGACCCCGGAGCACGTGCGCCAGCTCAAGCTGCGCCAGCCCTTTTTGACCCCCGAGGACATGGACCGCCTGCGGCTGGCCGAACACCCCGACGTGCAGGTGGCCGACCTCGACATGACCTTCCCGGCCGACGGCGCCGGGGAGGCGCTTGAACAGGCGCTGAACAGCATCTTCCGCAAGGCCGACGCAGCGATCGCCGGCGGCGCTACCATCCTCGTGCTCACCGACCGGGCCGTCGGGCCCGACCGCGCGCCGATCCCGGCCCTGCTGGCGGTCGCCGGGCTGCACCACCACCTGACCCGCGCCGGGCTGCGCAACCACGCCGGCATCATCCTCGAGGGCGGCGAGCCGCGCGAGGTGATGCACTTCGCGCTGCTCTTCGGCTACGGCGCCAATGCCGCCTGCCCGACCACCGCGCTGGCGACCATTCGCGAGCTGGCCGAGTCCGGGCTGCTCGAGGTCCCGGTCACCCCCGCCCAGGCGCTGGACAACTACATCACCGCGGTCAAGAAGGGGCTGCTCAAGACCTTCAGCCGGATGGGGATCTCGACGCTGCGCAGCTTTTTCGGCTCGCAGATCTTCGAGGCGGTCGGCCTCGGCGAGCAGCTGATCGAGCGGTACTTTACCGGCACCCCGTCGCGTATCGGCGGGATCGGCCTGGAGCAGGTCGCCGCGGAGGCGATCGCTCGCCACCGAAGCGGCTGGTGCGAGACCGGGTGCCCCGGCGGGCTCCTGGACACCGGGGGCGACTACCATGTGCGCGCCGACGGCGAGCGCCATACGCTCGGGCCCGAGGTGATCTCGAAGCTGCAGGAAGCGGTGCGCCGTGACAATCCCGTGGCTTTCAAGGACTACGTGCGGCTCGTCACCGAGGCCGAGCGCCACACGACGCTGCGCGGCAGCCTCGCGTTCGTCCCGGGGGTATCGGTGCCGCTGGAGCAGGTCGAGCCCGAGGAGGCGATCTTCCCGCGCTTCGTCAGCGCCGCGATGAGCTTCGGCTCGATCAGCCAGGAGGCGCACGAGGCGATGGCGATCGCGATGAACCGCCTCGGCGGGCGCAGCAACTGCGGCGAGGGCGGCGAGGATCCGGCCCGCGCGGTGCCGCTGCCCAACGGCGACTCGCGCCGCTCCCGCGTGCGCCAGGTGGCCTCCGGCAGGTTCGGCGTCACGCTCGAGTACCTGCGCGGCGCGGATGAGCTGCAGATCAAGGTCGCCCAGGGCGCAAAGCCCGGCGAGGGCGGGCAGCTGCCCGGCCACAAGGTCAGCCGCGACATCGCCCGCGTGCGCCATACCACGCCGTACGTGACGCTGATCTCGCCGCCGCCGCACCACGACATCTACTCGATCGAAGATTTGGCGCAGCTGGTCTTCGACCTCAAGATCTCCAACCCCGCGGCGCGCGTCTCGGTCAAGCTCGTCTCGGAGGTCGGCGTGGGCACCATCGCCTCGGGTGTCGCCAAGGCCAAGGCCGACATGGTGCTGATCTCCGGCGCGGACGGCGGGACCGGCGCCTCGCCGCTGACCGCGATCAAGCACTGCGGCCTGCCCTGGGAACTCGGCCTCGCCGAGGCGCAGCAGTCGCTGGTCGCCAACGGCCTGCGCGACCGCATCCGCGTCCAGGTCGACGGCCAGCTGCGCACCGGGCGCGACCTGGCGATAGCCACGCTGATGGGCGCCGAGGAATTCGGCTTCGGCACGATCGTGCTCGTCGCGCTCGGCTGCATCATGATGCGCAAGTGCCACCTCAACACCTGCCCGGTCGGTGTGGCGACCCAGGACCCCGAGCTGCGCCGGCGCTTCGGCGGCGCGGCCGAGCACGTCGAGCGCTTCTTCCGCTTCCTCGCCCGCGACCTGCGCGAGCAGATGGCCGAGCTGGGCTTCCGCACCGTCGATGAGATGGTCGGGCGCACCGAGCGCCTCAGGGCCGCGCCCGACCCCCGGCACCCGAAGGCCCGGCTCCTGGACTTCACGGCTGTCATCTGCCCGCGCCACCCCTTCGCCCTGCCGGTGCTGCGCTGCGTGCGGGCGCAGGAACACGCGGTCGCCAGCCACTTCGACCACGAGCTGATCCGGCTCGCCGGCCCGGCGATCGAAAAGAAACAGCCCGTAAAGATCGCTCTGCCGGTGCGCAACGTCCACCGCACGGTCGGCACGCTGCTTGCCGGCGAAGTCTTCGCGCGCCACGGCGCGAGCGGGCTGCCGGACGGCACCATCGAAATCACGCTGACCGGCTCGGTCGGCCAGAGCGTCGGCGCGTTCCTCTGCCCCGGCATCACGCTGCGCATCGAAGGCGACGCGAACGACTACGTCGGCAAGGGCCTCTCCGGAGGCCGGATTGTCGTCGTCCCGCCCGCGGGCGCGACGTTCGTCCCGCACCAGAGCACCATCGCCGGCAACGTCATCCTCTACGGCGCCACCGGCGGCGAGGTCTTCCTGCACGGCAGGGCCGGCGAGCGCTTCGCGGTGCGCAACAGCGGCGCCGCAGCCGTCGTCGAGGGCGTCGGCGACCACGGCTGCGAGTACATGACCGGCGGCACGGTGGTCGTTCTCGGGCGCACAGGCGTGAACTTCGCCGCGGGCATGAGCGGCGGCGTCGCCTATGTCTACGACGAGACGGGGCTCTTCGACACCCGCTGCAACCTCGACATGGTGGACCTCGAGGGGGTCTGGACTCCCGCCGACCAGGCTGCGCTGCGCGGCCTGATCGAGCGCCACCTCGAGCTGACGGGAAGCGCCCAGGCGCGCATGCTGCTGGACAACTGGCAGTCCCGCCTCCCCTATTTCGTCAAGGTCATGCCGATCGAGTACCGCACCTCGCTCGAGCGGATGCGCCGGGAAGCGGAAATCCAGTCCGAAACGGTCTCCGCTACCGAGGAGGTCTTCAGCAACTAATGGGCAAAAGCTTCTGGGGTGCGTGCGGGCTGCGGGGTCCTGTCGCTGCGGACCTCCGTCGTGCTCCCTTCGGTCCGCCGACGGAGACCTCCCCTTCGCGCCACCCCTCCGCCACCCAGTATCCAGCGCGTCCGGATCTTGAGTTTTCGGGGCTCGCTCGTGGGTAAGATCACCGGCTTTATCGAATATACGCGCGAAGACGCGCCCAAGCGTCCCGTCGCCGAGCGGATACGCGACTTCCGCGAGATCGAACAGCTTCTGCCGGAGGACCGCCTCCGGCGGCAGGCGGCGCGCTGCATGGACTGCGGCGTGCCGTACTGCCACACCTTCGGCTGCCCGCTGCACAACCGCATCCCGGATTGGAACGACATGGTCTGGCGCGGTCAGTGGCGCCGCGCGCTGGATCTGCTGCACGCGACGAACAACCTGCCCGAGGTGACCGGCAGGATCTGCCCGGCGACCTGCGAGGCCTCCTGCACGCTGGGCATCAACGCCCCGGCGGTGAGCATCCGCCAGATCGAGCTGCAGATCGTCGAGCGCGGCTGGCGCGAGGGGTGGATCGTCCCGCAGCCGGCCCCGCGACGCACCGGCAAGCGGGCCGTCGTTGTCGGCTCCGGGCCCGCCGGTCTCGCCGCGGCCCAGCAGCTGGCGCGAGCCGGCCACTCGGTTGTCGTCTACGAGAAGGCCGACCGTGCGGGCGGGATCCTGCGCTACGGCATTCCCGATTTCAAGCTCGAGAAGTGGGTCCTCGACCGGCGCATCGCGCAAATGGAGGCTGAGGGGGTCATCTTCGAGACCCGCGTCGATGCCGGGCGTGACGTCTCCGTGAACTACCTGCGGCGGACCTTCGACGCCGTCGTCGTGGCCGCCGGCTCGCGCGTCCCGCGCGACGTCGTCCTCCCGGGCCGGGACCTCGGCGGGGTCCACATGGCGATGGATTTCCTGACCGCCCAGAATCACCGCGTCGCCGGCGACATCCTCCCCCCTGCGGCGGACATCAGCGCCGCCGGGCGGACCGTGGTCGTGGTCGGCGGTGGCGACACCGGCGCGGACTGCGTCGGCACGGCCCGCCGCCAGGGCGCGGCCTCGATCACCCAGGTCGAAATCCTCCCGGAGCCGCCGAAGGAGCGCTCGATTGACAACCCGTGGCCGGCCTGGCCGCAGATTCTGCGAACCGGGACATCTCACGACGAGGGCTGCACCCGGATGTGGGGGATCTCGACGAAGGAGATCCTCGGCGATGACGCGGGTCGGGTGCGGACTCTGCGCTGCGTCAGGGTCGAGTGGGGCCCCGCCGATGCCGCCGGGCGGCGCTCGTTCAAGGAGGTCCCCGGCTCCGAGTTCGAGCTCAAAGCCGATCTGGTGGTCTTCGCGATGGGCTTCGTGCACACCGAGCACAGCGCTCTCGTCACCGACTTCGGCCTCGAGCTCAACCCGGGGGCCTGCCTGTTGACCGATGCCGACCTGATGACCTCGGCGCCGGGGGTCTTCGCCGCCGGCGACTGCGTGCTGGGCGCGCGACTGATCGTCACCGCGATCGACCAGGGCCGCCGCGCGGCGGCGGCCGCGGACCGCTACCTGCGGACGAAATAGCATGACACCCGCGAATTGCATTGTCTGTTGATGCATGGGACATGGTTGGCGGAGGAGTGGCGCGAAGGGAAGGTGCGCAGCGTCGGGACCCCGCAGCCGCACGGGAACATCGGTTGATGTATCATTTGAATCCGTACTCAGTACGGATGTAAATAAACGCAATAATTACCTGGAGGAAACTGACCATGCGCAAGCACTTCCACACCTTGTTCGCCGCCGCCCTGACCCTGGCCGCCACTCCCGCGCTCTGCGCCGATCCCACACCGCTCGCCGAGGGCAAGGCGCTCTTCGAGAAAAAGTGCGTGACCTGCCACACGCTCGAACGCTCGCTCGCCGTGCAGGCCGACCGCGCCGGTTGGGAGGGCACCGTCAAGCAGATGATCACCAAGGGAGCGGACCTTGACAAAGCACAGGTCGAGCCGATCCTCGGGTACCTGGCCGCGAAATCCGCATTCGAGACCAAGTGCAACACCTGTCACGACCTGCAGAAGCCGCTCACGGCGATCAAGGATGCCGAGCAGTGGAAGGCTACCGTCCAGAGAATGTCGGCCATGAAGCCCGGTCACCTTGCTGACGCCGATGCCGGGGCGATCACCCTGTATCTCTCGCTGATCACCCCGGTGGCTCCGGTCACGCCGGCCGCGAAATAATCCCGACCGACCAGCCGGTCCGGCGGTCCCGTCATCGCCGGACCGGTCTTCCGGCGCTCACGCCCCGGACGCTGTCCAGCTTGCCGAAAAACTGCAAGGAGCAGGCTGCTGAGCCGGGTTCTGTTGCACGGCGTGCAATGCCGCGGACGGGTCTATTTCAGCAGCCTGTGCTACGATCCCAGCCATGGCGCTCATGGTGCCGCCCTCGCCTCCTCTGTGGCGTCCCGGCTGGTTCGCCGAAAAGAATCTCTTCGAGGCGTTGCGCGCCGGCCTCTCCGACCAGTTCCACGTCTTTCACGACTACGCCTACCTCGGCAGCGTACAGCCCCGCGAGGGAGCGGTCGACTTTCTCGTCGTCCACCGCGAGCTCGGCATGCTCGCGATCGAGTGCAAGGGGGACGGCGTCCACCTGCGCGGCGACGGCACCTGGATGCGCGTCGTCGCCGGCGGCCGCGAGGAGCCACTCGGCGAGAGCCCATTCCGCCAGTCGCAGCGGCACATCAAGGAGCTCGTCGAGGAGCTGCGCCCGAAGATCCGGCACCTCTTCCCAGAGCTCGACGGCACCTTCCCCTTCGTTCATGGCCACGCCGTCGCCTTTCCCTGCGTCAGCGCCGGCCGCCTCGGCCCCCTGCCCGCCGAGGTGTCGCAGCAGATCGTCCTCTTCGGCGATGACCTGCCCCGCCTCGACCGGCGCGTCCCGGAGATCCTCGGGTACTGGGGGAGCGGCCGCGCTCCGGCCCGCGTACTCGACGAGCACCAGTTCACGCAGTTTCGCAAACACGTCCTGCTGCCACGCTGGAGGCTCGCCCCCACCTTCGGCGCCCGGCTGGAGCTGGACAGCCAGGCCATCGTCCGGCTGAGCGACGAGCAGGTCGAGGTTCTCCGCAGCCTGGTGTCCGCCCCGCGCCTCTGCGTCCGCGGCGGCGCCGGCAGCGGCAAGACCCTGCTCGCTCTCGAGGTTGCCCGCGCTGCCGCGCTCGAAGGCAGGCGGATCCTGCTGACCTGCTTCAACGTCGCGCTCGCACGGTGGATCGGCGAGACCGTCCGATCCTGGGGCCCTCTGGCTGAACGCGTCCGGGCCGCGACCTTCCATGACCTCTGCCGGGAGGCCGCGGCCACGATGGGTGACGTCCCTCACCCGCCGCCCTCCAGCGACAAGGCGGCCGCCGGCACGTACTGGGACGAACTGATGCCGGAAAGGCTTTTATCGGCGCTCGCGGCCGGCCGGCTGCCCCGCTACGACGCCGTGGTCGTCGACGAGGGCCAGGACTTCCACCGGGACTGGTTCGACCTGCTCGAAGGTCTCCTGAGCGATCCGCGGGGGGGGACGTTCGTCGTATTCCTCGACCAGGCCCAGGACATCTTCGGGACGGGCTGCGACCTCCCCGCTTACCCTGCTGCGAATCTCGGCGTTAACTTCCGCAACACGCGCAGTATCGCCGGATACCTGCTCGGCCTGTCCGAGCGGGGTGCGGCGCCGTTTTCGCGCAGCCCGGAGGGCGAGCCGCCGACGTTCCACGCCCAGCCCCGTGGCAGGGCCGCCGCCGCGCGCGCCGTCGAGCGGCTCGTCGACGATCTGGTGAACGAGAAAAGCATCCCACCCGGACGGATCACGATCATCGCCCCGCACACCAGGAAGAACAGCTGCCTGCGGGACGTCGATCGCCTCGGCGGGCAGCTGCTCTCGACCGACCCGCTCGACCGCGCAGGCTCGGTGCTCTGCACGACCATCCAGAAGTTCAAGGGCCTCGAGTCCGACGTCGTCATCCTGGTGGACGTGCGCGAGGACGACCTCTTCTGCGGCCGCTCGTTCCTCTACACCGCGGCGGCGCGGGCCCGGGTGCTGCTGCACGTATTCGAGGTACGAGAGTGACTTCCTCTCGTGCGCGGAAGGGAGTATTCTTCAAAACTGATGGGGCGGCAGCGACCAACCGGTATGATTAGCCGAATTAAACCGACGATTTTGTCGTCTCGGATTGCGCATTGAGCCGCAAGGCGGACGGAATGCGCCTGTTTTCTCATGGTTTTTATTGTAGAGCTGCCGGGGCAACCCCTGGCACGACCGTTGCTTTACTTACCTGCCGACATTAACCCTAACGGAGGGGAACCACATGGGGAAGAACACGATACCTGAGCTGTTCGGTGCCAACGTCTTCAACGACCGCATCATGAAAGAGCGGCTGCCGAAGGACGCCTACAAGGCGATGAAGCAGACGATCGATAAGGGGCTGCCGCTGAGGCCCGAGACCGCCGCGGTCGTGGCCAACGCGATGAAGGACTGGGCGCTCGAGAAGGGTGCCTCGCATT
>CAZEOK010000107.1:0-10328 GCA_964513745.1 uncultured bacterium
ACTTCGACAACATCGCCCTCGGCCTCAAGGGCTCTGCCAAGAAGTTCCGGATCCGCCTGGTCCTCGAGCGCCTGCTCGAGAAGGGCAAGATCATCATCAAGAAGGCCTACGCCGACTGGAGCCACTACCCGGAGTACAAGAACGAGCTGCACGCGGCCGGCATCGAGATGATCGAGATACCCAAACGCCACCTCTCGGGGAAGAACAGCGCCGACATCCGCCTCGCGGTCGACGCGATGGACCTCTGCTGGTCCAAGGAGCACCTCGACACCTTCGTCATCCTCTCGGGCGACTCGGACTTCTCTCCCCTTGTGGCCAAGCTGCGCGAGAACAACAAGGCGGTGATCGCCATGGGCGTTCGCGAATCCTCGTCCGCGCTGCTGATCGAGAACTGCGACGAGTTCATCTTCTACGAGGACCTCACCCCCGAGAGCACGCCGGCGCTCGATGCGTTGCCCAGGGGCAAGGCGCAGGCCTTCGCCTTCCTGGTCGCGACGGTGCAGGCGCTGATCCGCGAGAACAAGGAGGTCCTCTACGGATCGATGGTCAAGGACACCCTCAAGCGCAAGCACCCCTCGTTCACCGAGAGCAGCTACGGGTACTCCAGCTTCTCCGAGCTGCTGGAGGACGCGCGCGACCAGGGGATCATCGAGATCGCCCGCAACCAGAAGGCCGGGGGCACCTGGGTGGTGACCGGCCTTGGCCGCGCCGCCGGGGGCGACAAGGCCGCAGAGAAGTCCGCCGATGAAGCCGCGAAGGGCCCCCGCCACCCGAGGACCCGCCGTCGGGGGTCGGGGCGGGGATCGGGGTCGGGTCAAGCGCCGGCGGCCGGGAACTGACTGCAGGGGCCTTGGTCGGCCCGCCGGGAGGTTTGCGTGGATCAGCAATCATTCAGGGAGAAATCATGAAAGTCATCGCGTTCAATGGAAGTGCCCGCAAGGACGGGAACACCGCGCTGCTCCTGAACGCGGTCCTGTCCGAACTGGCGGCGGAAGGGATAGATACGGAGATCTATCACCTGGCGGGCAAGCCGGTCCAGGGATGCATCGCCTGCTACCAGTGTTTCAAGAACAAGGATCAGCGCTGCGCGGTGAGCAAGGACATCATCAACGAGTGCGTGGCAAAGATGGTGGCAGCGGACGGCATCTTGCTCGGCTCGCCGACCTATTTCGCCGACGTGACGGCCGGGATGAAGGCGCTGATCGAGCGTTGCGGCATGGTCTCGCGCGCCAACGGCGACCTGTTCAAGCGCAAGGCGGGGGCCGGCGTCGTCGCGGTGCGGCGGGCCGGGGCCTACCACGTGCTCAGTTCGCTGAACGCGTTCTTCCTGATCGGCCAGATGATCGTCCCCGGCTCGAGCTACTGGAACATCGGGCGCGGCCGTGAGCCCGGCGAGGTCGCCGGCGACGAGGAGGGCATGAAGACGATGCGGGACCTCGGGCGGAACATGGCCTGGCTGCTGAAGAAGGTGAACGGGTAACCGCCGCCGCGGTCACCCTTCGTTGCAGCTCTGCTCGGAGTCGACCAGGTCGGTGATCGTCGGCCGGTCGCCGCAGACCGGGCACCCCCGGTTGCGCGGCACGTTTATGGTGACAAAGCTCATCTCCAGCGCGTTCCAGGTCAACAGCCGCCCGCGCAGCGGGTTGCCGATGCCCAGGATCGCCTTCACCACCTCGGTCGCCTGCAGGGTGCCGACGACCCCGGTGACCACGCCGAGAATGCCGGCCTCCTGGCAGGATGGCACCGTGCCGGCCGGCGGTGGGGCCTCGAAAAAACAGCGGTAGCAGGGCCCTTCGCGGGGGAAGATGCTGAGCACCTGCCCTTCGAAGCGGTAGACCGCGGCGCTGATCAGCATCTTGTTCATCATCACGCAGGCGTCGTTCACCAGGTAGCGCGTCGGAAAGTTGTCGCTGCCATCCACGACGATGTCGTACTCGCCGAGGATCCCGCGGATGTTCGCGGCGCAGAGACGGACGGCGTGCGGTATCACCCGCACGTCCGGGTTGAGCCCCTCGAAGGTCTCGCGCGCTGACTCCGCCTTGAGCCTGCCGACGCGTTCCGTGGCGTGCGCGATCTGACGCTGGAGATTCGAGAGTTCCACCCGGTCGTCATCGATCACGCCGATGGTCCCGACGCCGGCCGCAGCGAGGTAGTACCCCGCCGGCGAGCCGAGCCCGCCGGCACCGACGATCGCGACCTTCGCGTTCAGCAGCCGCTCCTGACCCGCCCCGCCGACCTCGGGGAGGATGATGTGGCGGCTGTAGCGCTGGATCTGCTCCTCGGTGAATTCCACGATGATTTATCCAGCCGGCGGACCGGAACTTGACGCCTTGGAGGACGCGCTGGGCGGAGGGGTGGCGCGGCGGGGAGGTCTCCGTCGGCGGACCGCAGGGAGCACGACCAAGGTCCGCAGCGTCAGGACCCCGCAGCCCGCACGGGCATGTCCGGATTCCGGGAGAAGTGTCCGGTTCACCGTTGCTTCTCCCGCTCCTTTCTGATGAAAAGATGCCACTCCGCGTCACCGGCCTGCTCGACCTTCAGCACCGTCTGCCCCTCGTGCTCCATGCTCCTGGGCACGTTCACCGCCGCCGGACGGTGGTCGACGATGACCTCGAGCACCTCGCCGATCGCCATCTTCTCGATCGCCAGCTTCGATCGCACGAACGTGAGCGGGCAGACCTGCCCCCTGATGTCAAGCGTCCGGTCAACCTTGAAGCCGTCCGCCATCGGCAATCCCGCCGCCCCCGCCGCCCCCGCTACCCCCGTCGCTGTCATGGCGCGGAGGCATTGTGCAGCTTCGCTCCATGACTATTTCACTATAGCAAGAGAACCGCGCCTGAGGCCACCGCCGCAAGCTACGGTTTTTCGGGCCAACTGCCGGCGGGAAGCAGATCGAGCGCCGCCTGCGGCCCCCACGAACCAGCCGCGTAAGGGTGCAGGTCGCACAAATCATGCCGGCACCCATCGAGCGCCTCGAGCAGCGGCTCATAGAAAGCCCAGCAGGTCTCCAGGCCGTCCTGCCGCCAAAAGAGCGTCTGCTCCCCGGCCATCACGTCGAGCAGCGCCTTGGCGTAGGCATCAGGCTCGGGCGCATCGGAGGGCGCGCGGTAGTCGAACTGCAGCCCCACGGTCCGCAGATCCAGGCGCGGGCCAGGTTGCTTGGCCTGAAAGGTCAGGAAGATGTCGTCCTCGGGCTGGATACCGATGACCAGCCTGTTCGGCCGCAGGTTTTCGCGCACGGACTCGGGGAACATCCGGTGCGGCACCGCCCGGAACTGGATGTCGATGCGCGTGTTTTTCCGGCGCAGGCGCTTGCCGGAACTCAGATAAAAGGGAATCCCCTGCCAGCGCCAGTTGTCGATGAAAACCCGCAGCATCGCGTAGGTCGGCGTCGTCGACCCCGGTTCGATGCCGGCCTCCTCGAGGTACCCGGGCACCGGCGCGCCGTCCGCGGTCCCCGCGCCGTACTGGCCGAGCACCAGGTCCCGGTCGATCCGCTCCGGCGCCAGCGGCTTGAGCGCGCGGAAGAGTTCCGTCTGCGCCGAGCGCACCCGCTCGGCGTCGAAGCGCGACGGGGGCTCCATCGCGACGAGCGAGAGCAGCTGCATCAGGTGGTTCTGGAACATGTCGCGCACCACGCCGGCGCCCTCGAAATAGCCGCCGCGATGGCCGACACCAAGGCTCTCGGAGGCGTTGATGCGCACATGATCGATGTAGGTGCGGTTCCAGAGCGGTTCGAAGATCGCGTTGGCGAAACGCAGCACCAGGATGTTCTGCACCGTCTCCTTGGTCATGTAATGATCGATGCGGAAGACCTGCCGCTCGGGGAACCAGGCGAGGATGGCCGCGCCGAGGGCCTGCGCCGAGGCCAGGTCGCGACCGAAGGGTTTCTCGACCACGAGCCGCCGCCAGCCGCAGCCGCCCTCCTCATGCGCCAGGCCGGCGCGGCCGAGGCCGGCGGTCACCATCCCGTGCAGATCAGGCGGCAGCGCGAGATAGTAGATGCGCCGCGCCCCCGTGCCGTGCTCGCCCTCGAGAGCCGCGAGGCGCCCGCCGAGGGCGGCATACCCCGACGGGTCGTCGTAGCCGAGCGGCTGATAGCCCAGGCGGGCCGCGAAATCCTCCCAGCGGCCCCGGTCGAGTCCCGCGGCGACAATCCCCTCGAGCGCGCGGGAACGGAACGTGCCGTCGTCGAGAGTGGTCCGGGAGACGCCGAGCACGAAGCAGCTCTCCGGCAGCGCGCCGGCGAGAAAGAGGCTGTAAAGGGCCGGGAGGAGTTTCCTGGCGGTCAGGTCCCCCGAGGCGCCGAAGATGCAGACGCCGAGAGGGTCGAGTTGCGTCGCCTCTCGACAGCGTCCCGCCGGTGCGCTCACAAGCTGATCCACGGGATGCAGTCTAGCAGGACGAAGCGGGATTGCGCTTGAGATTTGTCCGGCTTCGTCGCATAGTTGGATTAGTGCCGGGTTTTCGCCCGGCATATCCACAACCGGGAGGGCGAAGTCATGAAGAAAGCCCAGCGCATCGGCGAGCAACTCGTGAGTGCGGGCATCGTCACCGAAGAGCAGCTCACGCAGGCGTTCAAATTCCAGAAAGAAGTCGGAGGCACGCTCGGGGAGGTTCTCTCCAAGCTCGGCTTCATCGGACCGGACGATCTGCTCAAGGCGCTCGGGGAACAACTGGGGATCGGCTGGGTCAATCTTGCGCAAATCGAGATCCCCAAGGAGCTTCTCGGTCTCCTGAAATACGACACGGTTCGGGGGCGCCGCGTGCTCCCGATCTCGAGGGAAGGCAAGAAGCTGGCCCTTGGCATGATCGACCCGACGGACTACCCGGCGCTCGAGGAGGCGCAGTTTCAGTCGGGCTGCACGGCGCACCCGGTGATCATGTCGACGGCCCAGTTCGAACAGGCCCTCGAGATCTTCGCGGGGCAGGGCTACGCCGCCGCCCCGCTGAAGCTCGGCGAGGAAAAGGGCCTCGAGACGCGCGTCGAGAACGACATCTTCAGCCTGCTGCGCCTGCTGGTCTCGTGGAAGGGGCAGGATCTGCACCTCTCGGCGGACGCCATACCCGCGATCCGGCTGGACAACGAGATGAAGCGGCTGACCTTGCCGCCATTGACGGTGGGCCAGCTCGAAGAGCTGCTCAATCCGTTGCTATCCCCCGCCCAGCGGCGGGATTTCGTCGAGAACCTCGAGCTCGACTTCGCCTACGGCCTCGACGGCGTGGGTCGCTTCCGCTGCAACCTCTACCGTCAGCGGGGCGCGCTGGCTTTCACGGCCCGGTACATCTCGGACCGCATCCCGTCCGCCGTCGAGCTGGGCCTGCCGGACTACCTGCACGAGTATGCCCTCAAGCCCCAGGGGCTGATCCTGCTCACCGGCCCGAACGGGCACGGCAAGTCGACGACGCTCGCCTACCTCATCGAGTACATCAACCGCTCGCGCAAGGCGAACATCGTCACCATCGAGGACCCGATCGAGTACGCGTTCCACCACAAGCTCTCGAACGTGAACCAGCGCGAGGTCGGCACCGACACGCGCTCCTTCGCCGAGGGGCTCAAGCACATCTTCCGCCAGAACCCCGACGTGATCGTGATCGGCGAGCTGCGCGATCACGACAGCTTCGAGATCGCGATCACCGCCGCGGGCACCGGGCATCTGGTGCTGGGCACGATGCACTCGCTCTCGGCGACCTCGACGGTCGACCGCATCATCGACATGTTCCCCGGCGATCAGCAACACCAGGTGCGCGCGCAGATCGCCGAATGCCTGCTGCTCGTTCTCTCCCAGCGGCTGCTGCGCCGCGCCGGGGGGACGGGCCGGGTTCTCGCGATCGAGAAGCTGGCAACCTCGAGCCGGATCAGGAACACCATCCGTGAGGGCAAGGTGTATCAGCTGCGCGCCCTGATGCAGACCCGCGGCGAGGAATTCGAGAACATCGATCAGAGCCTCGCCACCCTCGTGGCCACGGGGAAGGTCCGCCTGGAGGAGGCCCAGAAGTGGGCCGACAACCTGAATTACATGAACGAGATGGTCCGCCTGCAGGGAGGCAAGGCGTAGAGAGTCGCCGGGAAAGTCCCGTCCAGGTCAGGGAGGCGCGACCACCAGGTCGACCGCCGTTGTCGCCACCCCGGCGCTGACCTCGACCTCAGGGTAGGCGGCGGCACCGGCGGTCGTGACGAGGTACCGCCCCGGAGGCATGCGCAGCCGGGAGAGCCGGTAGTAGCCGTCGCGATCGCTCGCGCCGCGAGCGACTTCTTTTCCGTCCCGGGTCGCAACGACCTCGGCGCCCCAGACAGGGGCACCTCCTGAATCCGTCAGCCGCCCGGCGACCGCCACCACCTTGTCGCGGACGACCTCGAGGGGGACGGTCCCGTGTCCCGAGTACCGGTAACCCTGCGTGTAGCCCGAGCCCGAATCGCCCCCGTCAAGGGCCGTGGGCGGCGCGGGCTCGAGCGGTTCGATCGCCGTGTCCTCGTTCCACTCGTTCCAGGTGGTGACCAGCATCATGTTCAGGCGCGGGTCGACCAGGCGGAAGGCGAGCCGGTCGAAGAGCTCGGCCAGCGTGGATCCCTCGGACGCCCCCAGCTGCCACTGGCGCGGGATGGCGTAGTGGTCTTCCCTCCTGCGCACGCCGCGATCGTTGTACCCGGGGAAAATGCCGGGGACCACGTAGACCGCGCCGCCGCCAGCCGCCCGGTAGCGCTCGTAGAGCCCCACCGCATCCGGGACGAAGTCGCTGGTCGCGGGGTAGCCCTTCTGGCCGGTCCTCGCGTTCTCGTAGAGGTTGTACGCAGTGATCGCGTCGAAGAGCCGGATTCGCGAGACCTGGGGAGCCGGCGTCGATTTCAACCCGGATGCGGCGGCTCCGGCGGGAACGACGTCCCAGAAGACCTCGTCCCCGATGAAGAAGGGATCGAACCCCCGGGCCTCGAGTTCTTTCCGCGCCCGCGCGATCGCGCTCTCGTATTCGCCCGAGAGGGTGCGCGTCAGGTAGAGGATCACGACCGGCCTGCCGCCGACCGTGAGGTACGAGGGGTGGCGGAAGTAGTCCCGCGCGAAAGAGACCATGTCGGCGACGAACCTGGCGGCCTTCTGCGCGTCGAAGACCGTCGCCGCGCGCCCCTTGTCATACCCGAGCGCCCAGGTCTCGTAGAAGATGCAAAAACGCATGTCGCCGATGTTCCGCGCGCTGAGGAATGACTCCTGGATGACCCGGTTCTGATCCTCCCGGTTCGGCCACCAGCCGAGAGCGAAGAAGTCGATGCCGTACCGCGAGCCCCAGGCGATGTGCCGCTCGACCGAGGCGGGATCGTCGGACCGATACTTCCCGAGCACCGGCAGCTGGGGCGGGACCAGCGTGTGTCGCAGGTAGCCGTGCCCGAAGTTGCCGGGGTACCAGGTGTAGTAGTAGGCGCCGACGAGAAAGCGGTCGGTCTGCACGGGGCCGGCCGCCGGCCGCTGGTCGCACGCCGCGGCCAGGACAATCATGACCGTGAGGAAAATCTCCGCTCGGCGTCGTGCGTGTCGGGGCTTCATCGCTCCGATATTCTCCGGAGATGCGGTCTCCCTGTCAAAGCACCCGGTGGCGGGAATGAGTGCGCTGATCATCGCTGCGGCGCCGCCCCTGTTTCTTGCTTCCTGCCGCACCTGCGGTAGTATTACCGCCATGGCGCCCAGGTTCCTGACGTCGCTCTCTGCCTTCAGCCAGCGGCTACCAAGTGGCACGCTGATCGCCCTGTTCGGGCTGACGCTGACGGCAGCGGCGTGGCTGGATGTTCTGCATCGCCAGGCGACCGATCGCGAGGCCGAGATCGAACGCATCAACCGCGTGAATGCTGGTCTGGCGCGCGCCCTGGATGAACACGTCCGGCGCGTGCTCCAGACCGCGGACAACGCGCTGCTCTTCCTCCGGGAGGAGTACGAGACCCACGGTCAGGTCGCCGAGGGGATGATCAATTTCGTCAACCGGGTCAAGGGCGACCCTATCCTGAATCAGCTTGGGCTGGCGGATTCGAGCGGAAACCTGATCCTGAGCGCAGTGCCGCACGACAAGCCGATCGACATCTCCGAGCACGAGCACTTCCGGGTTCATGCCGCGAGCGACGCCGTGGGGCTGTACCTCGGCAAGCCCGTCACGACCGCTTCAGGGGAGTGGTCTTTCTTCCTGAGCCGCCGGCTGAGCCGGCCAGACGGCTCCTTCCTCGGCGTCGTGACCGCCGGACTCGACCCGGCGTATTTTTCCGACTATTACAACGATCCCCTCCTCGGCCAGGACCGGGGCGTCCTGCTGGTGGGTCGGGACGGCATCGTGAGGGCGCGTCGATTTCAGAAACAGGTCGAGGTCGGGCAGGATCTGCGATCGAGTCCGATGTTCGTCAGCATCGACAGCGCACCGGTGGGGCATTACGAGGTGGTCGGCAGCATCGACTCTCTGCGGCGCTTCGTCAGCTACCGTGCCATGCCGGACTATCCCCTGATCGTCGCGGTCTCCGACCTCACCTCGAGCGCCCTGGCACCCTTCAGGCGGCATGCGGCCGAGTACCGCCTTGCCGCGACGATCTTCACGATCTTCGTCGCGGTCTTCTGCCTGGTGCTGATCCGCGCGGAGCGGCGCACGCATCACCAGAACGCCACGCTGACGTGGGAGCTGGCCGAGCGCCGAAAGTCCGATGAGGCCCTGCGCGAGAGCCAGGACCTGTTCTCGGCGTTCCTGGAGAACATCCCCGCCGCGGTGTTCGTCCAGGATCTGCAGGGCCGGACCCGCTACGCCAACCAGGCATATCGGGACCTGGCCGGACACGAGGCTATCGGCAGGAACGCCCGCGAGCTGCTTGCCCCGAGCCACGGCGAAGCGTCCGTCAGCCCGCCCACGCTGCGCGGTCGCTCCGTCGCGCTCGACGAGACGATCCCCGACGGCAACGGCCGCGCGCGGATCTTCGACACCCGGATGTTCGTCGTCGACCGGGCGGGCAAGGAGCCGCTGCTCGGGTGCATCTCGGTCGACAGCACCGCGAGACACCACGCCGAAAGGGAGCGGCTCGTCTTCGAGCGCCGGATGCAGCAGACCCAGAAGCTCGAGAGTCTCGGCGTCCTGGCGGGAGGCATCGCCCACGACTTCAACAACCTGTTGATGGTGATCCTCGGCAACGCGGACCTCGCGCTGGCGAAATCGTCGTCCGAGTCCCCGGTGCGCGACTTCATCCGAAACATCGACATGGCCGCGCAGCGGGCGGCCGATCTCGCCAACCAGATGCTTGCCTACTCGGGGAAGGGCCATTTTGTCGTCGAGCGGATCAACCTCTCGCGCCTCGTCGAGGAAATGGGGCACCTGCTCGGCAGCGTTATTCCCAAGCACGTCACCGTGCACTATCGCCTCGCCGGGGACCTGCCCCCGGTGGAGGCCGACGCGACGCAGATCCGGCAGGTCGTGATGAACCTCATCACCAACGCCTCCGACGCGCTCGGCGGCCGGGAGGGTGTCATCACCGTCGCAACCGGCGTCTCCGAGATCGGCCCCCCGGGGCCTGCACCGGGCTTTTCCGATCCGCCGTTGCGGCAGGGGACCTACGCTTTCGTGGAAGTCGCGGACACCGGCAGCGGCATGGACGCGGCAACCCAGGCGCGCATTTTCGATCCTTTTTTCACGACCAAGCACACCGGTCGGGGTCTCGGGCTGGCGTCGGTGCTCGGGATCGTCCGGGGGCACAATGGGGAGATCAGGGTCTCGAGCACTCCCGGGCGGGGCACCACGTTCACGGTGCTGCTGCCGGTGGCCCCGGCGGGACAGCCCCTCGCCGCGAGCCCGGGTGTGCGGCAGGCTCCCGGTCCTGCGGCGGTCGGCAGCCGGCGCACCATCCTGATCGTGGACGATGAGGAGCACGTGCTCCAGACGACGCGGGCCATTCTCGAGGACTGCGGTTATTCCGTGGTCACCGCTGCCGACGGCGCGGAGGCGGTTGAGGTGTTTCGCGACCGCGTCGGTCAGTTCAGCGCCGTGGTGCTCGACATGAACATGCCGCACATGGACGGAGCGGAGGCGTTCCGCCAGATGCACCGCATCGCGCCGGGAGTGCCCGTGATCCTCACCAGCGGACTCGATGAGCAGGAAACCGTCAGCCAGTTCACCGGCACGGGTCTCGCCGCCTTCATCCAGAAGCCATTCCGGATGAAGGCGCTGATCCAGAAGCTCGAAACCGCGATTGCGGCCGGCGCGGCGCCCCCGACGTAGCGCTCACTCCCCCTTGTCCGCCCTCAGCACCGCGACGAAGGCTTCCTGGGGGATGTTCACGCTGCCGATGGTCTTCATGCGCTTCTTCCCCTCCTTCT
>CAZEOK010000108.1:0-10239 GCA_964513745.1 uncultured bacterium
TCGGGCGGCGCGGGCTGACGATCCTGCTGACGACGCACTACCTCGAGGAAGCGGCGCGGCTGTGCTCGCGACTGGTGATCATGGACCACGGGCGCATCCTGGTGGAAGGCGCCCCACGGGATCTGGTGCGCGAGCACGCCGGGACAAGCGTCGTCGAGGTGCCCGACCCCCCGGAGGGCCTGCGCGAGTTCGTGCGCGAGAGGGGACTGCGCTTCGACGACCTGGGGCACCGGCTCATTGTGTACGCCGGTAACGGCGAGGAGCTGTTCCACGAGATCACCGGGCGCTTCTGCGCCGGCGAGTGCCTGCTGCGCACCGCGACGCTCGAGGACGTGTTCCTGCGGCTGACCGGCCGGGATCTCCGGGAATGATCCCGCGGGTGACATCCCGCTGCTGGCGCGTCTGGCAACGCGACGCCGTGGTCTGGAAGAAGACCTGGGCGATCGGTTTTTTACCGCCGCTGCTCGAGCCGCTGCTCTACGTAGCGGCCTTCGGGCTCGGCCTCGGCAGCCTGATCGGCGCGATCGCCTGGCACGGCGCCACGCTCACCTATCTGCAGTACCTGGCGCCCGGACTCGTCGGCGCGGGGGTGATGAATGCCGCCTTTTTCGAGACGACCTACTCCTCGTTCGTCCGCATGTACTACCAGAAAACCTTCGACGGCATCCTCGCCACGCCGCTGTCACTGGAAGAGATCGTCACCGGCGAGGTCCTCTGGGGCGCAACGAGGTCCGTGATCACGGCCGCAGTTATGATGGTAGCGCTCGCGCCTTTCGGGCTGCTGCATTGGCCCGAGAGCTTGCTGCTGCTCCCGGTCGCCGCGCTCGGCGGGCTCGCGTTCGCCGCCTTCGGCATGGTCTTCACCGGCGTGCTGCCGACGATCGAGGGCTTCAACCTGCCGGTCTTTCTGATCGTGACGCCGATGTTCCTCTTCTCGGGGACGTTCTTCCCGCTCGAGCAGCTCCCTGACTGGGCGCGGCGCTTCGCCTGGGCCTTGCCGTTGACGCACCTGGTGCACCTGGCGCGCTCGGTGTCGCTCGGGATCTACCCTGTCCAGCTGCTGGCGAACGCGGCCTACCTGGCCGTCTTCGGCGCGATCGCCTACGTCGTCGGCGTGCGCCTGATGGTCCGCCGCCTCATCACGTAACGACCGGGCCGGCGGCGGAGACGCACGACCGAAGGGGCGCCCCCGTCGTCCGGCGCAGGCAGGCGAGTTCCACCACGGGGACCGTCACGGGCGGAATTGGATGCGGTGGAGGCGCTCGTAGGCACCGCCGCGCGCGATCAGCTCCTCGTGTGTCCCCCGTTCGACGACTCGGCCGTGCTCGATCACCGCGATGACATCGGCGCGCCGGACCGTGGAGAGCCGGTGCGCGATCACGAGGGTCGTGCGCCCCTCCATGAGCCGCTCGATCGCCACCTGCACGAGACGCTCCGAGTTGCTGTCGAGCGCCGCGGTCGCCTCGTCGAGGATCAGGATCGGCGCGTTCTTCAGCAACGCCCGCGCGATCGCGATCCGGGCGCGCTCGCCGCCGGAGAGCCGCAGGCCCTGCTCGCCGATGGGCGTGTCGTACCCCTGCGGCAGGCCGAGGATGAACTCGTGAGCGTTGGCGTTGCGCGCCGCCGCCTCGACCTCGGCGTCGCCCGCCTCGAGCCGGCCGTAGCGGATGTTGGCGCGCACCGTGTCGTTGAAGAGAAAGGCGTTCTGGCCCACCAGCGCGATCGCCCCGCGCAGCGAGGCAAGCCGGTAATCCCGCAGGTCGACGCCGCCGATGAGTATCGATCCCGAGGTCGGGTCGAAAAAGCGCGGCAGCAGGTGGGCAATGGTGGTCTTGCCGCCGCCGGACATCCCGACGAGCGCCAGGGTGCGACCCGGCTCGATGGTCAGACTGACACCGTCGAGCGCGAGCGCCGCCTCGTCGCAGTTCTCGCAGGGCGCGGCAGGGTAGCGGAACGAGACGTCGCGATACTCGACCCGGGTGCTTGCCGCAGGATCGCCGGCGCCGAAGGCGACCGCCCCAGGCCGGTCGACGATGTCCGGGGGCGCGTCCAGCAGGTCGAAGAGGCGCTCGCCGGCGGCGACGCCCATCTGGATCGTGCTGTGAACGCGCCCGAGGTTCTTGAGCGGGTCGTAGAGCAGGAACATACCGGTGATGAAAGCCAGGAAATCCCCCTGCTGACGCGTCCCGGTGATCACCGAGAGGCCGCCGTAGACCACCACCAGCGCAATGGCGGCGCTCGCGCAGACCTCCGTCGTCGGGAACGCCAGCGAAGCGTAGGTCTCGGCCTTTTCCCAGGTCCGCGTCAGACGCGCATTCTCGCCCTGAAACCGCCGCCGCTCGTACTCCTCGCGCCCGAAGGACTGCACCACCCGATGACCGAGGATGCTCTCCTGGAGCAGCGAGGTGAGTTCTCCGGTCTGGGCCTGACCGGTGCGGCTGTAGCGGCGGACCTTCCTGCCGAAGCGCCAGAGCGGATAGAGCGAGAGGGGGAGCCCGACGAGACTCACCGCCGCGAGAGTCGGGTCGAGCCAGAACGCCGCGGCCACCAGTGCGATGACGCGGAACCCGCCGCGCACGATGGTCACCGAGGCCTCGACGAGGGCGTTGCGGACGAACAGCGTGTCGGCGGCCACGCCCGACATCAGCTCGCCGCTCGGGTGGCGGGAGAAAAAGGTGTCAGAGAGCGAGAGCAGGTGGCGGTGCACGTCGTTGCGCAGGTCGCGCACGACGCGCAGGCCAACCGAGGCCGAGAGGTAGCGGTGGAGAAAACCGAAGGGGGCACGCAGCAGGGCCAGCCCCACGATCAGGCCGACGAGCACCCAGAGCATGCGCCGGTTGTGGTCATGGAAGATGTCGTCGAAGATGCGCTTGAGCAGCAGCGGGATGGCACCGTCGAGGGCGCCGAAGAGCATCATCGAAGCGACGGCAAGGGCCATGCGGGCCTTGTAGGGCTGCAAGTACAGGAGCAGACGCCGGTAGACGCCCCGCGAGGATTCCCTCACGAATCGTCCTCCACGCCGTCGCCGTTCGTGCCGCCTTCGTCGTCAGGCGGCATTTCACCGGCCTCCATGCGCTCGAGCATCTCGGCGTCCTCGCCCTCGAGCGGCTCGCCGGTTTCCTCGCTCATCTTGCGCATCAGCCGCGCCATGCCCTGCGGGTCGTTCTCGTCGAGGCCGGCGAGTGACGAATCGTCGGCGAGCGACTCCAGGCGTCGCTCCTCGGACTTCGGGCTGGAAAAGCGGGACATGACCCGGGCGAGCTTCGTCGCCCCGCAGGCCGGACAGACGAGCGACGACTCCTCGGCGGCGGCGGGGATACGCATCCAGATCCGGCTGCTCTTCTTCTGGCAGATCGGGCATCGGTATTCGTAGATCGGCACCGTGCGCTCCTCTCGCGTGGTGGTCGCGTCCGCGGGGAAATCCGGAAAGATCTCGTCCTCGTCCAGGCTGCAGGGTCCTGTCGCTGCGGACCTCCCCTCCGCGCCTCCCCTTCCCGCTTACTCCACCAGTCGTTTGAATCCTGGCCGTCAACCGCGCGTATTCTACGATATCGAGCGGCAGCGGTGTCAACCGACCGACGCTTGCACTTCAACCGACCCACCTTGACAAACCAGCACCTCCCCGTGAGAATCATCCCGCTTTTGGGACGGACGGTGATAGCGCAGTCGCACGGATTGCGTGGGGTCGGTACGGGTGGGGGATTCACGGAATTGAACCGGTTCGATCTGGGGCTCGCGGTGCTGCTGCTGCTCCTCGTACCCGTCGATGCCCTGGCTTACCTCGATCCCGGTTCGGGCAGCATGCTCCTTCAACTGGTCCTGGCCGGATTGTTCAGCGCGCTGTTCTTCCTCAAATCCTCCTTCAGGCGGATCCGCTCCTCCCTTGCCAGACTTTTCCGCAGAAGCCCCCCCGACGGCAACCCCCCGGGCTGAAGAGCTGCCGCCCCGGCCCGCGACGTCGCGCAGCGCGCGCGAAGCGCTGCTGGATTTCGTCTGTGTTCTTTTCCCGGGGCTGGTGCTGCTGGTCTGCGTGCCGTTTTCGATCTTTCTTCCGAATCAGGAGGCGGTGAGCCGCGATCTGACGCTGTTCGCACCTTTCGCCGCGGGCCTGGCCGCCTGGTCCGCCGTCGCCCTGGCGGCGGCCCTGCTGCGTCTGCGGCGGCTGGCAACGTTTTTTCTCGTCTTGGGTCAGCTTCTGCTCGTTCGCGACGTCCTGACTCCCGTCCGGTCCAGCGGGCTGGTCGGGCTCGATCCCAGCGTCGTCATCAGCGAGGCGCCCCTCGCGCAGAGCCTGCTTGAAGCGGCGCTGGTCGTCGCCGCCCTCGGCGCCCTGTGGCTCGTGTCCGCGGCGACCCTGCGCAAAGTGCTGTTCCCGATCGCGGCCGTGTTCCTGGCAATGCAGGCGGTCGTGATCCCCGCGAAGATCGAGTGGCGCGCAATGCGGTCCGGCGGGCAGCCGCCGTCGCTGCCTGCAGCGGCGCCTCTCTCCTCGGGATCGCAGCGCCGGGGCAATGTCTACATCCTCTGCCTGGACTCCTTTCTCGGCAACTCGTTCCCGGACGCGGTCCGGGCAGGCGGGCTGGAGCCGGACTTCGCGGGATTTCTCTACTATCCGAACAACCGGTCCAACTACACCTTCACCCTGCCGTCGATCGCCACCGCACTCGGAGGGGGACTGTTCCCGGGAGGCTCGGCGAATGAATGGTACGAACAACACTATCTGCGGGCCGGGCTGCTGGGGAGCGCAGCCGCGACCGGTTACGACGTATGGGAGTACGCCGGGGCGAGCAACCGCAACGACCACGTGCTGCCGGAGCGGTTCCGGTCGCGCCCCAAGTATCTCTCGCAGGTCAATCGACGCAATTACTCTCTCAAGGCTGTCTGGTTGACGCGTCTCGCGCCCGCTGCCTTGAGAAAAAAGGTCTGGCAGCACCTGACAGCGGATGCGCGTTCTTCCTTTTTCCTGTCCGTTTCGAACCTCACCATGAGCTCGCTGAGGCACCTGAGGATGTTCGCCGACGACGAGGCGGCGCGCCCTGCGTTCAACCAGTTCGTCTTCGCCCATTTCTACATCCCGCACAGTCCCTACTGCTTCGACGCGGAGTGCAATGAATTGACCCGGGCAGGCACGTACCTGCCGCAGGCGGTCTGCAGTCTCAGACCCCTCGCCGACTGGTTGCGCACCCTGCGCGCCAAGGGGGCATTCGACGAGTCCACGATCGTGATCTTCTCCGACCACGGCCAGGAGGGACGAGGCACGGGTACCTTCGTGCGCCGCCTCGTTGACCAGGGGGACGGCGCACCGCAGCGGCTGCTCGCGTGGTCGAACGCGCTCCTGCTCTTCAAGCCCCCCGCGGGACGCCGAGCCGTGGACGGGCTGGCCATCGACACGCGGTACTCCCAGACTCTCGACATCCCGGTCACGATCGCCGATGTCGCCGGGTTGGCCGCTGACGTGCCCGGCGGCGCCTCGCTGCTGCAGCCGGCCGCCGGGAACCCACGGATTCAGGTCGTCGACAAGTTCAGCGACCTGTACGAGCGACACAAGAAGCGGCGGACGGAGTTCGACACCGTCGAGGCCGACCTCGATCACTGGGTCTTCTCGCCGCGGGAGGGCTGGCGTTTCGAGGGTGCGGTGCGTACACGCTGGTAGCGGACGGGGCGAGGGGAGTCTCAATGACGGGTGGACGGACGACACGCGGGCTCGGCCTGATCAGCGGCGGGCTCGACAGCATGCTCGCCGCGCGCCTGCTGATGGAGCAGGGGATCGTGGTCACCGGCATCGCGTTCGTCACGCCGTTTTTCGGTTCCGCGAACGCCGAGACCGCCGCGCGCCGCATCGGGTTCCCATTGCTGGTGCGAGACATCACGGAGCCGCACCTGGCGGTGGTCAAGCACCCGCCGAGCGGCTACGGATCGCAGATGAATCCCTGCATCGACTGCCACGCGCTGATGCTGCGCGTCGCCGGGGAGGTCATGGACGCCGAGGGATTCGATTTTCTCTTCACCGGCGAGGTGCTCAACGAGAGACCGATGTCGCAGACCTTGCGTTCGCTCAACCGCGTGGCCAACCTCTCCGGACGCCCCGGCCGCGTGCTGCGGCCGTTGTCGGCGCGGCGGCTGAGAGAGACGGACGCGGAGCGCGAAGGGAAGGTGGATCGGTTGCGCCTGCTCGATCTCGAGGGTCGCTCCCGCCGGCGCCAGTTCGAGCTGGCCGAGCGGTGGGGGATCACCGACTTTCCGACGCCGGCCGGCGGCTGCCTGCTCACCGACCGTAACTTCTCGCGCCGGCTCAAGGATCTGCTCGAACGCGGACCGGAAGCTGGCGCACACGACATGGAGTTGCTCAAGGTCGGCAGGCAGTTCCGCATCCGCGACGGAGTCAAGGCCGCGGTCGGGAAGAACATCGCCGACAACCGCGCGCTGACCGCGCTGCATGGGCCCGGCGACCTGCTGCTGCGTACCGTGGGCGTGCCGGGGCCGGTGATGATCGTCACCGGCGCCGCGAGCGACGAGGACCTCGCGGTCGCCGCGGGCATCTGCGCGCGCTACAGCGATGGTCGCGGGAGTCAGGTGAGGATCAGCATCGAGGGGGACGCGGGGGCGCGCGAGATGACGGCGGAGGCGATCGCCCCTGCTGAAATTGTGAGGATGCGCCTGTAACTGACCGCTGTTCCCGTGCGCGAGGCGGCGGGGGCTTTCCTTCGGTCGTGCGTCTCAGCCGCCATCTCCCTCAGGTAAGCCCCAGCCGCCTCGCTCCCCGTGACATCTGCTGAAAATGGCACATCTGCTGTGCTAGGTACCGTGCATCTAGACCATTTTATTCAGCCTCCATTGACGGTTACGGCGAAGAGGTGGCGCGGAGGGGAGGTCTCCGGCGGCTGACCGGAGGGAGTACAACGGAGGTCCGCAGCGTCAGGACCCCGCAGCCTGCACGGTGACGATACGCAATTTATGCAACGATTCCGTGATCAATCCTTGACGCCCAGGAGGCTAGGTGCTACGGTCAATGCAACGATGAAACGATTTTCGCCCATGAATCAACAGGTTAACGGCGAGGAGCGCACCGCGTGAGAGAGATCGGCACCGAGGTGGTCACCGAGCACGTCGGCCGCCTGTTCGTCGAGGCCAACACGCTGCTCGGCGACGACATCGTCTCCACCTTCCGGAGCTGCCTGAAGTCGGAAACCTCACCCAACGGCCGCGACGTCCTGAGCCAGCTGCTCGAAAACGCCGAACTGGCTCGCGAATCGGGCGTGCCGCTCTGCCAGGACCCCGGTCTCGCCGTCGTGTTTCTCGAGATCGGCCAGGACCTGCACATAATCGGGGGCGACCTGTACGAGGCCGTTCACGCGGGCGTCCGGAAGGGGTGCGCCGAGGGCTACCTGCGCGCCTCGGTCGTCTCGCCGCCGGTCGGCAAGCGCGTCAACACCGGCGACAACACCCCGGCGATCATCCACACAACCATTGTCCCCGGCGAGCGCCTGCGCATCGTCGTCGCGCCCAAGGGCGGTGGCAGCGAAAACACGAGCGCCGTGCGGCTGCTCCGACCGGCCGATGGGCGGGACGGTGTCAAGGGCTTCGTGATCGACACCGTCGCCAGGGCCGGGCCGAACCCCTGCCCGCCGATCGTGGTCGGCGTCGGGATCGGCGGCACCTTCGAGTTGTGCGCGCTGCTGGCGAAGAAGGCTCTGTTGCGCCGCCTTGGCGAGACGCACCCCGACCCCGATTTTGCCGCGCTCGAGAGCGAGCTGCTCGAATCGATCAACCGTCTCGGCACGGGGCCGGCCGGCCTCGGCGGCAATGTCACGGCGCTCGCGGTGCACATCGAGACGCACCCCTGCCACATCGCGAGCCTCCCGGTCGCGGTGAACATCAACTGCCACTCGCACCGCCACAAGGAGGTGCTGCTGTGAGCCGCGGCCACGATATCCCGGTCCGCCTCGGCACGCCGCTGTCGCGCTGGGACGTGGAGTCGCTGCACGCGGGCGACCGCGTCATCCTCTCGGGGAGCGTCTATACGGCGCGCGACGCCGCGCACGCCCGCCTGATCGCGCTGCTCAAGGAGGGCCGGCCGCTGCCCTTCCCCGCCGAGGGTCAGATCATCTATTACGTCGGGCCGACCCCGCCGCGTCCCGGTGCAGCGATCGGCTCGGCCGGCCCGACGACCAGCGGGCGCATGGATCCCTACACGCCGGCGCTGCTGGCCGCCGGCATCAAGGGGATGATCGGCAAGGGGAGCCGCTCGAACGAGGTCCGGGAGGCGCTGGTGAAGCACCGGGCCGTGTACTTTGCGGCCACCGGCGGCGCCGGCGCGCTGCTCGCGCAGAGGATCAGGAGCGCCGAGATCGTGGCCTGGGAGGACCTCGGCCCCGAAGCCGTGCGCCGGCTCGTCGTCGAGGATTTCCCGCTGGTGGTCATCAACGACGTCTACGGCAACGACCTCTACCAGGATGGCGCGGCCCGCTACCGCGCGGACTAGACATGGCACGTGCTGCAGGTGATCCGCTCGCGCCGCCCGAGAAGGAACTGCGCCGGATGCTCGGCGCTCGCCTCCACGACCCGCACAGCGTCCTCGGCGCCCACCCCGTGCCGGGGCGTCCCGAGGCCTGGGTGGTGCGCGCCTTCCAGCCCGACGCGGTCGGCGCCGAGCTGCTGCTCCCCGATGCTTCGCCCGTGCCGATGCGCCGCCTGCACGCGACCGGGTTCTTCGCGGCCGTTGTCGAGGGGCACGCCCACACCCCCTCCTATCGGCTGCGTTTCGGGTTCGCCGACGGCGCCGAGACCGAGCGCGGCGACCCCTACCGTTTTCTCCCGTCCCTCGGCGACCTCGACCTCCATCTGATCGGCGAGGGGTCGCACCAGAAGCTCTGGGAGATCCTCGGCGCGCACCTGCGCACCCTGGACGGCACCGCGGGAGTCGCGTTCGCGGTCTGGGCGCCGAACGCCCGCCGCGTCAGTGTCGTCGGAGACTTCAACGCCTGGGACGGGCGCGTGCACCCGATGCGCCCCCTCGGCGGCTCGGGCGTCTGGGAGCTGTTCGTCCCCGACCTGGCCGAGTGGGCGATCTACCGCTTCGAGATCGCCGCTCCGGACGGCGCGCTGCGCATCAAGACCGACCCGCTGGCCTTCGCCGCCGAGCTGCGCCCGAAAACCGCGGGCCTCGTCTTCGATCACGGCCGTTACTCCTGGGGCGACGAAGGCTGGATGGCGTCGCGCGCCGACCACCGTCTGCGTCAGGAACCGCTCGCGGTCTACGAGGTGCACCTCGGCTCCTGGATGCGTTCCGGGGGCGAGAGCGGCGAGTGGCTCACCTATCGCCAGATCGCCCCGCTGCTGGTCGAGCACGTGCGCCGGCTCGGATTCACCCATGTGGAGCTGCTGCCGGTGGCCGAGCACCCGTTCGACCCCTCCTGGGGCTATCAGGTCACGGGCTTCTTCGCCCCGACGAGCCGCTACGGGACCCCCGACGATTTCAAGTTCTTCGTCGACACCCTGCACCAGTCCGGGATCGGCGTGATCCTCGATTGGGTGCCCGGCCATTTCCCGCGCGACGACTACAGCCTGCGCCGCTTCGACGGCACCGCGCTTTACGAGCACGAGGACCCGCGCCTTGGAGAACACCCCGACTGGGGGACCATGATCTTCAACTTCGGGCGCACCGAGGTGCGCAACTTTCTGCACGCGAACGCGCTGTTCTGGCTGGAGGTCTTCCACGTCGACGGCCTGCGCGTCGACGCCGTGGCCTCGATGCTCTACCTCGATTACAGCCGCAACGCCGGCGAGTGGATCCCGAACCGCTTCGGGGGCCGCGAGAACCTCGAGGCGGTGGCTTTCCTGCGCCGCCTCAACGAGCTGGTCTACGGGCTGCACCCGGGGTGTTTCACGATAGCCGAGGAGTCCACGGCCTGGCCGGCGGTCTCGCAGCCCGCCTGGCTCGGCGGCCTGGGCTTCGGCTTCAAGTGGAACATGGGCTGGATGCACGATTCGCTGCACTACTTCGCCCGCGACCCGGTGCACCGCGTCCACCACCACAACGAGTTGACCTTTTCGATGCTCTACGCCTACACCGAGAACTTCATGCTGCCGCTCTCGCACGACGAGGTCGTACACGGCAAAGGCTCGCTGCTCAACAAGATGCCCGGCGACCGCTGGCAGCAGTTCGCCAACCTGCGTCTGCTGATGGCCTACTTCTGGACCCACCCCGGCAAGAAGCTGCTCTTCATGGGCACCGAGCTC
>CAZEOK010000109.1:0-10010 GCA_964513745.1 uncultured bacterium
ACCGGGCGATGCTCCGCCGCGCCGAGGCCGCGGTCGACCGGCTGATGGAGAAGACCGCCGCGCTCGGCGGCGTCTGCTCCGGCGAGCATGGCATCGGTGTCACCAAGCTCAAGTACCTGGACCCGGCGCTGCGCGAGGCGCTCGGCGCCTACCGGCGCGCCGCCGATCCCGGGGGCCTGATGAACCCGGGGAAGCTCGACGACCTCGGGGCGCTCGAGCTGATCTTCACCCCCTCGTTCAACCTGCTCGAACTCGAGGCGCGGATCCTGCGGCACGGGCGGCTCGAAGAGCTGGCGCTGCGGATCGCCCACTGCGTGCGCTGCGGCAAGTGCAAGCCGGAGTGCTGCGTCTTCTACCCGGCCCGCGGGCTGTTCTACCACCCGCGCAACAAGAACCTGGCGATCGGCTCGCTGATCGAGGCGCTGCTCTACGACGCGCAGCGCGAGCGCGGCGGCGCCTTCGAGCTGCTGCGCAACCTCGAGGAGGTCGCCGACCACTGCACGCTCTGCCACAAGTGCCTCAAGCCCTGCCCCGTGGGCATCGACACCGGCGAGGTCTCGGTGCTCGAGCGCGACGTTCTCGCGGCCCACGGCTTCAAGCACACGGCACCGGCGACCCGCGCGACCCTCGGGTATCTCGAGAGCGTCTCGCCGGCCGCCAACCGGCTCTTCCGCGCGGTGGTGCTCGGGGCGGGCGGCGCCGCCCAGCGTCTGGGGGCGCGCGCCGTGCGGCCGCTGCGGGGAGGTGCCGGCGCGGGTCGCGGGTCGCTCTTTGGGTCGCCGCTGCCGCCCCCCGATTCGGTCGGGCTGCGGGAGATCCTGCCGCGCTGCGAAGCCGACCAGGCGCTGGTCTTCGAGCCGGACGGCGCGGCCGCGAAGACAGTCTTCTATTTCCCGGGGTGCGGCTCTGAGCGGCTCTACGGCTCGGTCGGGCTCGCCGCACTGCACCTGCTGCTGGAGGGCGGAGCGCGCGTGGTGCTGCCGCCCCCGTACCTCTGTTGCGGCTTTCCCGCGTATGCGAACGCGCGCACCGAGATGCACGGGCGGATCGCCCTGCGCGACGCCATCCTCTTCGCCCAGATCCGCGAGATGTTCAGTCACCTCGTCTTTGACGCGGTGGCCGTGACCTGCGGCACCTGCCGCGAGGCGCTTGTCGCGCTGGAGGCGGGGAAGGTCTTCGGGTGCGCCGTCACGGACGCGGCACGGCTGGCGCTCGATCTCGGGCTGCTCGTCACCTTCGAGGGCGACTACATCTACCACGCCCCCTGCCACGACTCGCTGAACGGCGGCGGCGCCACGCTGCTCGGGGGGGCTGGCGCGCGCGTCGGCGTGGTGCCGCACTGCTGCTCGGAGGCCGGGACGCTGGCGCTCTCGCGGCCGGACATCACCGACGCCATGCTCCACCGCAAGCGCGCGGCGCTCGCCGAAGCGCGGGCGGTGCTGCCGGCCGGCGCGGTGCTTTTGACTAACTGCCCCTCTTGCCTGACCGGCCTGGGACGCAACCGCGACCTCGGGTTCACGCCGCGCCACCTCGCGGTGGAACTGGCCCGAGCGCTGTCGGGTCCGGGCTGGATGGAGAAGCTGCGCGCCCGCGCCTGCGCCGCCCAGGCGGTGCGCTTTTAACAGGGGGAACCCGCAACCTGAACGGGACCGCTCTGATTGCGGGTGCCCGTACCCTGTACTACAATCCGCGCCGGAGAAACGGATGCAGAGCGCCGCGAAGATCAAGGAACACTACGCCTTCACCGACGAGGACGCCCGACGTGTCGCCCGGCTGAAGGATTTCATGGAGCCCGCGAAGGAGCGGGTCGCCTGACCCCGGTGACGGGTACTGCTGGCCTGCCGTCGCGGGCCGTGCTGCGCGAGCCCCTCGTCCGCGAGGTGCGCCGCGAGGTGCGCGGCCGGATGGCCGCTGGTCGCGGCAGCCACGGCTTCGACCACGTCGAGCGGGTGCTCGCGCTGGCGCTGCGCCTCGGTGCTGAAAGCGGCGCGGACGCGCGGGTGTTGGCCCTCGCGGCCTTGCTTCATGACGTCGGACGGGCGGCGGAGGACGTCTCCGGCGGCGCCACGTGCCACGCCGCTGCCGGCGCCGTCATGGCCCGGGAGATCCTGCGACGCCACGGCGCCGCTGAGCCGCTGATCCGGCGCGTTGCCGACTGCGTGCGCCGCCACCGCTACCGCGGGGAGGCGCGGCCGGTGAGTCGCGAGGCAAAGCTGCTCTTCGACGCAGATAAGCTCGACTCGCTCGGCGCGGTCGGGGTCGGCCGGGCGTTCCTGTTCGCCGGGGAGATCGGCGCCCGGCTGCACAACTCGCCGGCAGCCGCCCGCCGGGCAAAGGGCTACGGCTCCGGGGATACCGCGCACCGCGAGTGGCTGGTCAAGCTCCGACACATCCCCGGGCGCCTGCTGACGCCGGCCGGCCGGCGCATGGCCGCCGACCGCGCTGCCTTTGTGGCGGCTTTTTTTAGGCGGATCAACGAGGAGATCGCGGGAAAGCGATGACCACGGCGCACCGCGCGACCCGTTGCGCCGCCGCCTTCAGCGCGCTGGCGCTCGCCTGCGCCTGCGCGACGGACTCCGCCCCGCGCCGCGAGATACCCGCGGAAGAGCGCGACATCCTCAGCCGCCAGCAGCGTGTGAACAGCGTCGGCTCGGAGTACCCGCTGCTCTGGGACGCCGAGATCCTCGACGTGGTGCGCCGCACCGGCGGCGACATTGCGCTGGCGGTCGGTGCGCCCGTGGAATCCTTTCACTACTACGTCATCGACAAGCCCGTCCTCAACGCGTTCACCTCGCCGAACGGGGACATCTTCTTCTTCTCCGGGCAGCTGGCGGCGATGCGCACGACGAGCGAGTTGGCCGGCGTCCTCGCCCACGAGATCGCCCACGTGCAGGCCGGACACTACGAGCGGATCTCCCGCAGCGCCTCCCTCGGCACGATCCCTGCCATTGCGGCGATAATCCTCTCCGGCGGCAATCCGGCGGTCTTCGCCGGCGCGCTCGCCCTGCTCGAGTCCTACCAGCTCGCGTTCTCGCGCGAGATGGAGGACGAGGCCGACCGTCTCTCGCTCATCTACCTGAGGCGGACCCCCTACGACCCCCGGGGGCTGCTCGGGGCGCTGCGGTTGATCGAGGCCGGCGAGCGTCTCGTGCCCCACGGTGTGCCCGAATCGCTGCGCACCCACCCCCTCACCACCTCGCGGATCGGCTCTCTCGAGGCCGGCCTCGGCCTGCCCCCCGGAGAGATCTACCGGCCGGATCCCGATCCCGCGTGGGATCGCGTCCGCGCGATCCTGCTCGCGATCGACGAGCCGGAGAAGGCGGTCCGCGAGTTCGGCGAGCGGGCCGGCTCGGGGGCTGCGATCGACATCGATCTGCTCGGGGTCATCCACGCGCGCCGCGGCGACCCGGCGGCGGCCGTGCAGCAGTTCCGCCGCGCCGTCGATCGGGCGCCCGGCGAGGCGCGTTTCGCGATCGATCTGGGCACCGCGCTCTGGGCGCTCGGGGACGGTTCCGCCGCACGCGCCGAGCTCGAGCGGGCGCTGCGGCTCCCGGGCGGCGCCGGCAACTCGCTCCCGCATTTCATCCTCGGCGAGATCGCGCGCTCCGAGGGCAGGGACGACGAGGCTCTCAGGCGCTACGCGCGCGCCACCGAATTGGGACCGCCGCTTTCCGAGGCCCACTACCAGTACGCGCTGGCGCTCAGCGGCACTGGACGGCTCGGCGAAGCTGACTACCACTTCGGCCGGGCCGCCGCTCTGCGCGGGAACTACAACGGCGCCCTCGAGAGCTATCGGCGTGCCCGGGAGCTGCTCGGCGCGGAGGCGGACTGGGCGGCGAGGATCGATGCCGCGCTGGCGCACATGGAGTGATCGGATCGCCCGCGGGCGGAACGCTGAAGCAGCCAGGGTGTGGTAAAGTGCGCGACTGCATACGCCATACATCGCGAGGGGGGAACGGACAGTGGGTACACAGGGATCGACGCCGGGATTCTTCGACAGACGCGCATTGCTTTTCGCACAGCAGTCGAATCCGGCTGCGTTGAGCGCCCAGGGGCGGGTTTTCCTCGAGGCCGGGCTGCTGGAAAGCGCCTTGGAGTCTTTCGCGATGGCCGGAGACACGGTGGGACTCGCACAGGTCGACGAGGCCGCGCGCCGCGCCGGAGACGCCTTCAACGTGGTGGCGGCGCTCAAGGCGCTCGGGAAGACCGCGACCCCTGCCGAGTGGGTCGCCGTCGGCGAGACCGCGCTGGGGGCGGGCCTGCTCTGGTTCGCCTATCGGGCGTTCGAGAAAGCCGACAACCAGGACGGCCTGGAGCGCACTCGCAAGGAGATGCACTCGGCCGGCATCAGCCCCAGCCAGCAGTAAGTGCCGTCTGAGTGCGGGCTGCGGGGTCCTGACGCTGCGGACCTCCAGCGTGCTCCCTGCGGTCCGCCGCTCCGGGCCGGCGGCTGAGACGCACGACCGAAGGAACGCCCCCGCCGCCCCGCGCGCACGAACACTCCGGCATGGCCAGCTGGCGGGAAATAAATCTGTCTCCTTTATGGGTTCTCTCGTAACCCGGCGGATTTTTCGCCGTACCACGGGACGCATGGTAGAATCAGGGCGGACATGAAGATCACCGTGAGGTATTTCGCGTTGCTGCGGGAGCGGATCGGCTGCGAGTCAGAGATCCTGTCCTGGGACGACGCCGAACCCTCCGTTGAACGTCTGCGGCAGCACCTGGCCGACCGCGTCCCCGCGCTTGCCGCCTTCTTGCGAGGGGGGACCCTGCTCGTCGCGGTGAATCGCGAGTATGCGGCGGCCGACACGGTGCTCCGGGACGGGGACGAAGTCGCCCTCTTTCCCCCGGTGGCGGGCGGGTAGGGGTGCGGGCAATGGCGCCGGTCAGCGAGAAGGCCCGCATCCAGCGCGAGCCCTTCGATGTCGCCGCTGAGCTTTCCCGCGTCAAGACCGCCTCCCGGCGCATCGGCGGGATCGTCATGTTCGTCGGGGTCGTGCGCGACTTCTCGCAGGGCCACGGGGTGACGAAAATTCTCTTCGAGCACTTCCCCGGCATGGCCGAGGCCAAGCTCGCCGAACTGCGCGAGCTCGCCATCGGCAGGTTCGGCCTGATCGACCTCGTCATCGTTCACCGCTTCGGCGAACTCGAGCCGGGCGACGACATCGTGCTGATCGCCGCAGCCGCCGAACATCGCGGCGCGGCGTTCGACGGCTGCTCCTGGTGCATCGACGAGCTCAAACGGGTGCTGCCGATCTGGAAGAAGGAGCACGGCCCCGACGGGGCGGTCTGGGTGGAGGAGCACCCGTGAGCGCGCGGGGCCGCAAGCCGGCCGCGGCGCTCAGCCACGTCGACGCCAGCGGGCGCGCAAAGATGGTCGACGTCTCCGGCAAGGACGCAACGCAGCGCGAGGCGGTCGCCGAGGCCACCGTCGTGATGGGTGCCGCGACCTGGGCGCTCGCCGCCGCCGGGAAGGCGGCCAAGGGGGACGTCCTCGGCGCGGCCCGCATCGCCGGGATCATGGCCGCCAAGCGCACCCCGGACCTGATCCCGCTCTGCCACCCGCTGCTGCTCTCCCGGGTGGACGTCACCTTTGACGCGCGCCCGGCGGGGCGGGGAAAAACCGTGTTGCGCATCCTCGCGGTGGCCCGCTGTTCGGGGCAGACCGGGGTCGAGATGGAGGCGATGGTCGCGGCGGCGGTCGCGGCGCTCACCGTCTACGACATGTGCAAGGCCGTTGACCGCTGGATGACCGTCCGGGAGGTGCGCCTGCTCGAGAAGAGCGGCGGCAAGTCCGGCACGGTGCGCCGCCCCGGACGCCGGCTTTAAAGAAACCGGATCTGCCTTGAACCTCGCAGAGTGCTCTACCGCAAGTCACCACCCCGGAGCACAGTCTGGGCGTGGGGGTGGCGCGGAGGGGAGGTCTCCTGCGGCGGACCGCAGGGAGCACGATGGAGGTCCGCAGCGTCAGGACCCCGCAGTCCGCACGGGGACGAATGGTTAATTCCACGGAGTCCCAACGAAACGCCGAAAGCGCACCTGCTCCCCCCGCTTGTGGGCAGGATACCCGGGTGGTGTCTTATCTGAGACTCTCGGTCACCGACCGCTGCAACCTGCGCTGCGTCTATTGCATGCCTGAGTCCGGCATCACGCAGGTGCCGCACGCCGACATTCTCTCCTTCGACGAGATCGAGGGGATTCTCGCCGCGGTTTCGGGCCCGCTCGGCCTGCGCGGGATCAGAGTCACCGGTGGAGAGCCCCTGGTGCGTGGCGGGATCGTCGACCTGGTCGGCCGCCTTGCGCGCCTGGTGGGCGTCGAGGACCTCTCGATGACGACCAACGCGCTGCTGCTGCCGCGCTTTGCGGCCGACCTGCGTGCTGCCGGCCTGCGCCGGGTGAACGTCAGTCTCGACACCCTGCGCCCCGAACGCTACCGGCGCATCTGCCGCGGCGGCGATCCGGAGCAGGTATTCGCCGGGATCCGCGCCGCCGAGGCCGCGGGCCTCGAACCGGTGAAGATCAACATGGTGGTGATCCCGGGGATCAACGACGACGAGGTCGAGGAGATGGCGCGGCTGACGATCGATCGGCCCCGGCACGTGCGGTACATCGAGTTCATGCCGGTCGGCAACTCGGACCTGCAGCGCGAGAGAAGGTACATTCCCAGCGCCGAGCTGCGGGCGCGGATCCGTGCCCGCTTCGGCCTCGAGCAGGCGCCCGTTGCGCCGCAGGGGCGCGGTCCCGCGCGCTACTGGCGCATCCCCGGGGCGGCGGGTACGGTCGGGTTCATCAGCCCGCTCTCCCAGCACTTCTGCACCAGCTGCAACCGCATCCGTCTCACCGCCGACGGCTGGGTGCGCACCTGCCTGCTCACCGACCGCATCGGCGTCGACGTCAAGGCCGCGTACCGGGCCGGGGTGCGGGGCGAGGGGCTCGTTGCGCTGTTTCGCGAGGCGATCCGGCTCAAACCCCCGTCGCACGATCTGGTGCCAGCGGGAAACGGGAACGGGACATACGTCCGCACGATGTGCCAGATCGGCGGCTAGCAGACCGCTGAAATAGGCCCATCTGCTGCGTTACGCTCACCCCTCGTCACTGCGGCGGCCACCAGGCCGCCTCATTCTCGGGTTTTTGCAAGCCTTGCATCTGGACCTGTTTGAGCAGTCTGCCGGTTTACGGGCTTTCAGGAAGCTGCTCGCGGGCGTTGAGCAAGGTCAACTAGATACTGAAGTGGTCGAGGAAGTCGTCGCAGTCCAGGCTTCCGGCCACGGCCCATTCGTCGCGGCACGCGGCGTCGTCGCTCTCGGCGACCTCGAACATCCCGTTGAACGAGTCAACGCATTCCTCCTGCGAGAGAAACACACTTTCCATGGAGCCGCAGCCGTCGAGCTTCTCGCAGATGTTCATCGAGATGTCGTTACAGGTGTCCTTTGGTGACGAGGTGCAGCCGGCCGCGAAACCAACCGCCAGCAGAGCTGCCGCGCATGCCACGACAAGTCTGCTCGGGCGACATGCCCGGCCCGGGCGGGTCTTTCCCGCGATCGGCCTAGTGTACTGTCGGTCGATCGAGGACAAGGTCGGTGCAGGTGCCGATTTCGCCGCTCGAGTAGAGCCGGCACAGCTCGAGCGTCTGGGTGTCGGCGAAGGTTGCTTGCCGGACGTAGCTGATCCCGTTCGACACGAAGGTCACGGTATAGCCGGGGTAATCGCCCGTATAGCTGTATGTCCCCGAGTCGCCCTCGGAGTCGTACCACGTCGAGTCGGCGAACGTGATGGAGGCGCCGGATGTCGAGACCCAGGTGCCCGTGAAAGGCGTGTCGCCGGACCCGCCGTCGCACCCGGCGAAAAGCCCCGGGGCGATCAGCAGCAGCGCCAGTGCAAGTCCGCGTATCGTCATGAAAACAACAATAGAGAATTTTATTCGCCGGGTCAACCTGTCCGCGCGGCGCCCGTTCGGGCGACCGGGTGCCCGCCGCGCAGCACCGCGAGCATCTCGCCGTGCACGCGGCCGTTCGAGGCGACGATGTCGCGCACCGGCAGCCGCCAGGGGCGGCCCGTGATCCCGGTGATCGAGCCGCCGGCCTCCTCGACCAGCAGCGAGGCCGCGGCGATGTCCCAGGGGCGGAGCTTCAGCTCCCAGAAGCCATCGAAGCGCCCGGCGGCGACGTAGGCCAGATCGAGGGCCGCGGCGCCCGCGCGGCGGATGGCCAGGCACCGGGTTGCGAACCGGGCGAAGTGGTCGAGGTTGGTGCGCCGACTGCGGCGTATGTCGTACGGGAAACCGGTGGCCAGAAACGCCTGGTCGAGGTTCGCCTGCGAAGAGACGCTCAGGGGGGCGCCGTTCCTGAGGGCTCCGCGTCCGCGGATCGCCGTGAACATCTCGTCGAGCAGCGGTTGGTAAACCGCGGCCACGATCACGCGGCCGGCGCGGGCGAGCGCCACCGAGACGCAGAAGTAGGGGAACCCCCTGGAGTAGTTGGTGGTCCCGTCGAGCGGGTCGACGACCCAGAGGTGCTCGGCGTCCCCGGCGAGCGGGTCGCTCTCCTCGGCGAGCACGCCGTGTCCGGGAAAGGCGCGCCCGATGATCGACAGGATCTCCTTTTCGGAGCGCCGGTCGATCGCCGTGACCAGGTCGATCGCCCCCTTGTGCTCGATCGGTGGCGCCGTGCCGAAGGAATCCAGCTGGATCCGCCCGGCCGCCCGGCAGGCGCGCACCGCGACCTCCAGAAATCTGCTCTCAGCGTCGCTCTTTGTCATGGGCGGTTCGAGAAGCTCAACGCCGCAGATGAGCCTTTTTCAGCAGCCTGCATAAGGGTGGGGGGCCGGAGAGCATCACTCCGTCTCTCCGGCCCCCCTTGGGCAAGGTAGGGAGGGTACGCCACTATAGATTCCGCTCGTCGGAAAAAGTTCCCGGGTCAAGATCCCACCCGCCGAGGGTGGCGAACATCGCCTCGTCGGTGAGGTCGAAGTTGATCGGGGTGACCGAGATGAACCCGGCGGCAACCGCCGCGTCGTCGAGCCCCGAACCGGCTGCCGCCGCGTCCTCGAGACGCTCGCTGACCATCCAGTAGTAGTGACGGTCCCGCGGATCGTTGCGCCGGTCGAACGACTCGAGGACCCGCACGCGCCCCTGGCGGGTCTGGACCGCGCCGCGGATGTCCCCGGCCGGCAGGGGGGGGATGTTCACATTCAGCGAAATGCCGCGCGGCAGGCCGCGGCGCCCGATTTCGCTGGCCAGCCGCCGCGCAAAGGCAGCCGCGGCCGAGAAGTCGTGGTAGTGGCGTGCCGCGAGCGAGAAGGCCGCGGCCGGCAGGCCGAGCATCGCCGCCTCGGTCGCGGCCGAGACGGTGCCGGAGTACAGCAGGTTCGTACCGAGGTTCGCCCCCTGGTTGATGCCGGAGAGCACGAGGTCGGGCGGGGTCTCCAGGATGGCGCGCACCGCGATCTTCACGCAGTCGGCCGGCGTCCCGGAGACCGCGTGGCCGGTCAGCCCTCCTGGCCCGGTGTAATCGCTCACCCGCAGCGGGTCGGCGAGCGTGATCGCATGTCCGACGGCGCTGCGCTCGCTGTCGGGGGCGACGACGGTCACCTCGCCCAGGTCGCGGACGGCCCGCCAGAGAGCCTCGATCCCGGGTGCGGCGATCCCGTCGTCGTTGGTGATGAGTATGCGCAACGCTGCTCCGCGGCTGGTGCTACGCGCCGGCCCTCTTTTTCGCCGCCGGCTTTTTCGCGGGGTTCGCGCCGGGGACGGCGAAGCGCTCGACCATGCTTTTCGCGACGGTGTCCGGGTGTTGCTTCGGCGGCGTCTTCATGAAGTAGGCGCTCGGCGACTCGAGCGCACCGCCGATGCCGCGGTCGCGCGCGATCTTGGCGCAGCGGATGGCGTCGATGACGACCCCGGCGGAGTTGGGCGAGTCCTCGACCGAGAGGCGGCACTCCAGGTTCATCGGCACGTCGCCGAAGTGGCGGCTCTCGATGCGCAGGAAGCAGAGCTTGTTGTCCTTCTGCCA
>CAZEOK010000110.1:0-9829 GCA_964513745.1 uncultured bacterium
ACCATGATCCTAACTCCGAGCGGAAGCGGGAAGCAAGCAGCGGAAGAACATGAAACCACATCACACCTTGTCGTTTGGGAGAAGGCATGGTCCTGCTGGTGGAGAGCCTGCGCCGCTACGGGGGTGCCTACGCCGATTGTCAGGTCCATGCAGTCTCTCACCGCCCGTCGCGGAGGATGGGCGCGGCCTGCCGCGCCAATCTCGGCGACCGAGTCACGATCAAGGACGCGATTCTCGTCCACTACCACTGGCTCCTAGGCAAGGAGCACGTCGTGGAATCGACCGTTCTTGGCGAGGGAGCAGATTTGCCAGCCGATCATTAACCTGGAGCATTTGTCCGCTTTTCGCAGAGTTACCTTCTGGTGCAGGCGGGAGTGCAGGTTGGTGGCGGGAAAATTCCGGGTGCAATTGCACCACCGAGAATGTATGATGAAAACGCATTGGCAATCCGCACAAGAGAAAGAATCGTGATCGCCGGGAAACTCGCGGAAAAGGAGGGTGAAATGGCGAAACTGAGGGTGTTCTTGTTATTATTCATCTGCATAGTGGCAGGCTATGCATCGTCCGCCTCTGCGGCCAGCACGTTGAAGCGCCTGGCCGTACATCCGTTTTACCGTCCGGCGCTGAGCTCCGAGGCCGACCTCAAGGCCCTGGTGCAAAACCGCAGCGATGAGCTGAAAAAGGGTTTTGCCAAGGCGGGTGCTCCCGATCTCTATGCGGCCTTCTTGGAGCAATTCCCGACGGTGAAAGTCGACTCCATCAAGGTCGCCCCGGGCGAAACCTTCCCGTGGATGCTCTTCAAGAAGAGGGGTACCGGCCCGGTCGCCGTTGCCAAGGACTTGACCTGGGGTGGTACGAAGCCTTTCGATGCGTATCGCTTCTTTGTCGACAAGGACGGCAAGCGGTATGAGTTCGTGGTGCCCTTCCCGTGCGGCAACGTTTCGCTGAAGAGTGTCGCTGCTGTCCCACCGCCAGTGGCGCCGAAACCGGTTGCGGTTGCAGCCCCCGCTCCGCCTCCGCAAGAACCGGCACCCGTCCCCCCGGCGCCCGCCCCCGCTCCTCCTCCCCTGCGGGCCCCCGCGGCGACTTCGATGCCGGTTGCCGTTGCGCCTCCCCCGCCGCCCGTTGCGCCTGCCCCGGCGCCCCCCGTTGCTCCGAAACCGGCACCGGTGGCTTTGCCGCCCGTTGCCGCGCCTCACGGCGGTCCGGTCGTCGATCTGGGTGCTTCCCGCCAGATCGATCCAGCCAACTACCTGTTTGCCCGCGTCGGCTATGAGATACCGCTGTCGGACAGGGTGTACCTGATGGGTCTCGTCGGCGGATTCGCGCGCACCCGCGGCAACGATGGCGGAAGCGCCTTCACTGTCGACGCACTGCTGGATTACCACTGGCTTGGCAGGATGTCCTACGGAATCGGCGCCGGCTTCTGGTCCGGCAACGACGGCCAGGCGGATCTGATACTCAGCGGTGGCGTCAAGATCTTCGAGTACGCGGGCGACAGGAGCGGGGAGCTGTTCCTCGAAGCCCGATCGGCTTTCGACGAGCTCGCCGATCCCACGGTGAACGGCCGCATCGGGATGGGGCTGAGACTCAGATTCTAGCCCCCGCAGCTCCAGGGGTGGAGCGACCAGGTGGTTGACTGCCGGCTCATCCAGCGATTGCCTGGGTGAGCCGGTTTCTTTTTCGCGGAAGTCGCCCGGCGCGCCGCGCTGCCCCGGCGATCAAAGGATTCGCGGCCGGGCCGCGTCTCACGACCAAGGACATGGAAGCGCCGCCGATCGAGTTGAGCGATCTGGATCTGGTCCGCCTCGCGCGGGGAGGGGACGGCTCCTCGCTGGAGCGCCTCTTCGAGCGGCACTACCACACCGCGTTCCGGATCGCCTACCGCTGGTGTGGCTCCCGACAGGACGCCGAGGACGCAACCCAGGAGGTGTTCATCAAGGTGGCCCGCGGGCTGCGCACCTTCCGGGAGACTTCCTCGTTCACGACCTGGCTCTACCGGATCGTTGTCAATACCGCGAAGGACATGCACCGGCGCAGCGCCGCCCGTACCCGGCTCGCCGAAGACGCTGGTGGCCGGGTGCTGCCGGAGGCCGAGGCTGCCGCAGACCCGCCGGCCGGTGATGCCGGGAGGGCCTGGGAGGTCGTCGGCGCGCTGCCGGCGAAGCAGCGGACGGCCTTGCTGCTGGTCTTCGGCGAGGGGCTGAGCCACCGGGAGGCAGCCGCGGTGATGGGCTGCCCCGAGGTAACTATCTCGTGGCGCATCCACCAGGCCCGTCGCACACTGGGTAAGATCATGGAGTCCGGACGATGAAGCTGACGAGCGAGGAACTCAAGCGGCTGCTGGCCGGCGAACCCGTGCCGGAACCCTCCGGGGAGGCCCGCGCCAGGGCGTTGCAGGCCGCCCTTGCCGAACAGCGCCGTCTGGCGGCAGAGGAGGCGCGGATCAAAGGATTGGCGCACCCGGCGCGTCTCACGGGCAAACAAGACAAGGGAGGGCCCGTGATGAGAAAGCTCGCCTATGCAGCCTCGGTGCTGGTGCTCGTCGGTGTCGCTGCCGCGGTCATCATCCCCAACTTCCTGCAGTTCCGGATGAAGGCGGCAGGCCCGGCGCAGGACCGGATGTCGCGGGAGTCGGGAGCCGCGAAGGCGCCGCTGGTTCCGCTGTCGCCGCTGCCCTCCGCCCCCGCGCGCGCCCCCCTCGAGGCGCAGAGGCTCCCTCCGCCAAGCCAGGAGTACGTCGGGCGCGACAGCTTCGAGAAGATCGCCCCGAACCCGGTCAAGGTGGCGGCCGAAGAGCCGGTCTCGACCTTTTCGGTCGACGTCGACACCGCCTCGTACGCGTTCGTGCGCCGGGCCCTCAACGAGGGCCACCTGCCGCAAAAGGACGCCGTGCGCGTCGAGGAGATGATCAACTACTTCGACTACGATTATCCGGCGCCGACGAACCGCGAGGCGCCGTTCCTGGCCACTGTTTCGGTCTTCCCGACGCCGTGGAACCCGGAGACGAAGCTCGTGCACATCGGCCTGCGCGGCCTCGAGCAGCGGCGCGACCGGCGGCCCCGCGCGAATCTGGTCTTTCTGCTCGACGTTTCGGGGTCGATGGCGAGCCCGGACAAGCTGCCGCTGCTCAAGAGCGCCTTCCGGCTGCTCGTCGAAAACCTCGAGCCGGACGACACCGTGGCGATCGTCGTCTACGCCGGCGCGGCCGGCACGGTGCTCGAGCCGACCCCGGCTCGGCAGCGCGCGCGCATCCTCGAGGCGATCGACCGGCTCGAGGCCGGCGGCTCCACGGCCGGCGCCCAGGGGATCACCCAGGCCTATGCGCTGGCGGAGGCGGGCTTCGACCCCAACGGGGTGAACCGGGTGATACTCGCGACCGACGGGGACTTCAACGTCGGCATCCGCAGCCCCGAAGAGCTCAAGGGCTTCGTCGAGCGCAAGCGCGCGACGGGCGTCTACCTGACCGTGCTCGGCGTCGGGCAGGGCAACCTCAATGACGAGCTGATGCAGAAGCTCGCTCAGAACGGCAATGGCGCCGCCGCGTACATCGACACGCTGAGCGAGGCGCGCAAGGTGCTGGTCGAGGAGGCGGGGAGCACGCTGGTGCCGATTGCGCAGGACGTCAAGATCCAGGTCGAGTTCAACCCGGCGCAGGTCGCGGAGTATCGGTTGATCGGCTACGAGACACGCCTGCTGCGCCGCGAGGACTTCAATGACGATCGCGTGGACGCCGGGGATGTCGGTGCCGGCCACCGCGTCACGGCGCTTTACGAAATCGTGCCGGCCGGGGGGCGGGGGCGTCGGATCGACGACCTGCGCTACGGCAGGGACGGCGCAAAGGAGCCGTCCCGGCCCGGGAATGCGGCCACGGGCGAGTACGCCTTCCTGAAGATCCGCTACAAGCTCCCCGGCGAGCAGCGCAGCCGCCTGATCACGACGCCAATCACGCCGGCGCAGGAGCGCCACTCGCTGGCGGCGGCGCCCGGCGAGGCGCGCTTCGCTGCCGCGGTGGCGGCCTTCGGGCAGATCCTGCGCGGCGACTCGCGTGTCGGCGCCTTCGCATACGAAGACGTGCTCGCGCTGGCTCGGCCGGCGCGAGGTGAGGACGAGCACGGCTATCGCGCGGAGTTCCTGAACCTCGTCCGCCTCGCCGGTTCGGCCCGGGCGATGGGGGACCACTGAGCGGCGACGTGCTGCCTGATCTGGGGATCGATCTCGCAGCGGTTTTTGCTGAGTGATGTGACGCGGCGGCAATCATGCCGTCGAAGGACCTGCTGGACTTGGACATCGTAAAGCCACAGTACTGTACGCTGAATCAGGTCCGGGTGGTCCGCATGTTGTCGCGATCCGAGCGGATGGCGAGAATGTCGACACAGGAGGCGTCAAGACCAGTATCAAGTGTGTCGATGTGTCCTGATCGTCGGTTTCCTCAGTGCGGTAGCGCGCGGTCCAGGAACTGACCGATGCGCGGGAAGAAACCGGCGTCCGCTTCGAAGCAGTCGTTGTGGCCGCCGCGCGGGACCTCATACCACTCGCGCAGCCGGCTCCCGGTCAGCCGATCGTGGACCGCGCGCCCGAGCGCGAACGGTATCACCTCGTCCCCCCGCGCGTGCATCACCAGAGCCGGGCACGCGATGCGACCCGCAGTCACCCCCATGTCCAGCGTGCCGCCGATGAACGGTAAAAACGGCCAAAACGGTAGCAGCCTCGCCGCGACCGCGCGCTTGCCCGGGAACGCCCCCTCAAGGATCAGGAACGCGACATTGTTGTCCGCGGCGGCCTGCCTGACTGCGGGGAGGGTACCGATAGACTCGCCGTAGATCCCGAGCGGTCTGCCGCCAGCGGCGGAGCGCACCCGGGCAGCCTGGAGAGCGGCTGCGGCGTCTCGCAGGATGCCGGCGTCGGAGGGGCGGCCTCCACTGCCACCGAAGCCGCGGTAGTCGATGATGAAGACCCCGAGGCCGAGGCCGGCGAGCGCCCTGATTTTCGGCAGGCGGTGGCTAACGTTGCCGGCGTTGCCGTTGAAGAAGACGACGTCGGCGCGGTGCCTCGTTCCCTCGCACGGCAGGCAGTACCACCCGCGCAGCGGCACGCCGTCCGAGGATGCGATCGAGATCACTTCGAATGGCAATCCGAACGCGGCCGGGTCGGCGTACAGGTCCCGCGCCGGGTAGTAGGTCAGGCGGTTCTCCAGCAGCCGCGTCATTGCCCAGAGTGCCACCACGGGTATCAATACCCAGAGAATAATCTTCATTTGACCGCCATCGTCATTTTGTGCACTCGACAGTTAATTAACATTATTTTCTCGGCTTATCATTTGTGGACATATGCCTTATAGTATCGATTATGTGTTTTAGTATCAGCGCATTGCAATCTTTTCAACATGAATGACAATGCTGCGTTTCAACATGGTGTTCAAAAACGCCATTTCCCATAACCCGTCTTTTGTCAACAGCAAGCCAGAGAGTTGCGTCCACATCAAGGTACACGGAACGGTTGGTGAATGTTGCTCTATGGTTGCAGCGATCTTGCTTTTTCCGCCATCATGGTTTGGACGAGGTGCTCGGCGACGGAACGGTAGAAGCGCATTCCCATTTCCGGCTCAGTCGACAGCAACGTTTCCAAGGCCTCCGGCGGCAGAAGGAGCAGCCGGGTGCTCTTCTGCGCGACCAGCGCGTTCGACTGAGGCGGACCGTTGAAAAGGCACCCGAGTCCCACATAATCGCCCGGCCCGAGGAATCCCGCCGCCACGACGGGATTGGACGGGTCGGAGGTGATCGTGATCCCCCCCGAGAGCACCACCATGAGGCCGGCTGAAACCTGCCCCGATTTCAGCAGCACCTGTCCCGTCCTGCACTCGCCGGTCTTCCCGATCATCCAGATGCGCCTCAACTCCTCGTGGCTCAGCTGGTTGAAGAGGCTGCAGTCGCGCAGCGGCGAGAGGTCCACGGCGGGCGCTGCTTTCTCCGCCTTGGGCCGAGCCGGGGCCGCAGGGGGAGGCGACGGCGTGCCGGGGGGCGGGAGTTTCCCCAGTCGCTCGGTTACATCCTTGAATCCGAAACGGCTCTCCTGGAGTCTGCGGTAGGCGTCCCGGGCCCTGTCGATCGCTCCGCCCTGCTCCATCAGGGTGGCGATCTGATAGAAGGCCTCGAGGCCGTCTTCGGTCGTCGGGGCAGCCTGGAGCAGGGGCGAGAGCATGGTGATCGCGAGATCCTTCTGGCCCTTCTGGAAGAGGATTTTCCCCGTCAGTATCCTGCACTGGGCGAAGCTTCGGTGCGCGGGGGAGACGGATTGCAGAAGGGGGAGGGCGAGGTCGGGCTTTTTCGCCTTGAGGTATAAGGCGGCGGCCTTGACGGGGTCGTCATTTCTCTCGTAGCAGCGGGCCGCGTCCAGGAAAAGATCGTCCTTGACGTAGATGGAGGCCGCCTGCTCCCAGGCCTGGGCTTTCTCGAGGTGCTGGGCGGCCAGGGCATTCTTTCCCAGGTTGTAGTAAAAGTGCGCCGCTTCCTCGTTGAGTCCGGCGAGGCTCAGGCACTGGGCGGAGCGCAGGACATCACCCGCCTTGTGGAAGGCCTCGGCTGCCACAGCGTGGTCGCGGGCCTGGAAGAGGGTCTCGGCCAGGGCCTTGAGTGCTTCGGGGGTGCCGGCCTCGGCGAGGAGATCCCAGCCGGAGCGGGTCCCGTCCTGGAGGTAGATCCTGACGGCGGCGTCGGTGTCGCCCTTGCGGATGGCCTGCCAGATCTCACCGTCCGGCCAGGGGGGCACCTCTGCTTGCGGCTGAGGCCGGGGTGCTGCCGCGACTGGCTGCGCCGCATCGGGCGTGGGGGCCTTGCCCCCCTCCTGCTGATTCCTCAGCTGCTCGAGGGACATCTCGGCCCGGAGGATGTCGCCCGCCAGCGTGTACTGCTCAGCGGCTTTTTCCCAGAGATGGAGCTGGCGGTAGAGGCGGGCGGCGTCCAGAGGCTTGAGCGCCTTCTCGTAGTACACGGCCGCCTGGTGGTAATCCTTGGCGCTGAGGTACGCTCGGGCGGCCGAGGCCAGTTCACCCGCGGCGACGAACAACTCGGCCGCTTCACCGTAGCGGCCGGATTCCAGCAGATCCCTCGCCCGCGTTTCCCGGCCGAAAGCCATGTCGCGTCCCCTCAGGAATGGAGGTTTTCAACCGCCTCCAGAGCCCATCGCACTGCCAGCTCAATGTAACCCAAAGGAGGGCAGATCGCAAAAATCGCTGCGTTACCCGACCGTAACTTGACTTTGGCCACGGGCGGCAAGAAAATCGGCCGGTGAAGGGTTCTTGCCGGCGGCGGAAGATTCTGCAAACCGTCCTCGCCGCGCTGTTCCTCGCCATGGCCACGCTGGTGCTCTTCCTGCCGGCGACGCGCAACGGCTTCGTCGCTTTCGATGACCTCGACTACATCAAGGCCAACCCCCATGTCCGGGAGGGGCTGACGCCGGCCGCGGTCGCGTGGGCGTTCACCTCGGTCGGCTACGCCGCCAACTGGCATCCCCTGACCTGGCTCTCGCACCAGCTCGACGTGAGCCTCTTCGGGATGGACCCCGCCTGGCACCACGCGGAGAATGCCCTTCTGCACGCTCTGAACGCCGTTCTCCTGCTGCTGCTCCTGCGCGCCCTCACCGGGGAGCTTCTTCCCGCCGCCCTCGCGGCCGCCCTCTTCGCCTTCCATCCCCTGCGGGTGGAGTCGGTGGCCTGGGCGGCCCAGCGCAAAGACCTCCTCGGAGGGTTCTTCTGGATCGTCACGCTGCTGGCCTGGGTCCGATGGCTGCGGCGCCCGCGTTCGGGATCCCGTGTCCCGGCGCTTGTCGCGTTCGCTCTCGGCCTGATGAGCAAGCCGACTCTCGTCGCTCTCCCGGCTCTCCTCCTCGTCCTCGATCTCTGGCCTTTCGGGCGCATTGGCCGGGGGGATGGGCAGGTGCGCCTGCGCCGGGCCCTCGGGGAGAAGATGCCTTTCTTCATGCTTGCGGCGTGCGGCACGTCGCTGGCGCTCGCGGCGCAGACGGGGACAACGGTGTACGGGTCCCTGGACCTTCCTCCCGGGGTGAGGCTGGCCAACGCCGCCGTCTCCGTCGCCGAATACCTGCGCATGACCGTCTGGCCCCGCTGGCTGGCCGTCTTCTATCCGCATCCCCTCGGCATGCCGGCCGGCGAGCGGCTGGGAGCCGCCCTCGTGCTGATCGCAGCGCTGACCATCCTGGCTGTGCGTGTCCGGATCCGCATCCCGGCCCTGCTGGCCGGATGGGGCTGGTATCTGGTTTCCCTTGCTCCCATGTCGGGGATCGTGCAGGTAGGCTGGCAGGCCCGGGCCGACCGCTACACCTATCTCCCGCACATGGGGCTCCTCCTCGGGGTGGTCTGGGGCGTCCGGGAGGCAACAATGGCAAACCGGTCGACGCGCCGGATCATTTTTGGGGCGATGGCGATCCTGCTCGCCCCGCTTTTCATCCTCACCCGGATCCAGATCGCCACCTGGCGGGACGACATCGTCCTTTTCCGGCACGCTCTCCAGGTCACCGGAGGGAACTGGTTCTCGGAATTCAATCTCGGCTCTTACCTGCTGGACCGCGGCGAGGTGGGGGAGGCGGTCGACCACTTCCGCCGCTCCCTGGCGGATCGGCCGGGCGACCCCGAAGCGTTGAACAGCCTTGGCGTCGCTCTTTTCGCATCCGGCCGCCGGGAGGCGTCGCTCGAGGCTTTCCGCGAGGCCGCCCGCGCCGACGCCGCGGACCCGCGACCGCTGGCCAATCTCGGCCGGGCCCTGATCGAGATGGGCCGGCAGGAGGAGGCTGCGATGGCATTTCGCGAGGCCTTGACGAGAAACCCCGCCAATGCCGTCGCCCGCGAAGGACTGCGCCGCCTCGGGAGATCCGCGGGGGATTAGCGCCTGCGTGTTCAAGGGTTTTCCAGCAGCGGGCTCGTGGTGACACGGGCGGTCTTGAAACGAGACGCTCAAAGATGTATCTTCGTGCACGTCGAGGAGCGCTGCAACGGGTTCGTCCCGCCAGGCTCGACGGAATGAAAACCGCGCTCACCTAACCCGTGCCGGGACGGGATGCCCAGGTGAGCGCCACCGGCTTCCCCCCGGCTGCAACGCAAGGAGTACGACGTGAGCGCTGTGGCTGCCAGGAAAAAATTCACCGATTACCGAGTCGCCGATCTGTCTCTGGCCACCTGGGGACGCAAGGAGATCTCCATCGCCGAGGTGGAGATGCCCGGCCTGATGACGGTGCGCGAGGAAAACACGGCCCGCAAACCGCTGAAGGGCGCCCGCATCGCCGGGTCGCTGCACATGACCATCCAGACCGCCGTGCTGATCGAGACCCTCAAGGCGCTGGGCGCCGAAGTGCGCTGGGCGTCCTGCAACATCTACTCGACGCAGGATCACGCCGCCGCGGCCATCGCGGCCTCGGGCACCCCGGTCTTCGCCTACAAGGGCGAGTCGCTCGCGGAGTACTGGGAGTTCACCCACAACATCTTCGAGTGGCCGAAGGGGCAGTTCGCGAACATGATCCTGGACGACGGCGGCGACGCCACGCTGCTGCTGCATCTGGGCACCCGCGCCGAGACCGACCCGAAGGTCATCGCGAAGCCGACCTGCGAGGAGGAGCGCGTTCTCTTCGCCTCGATCAAGAAGCGTCTGAAGGCGCAGCCCGGCTGGTACTCCCGGCGCATCGCCCAGATCAAGGGGGTCACCGAGGAGACCACCACCGGCGTGCATCGCCTCTACCAGATGGCCGAGGAGGGACGCCTCAAGTTCCCGGCGATCAACGTCAACGACTCGGTCACCAAGAGCAAGTTCGACAACCTCTA
>CAZEOK010000111.1:0-9806 GCA_964513745.1 uncultured bacterium
GCGCGCACCGCGAAGATGCCGACGATCTCCTTCGCCCGCATCAACGAGATCCAGAAGACGCTGATGCTCGCCGGCAAGGAGGGGACGAGCTGGTACATCTCCGGGTGGCACCTCGGCGTCGAGGGCAAGCTCAGGAAGCTCATCGCCTACGCGCCGATCCGCGTCACCGGCGAGGGGGGCGGGCCGCTCTGGTCCGTGGCGGTCGTCGCCCCGATCGCCGAGGTCGAGGGGGCGATCCACGCGATTCAGGTGCGCGGCCTGCTGCTGCAGGCGACGATCATCGCGGTCTTCGTGCTCGGCACCGTGATCATCATCTCGCTGATGGCGCGCTGGTCGGCGGACCTCGAGCGTGAGGTGGCCCATCAGACCGCGGAGTTCCAGAAGTCGGAGCAGCGCTACCGGTCGCTCGTCGAGAACGCCGGGGACGTGATATTCACGGCCGACCGCGGGGGGACCATCCTCTCGATCAACGCGTACGGGGCGAAGGTGTTCCGGATGCCGGCGGAGCAGATCGTTGGACGCAACCTCTCGGATATTTTCGCCTGCCCCACCGCCGAGGAGCCGCTGCTGGTCATCGACGAGGTCTTCGAGAACAAGAAGGGGCGTCAGATCACCCACTTGGTGAAAATCGGCGAGCGCGAGCTCTGGCTGAACACCAACTTCCGGCGGCTGCTTGACGAGGACGGGAGGATCTACGCCGTACTCGGCATCGCCCGCGACATCACCGACCGGCGGCAGGTCGAGGAGCAGAATTACCACACGGAGAAGCTGGCCTCGCTCGGGACGCTCTCCGCTGGGGTGGCCCACGAGATCAACAACCCGCTGACCGTCATCCTCGGCTTCACCGACCTGCTCCTCGAAAAGGCCGAGAAAGGCTCCGAGACCGAGGAGGTGCTCCGCACGATCGAGAGCTACGCCAACAAGGCCAAGAAGGTCGTCGAGAACCTGCTGACCTTCGCGCGACGCAAGGAGCACAGCGAGGACGAGGTGGACGTGAACGCCTGCCTCGACGCGGTGCTCGCCGTGCTCGGCAATTACCTGCTCGTGAACAGGATCTCGATCAGCAGCCACGCGCTTCTCGCCGATCTGCCGGCGGTTCGCGGCGACGCCGACGAGCTGCAGCAGGTTTTTCTCAACATCATCAACAATGCGGTCTACGCGATGAAGCTCGAGGGCGGCGGCGAGCTGGGGGTGCAGACCAGGCTCGGCGAGGGGGGCACCTGCGTCGAGGTGGTGATCTCGGACACGGGCCCCGGGATCCCGCCCGAGGTCCGCTCGCGGATTTTCGACCCGCTGTTCACAACGAAGAAAGTGGGCGAGGGCACGGGGCTCGGGCTCTCGGTCTCCTACGGCATCGTCGCGCGCCATCGCGGCACCATCACGGTGGAGACCGCCACGGCCGAGGAGTCGAAGCGCCCTGGGACGACCTTCATCATCACGCTCCCCGCCGTCCAGCGCAATGCGCAGACGGCGGCTGGAAATTAACGTGCGGACTGAGGGGTCCTGCCGCTACGCACCCCCGCTTCGCGTCACTTCTCCGTCCAGTACGTCCTCCACTGCAACGTATTCCATCCCTGTGATCGAAACAGCGAAGGGGTGGCGCGGAGGGGCGGTCTCCGGCGGCGGACCGAAGGGAGCACGACGGAGGTCCGTAGCGTCAGGACCCCGAAGCCATGACAAACACGGAGGGAATGAACATGCCGGCACGGATACTGGCCGTAGACGACGAACCGGGGATGCTCAAGCTGCTTTCGATGATCATCCGCGAGAAGACCCCGCACTCGGTCGAAACCACGAACAACCCGATCGAGGCGGTCCAGATCGTGCGCCGCGGCGGCATCGATTTGGTGATCGCCGACCTGAAGATGCCGGGCCTCGACGGCAGCGAGCTGCTCGAGGCTATCCGCGCCTTCTCGGAGATCCCGGTGATCATCATCACCGCCTACGGCACCGAGGAGGCCGCCGCCGAGACCCGCGAGAAAGGCGTCTTCGACTTCATTTTCAAGCCGTTCCGCAAGGAGCAGATCATCCTCGGCATCGAGCGCGCCCTCGCCTGGTCGGCAATGCAGCGCGAGAACCGGACGCTCAAAGAGCGGCTTGAGCCGCCCCAGGCCGGTTAGCCGCTCAGCCTTTCAGATGCTCACGCCTCCTCGAGCCCGAACTTCTTGAGCTTGCGCCAGAGCGAGACGCGGTCGATGCCGAGGTGCTGCGCCGCGAGCGTGCGGTTGCCGCCGGCCTCCTTGAGAACCCACTTGATGTAACTCTCCTCCTGCTCCTCGAGGGTCGGGACCCGTCCCTCCTTGCGCCGGAAGGTGCGCACCGTGAGCTCCTTGAGATCCTCCGGCAGGTGCGCCGGCTCGATCCGGTCCCCGGACGCGAGGGCAACGCCACGCTCGATCACGTTCTCGAGCTCACGAACGTTGCCGGGGAAATCGTAGGCCGCGAGCACCGCCATCACCTCCGGGGCGATGTCCCGCACCTCCTTGCGCATCAGCAGGGCGTATTTCTTCAGAAAGGCGTAGGCCAGCAGCGGGATATCCTCGCGGCGCTCGGCCAGTGGCGGAATGCGCAGGGCCACCACGTTGAGACGGAAGTAGAGGTCCTGCCGGAAGCGCCCCGCCCGCACCTCCTCGACCAGGTCGCGGTTGGTCGCGGCGAGAAAGCGCACGTCCACCGGGACCGCCACGGTGCCGCCGACGCGCAGCAACTCCCGCTCCTGGATCACCCGCAGCAGCTTGACCTGCGCGGTGAGCGGCATCTCGGTGATCTCGTCGAGAAAGAGGGTGCCGCCGCTGGCCGACTCGATGATGCCGACTTTGGCGGCGTACGCGCCGGTGAAGGCGCCTTTTTCGTGGCCGAACAGCTCATTGGAGAGCAGCTCCTCGGTGAACGCCCCGCAGTTGACCGCGAAGAACGGGCCCGCCTTGCGCCGGCTGTTGGCGTGGATGAGGCGCGCGAACAACTCCTTGCCGGTGCCGCTCTCCCCGCTGATGATCAGCGTGCAGTCGGTCGGCGCCACCTGCTGCGCGGTCTCGATCAGCCGCCCCATCGCCGCGTCCTGGGTCACGATCCGCACCTTGCCCTGGAAGCTCTCGATCTGCTCGCGCAGGCCGCGGTTCTCGCGCTTGAGACGGACCTTTTCCGCGGCCTCGCGCACCACCTGGCGCACCTCGTCGAGCTTGAAGGGCTTGGCGACATACGAGAAGGCGCCGCGCTTCATCGCCTCGACCGCCGACTCGAGCGTCACGAAGCCGGTGATCATGATCACCTCGGCGTCCGGGTGCAGCTCGCGGCTGCGCGCGAGCACCTGCATCCCGTCGACCTTCTCCATCTTCAGGTCGGTGAGGACGAGGTCGAACGCCTGCTCGTCCAGCAGCCGCAGCGCATTTGCCCCGCTCTGGGTGGCGGTGACCTCGTAACCCTCCTTGCGCATCACGTGCTCGAGGTTGCGCAGCGCCACGCGCTCGTCGTCGACGATCAGCAACCGCACCGGATCGCTCATCCTGGTTCTCTCCTTCACGCGGGCAGACGGATCGTGAAGACGGTCCCGCCGCCTGGGTCGCCCGTCACGGCGATGTCGCCGTCGTGCTCCTCGATGATCTCGTAGACGACGAACAAACCGAGCCCGGAGCCCTTGCCGACGTCCTTGGTAGTGAAAAAAGGATCGAAGATCTTCTTCCTGATCTCCGGTGGGATACCCGGCCCGTTGTCGCGCACCTCGATTTCGATCGTATCGCCCCCCCGCAACCCCGCGCCGTGCACGACGAGCGCCGCGTCCGTCTCCGGGGAGGCCGCTGCAAGACCTCTCCGGGCGCTGACGATAACGCGCCCGCCATCCGCCGGGACGGCCTCCGCGGCATTCTTGATCAGATTGAGGAACACCTGCTGCAGCCGCTGGCGGTCGCCGGAGAGGGCGATCTCGGCCGGCACCGCGACTTCCACCGATACGCCGGGAGGGACCTGCCCCTTGAGAAAACGGACCGTCTCCTCCACGAGCGGGCGCACCAGCAGCGGCTCCTTGCGAAACTCCCGGTCGCGCGAGAACTCCAGCAGCGAGCGCACGATGTTGCGCGCGCGGTCGGTCTGCTCGCCGATCTGCCCGACCAGCTCCTCGGCCAGCTCGCAGCTGTTCGCCCCCATCTCTTCGGCGAGGATCTGCGCCGAGGTCGAAATGTGCGAGACCGGGTTGTTCAGCTCGTGCGCCACCCCGGAGAGCAGCGTGCCGAGCGACGCGAGCTTCTCGGACTGGATCAGGTGGCGCTCGTGCAGCTCCCGTTCGCGCAGCATCCGGTTGAGCGCGTTGGTCAGCGATACGATTTCGCGGTCGCGCGAGCCGATCGCCACCGGCTCGTAGCGCCCCTCGGCGACGGTATCCAGGGCCTGCTCCAGGACGCGCAGCGGGCGCACGACCTCGCGCGCCAGGATCTGGCCGATGGCTATCGCCAGACCGGAGAGCAGCACGATCGCGCCGACGAGCCCGCGCCGGTAACGGGAGAGCAGCGCCTGCAGGCTGCTCCGCTCGCTCCCCGAGATCTCCTCGGCGAGCGTGACGATCTCCTTGCCCTCGCGGCGCACCTCCTGCTCGAGGTCCTTGCGCGTTGAGGTCTCCGGCTCCTCCTCGGCATAGCGGCGCATCAACGACTCGTAGCGGGGGATCCGGTCTCGCAGCGTGGCCAGCAGGGGTCCGGGAACAAAGGCGCCGAACGCCTTCCTGTTGCGCTCCAGCAACTCGCGCGCGCGGCCCGCGTAGCGCATGCTTTCGTTCAGGTCTTCCCACTGCGCGTAGAGAAAGTAGTTCTTCTCGAAGCGCCGGATCTCGAGCGTGGCGTCGAAGAATTCGGAGAGGGCCTCGCCGGCGACGATGCGGCGCTCGAGCAGCCGCAATTCGACGACGACGAAAGCCGAGAGGCCCAGCAGCAGAGCCACGACGGCGTAGTAGCCGTAGGAAACCTTGCGTCTCAGACTCGGCATGGGCGAGACCTCCGCTCCGCGCCACCCCTGCGCCCAGCTCGTGCTCCGACGAGGGGCGCGTCAGGAAGGCGACCTGTTCCTTGAAGCAGGTTCGTCCTCATCTCCATGTCACGCCGATTGAGCCTGAAGAATGATTCCCAGGGCCTCGGGGACCGTGGCGACCGGGTGGATCTCGATCCCGCGGCGGGTTTCCTCGTCGAGTTCTTCTATCTCTTCCCGGTTCGCGGCCGGCACCACGACCACCGCCAGCCCGGCGCGGCGCGCAGCGAGCACTTTCTCGCGCACCCCGCCGACCGGGCGAATGCGCCCCGTCAGGGTGATCTCGCCGGTCGAGGCAACCTCGCGTCTTGCCGCTCGCCCCGTGAGCAGCGAGGCGATCGCGGCGAGCACCGTGATGCCCGCCGACGGCCCGTCTTTCGGGACCGCCCCGCGCGGGATGTGGATGTGCAGATCGTGGCGCTCGAAGAAGTCGGGAGCGATGCCGAAGCCGGCCGTATTGCTGCGCAGATAGCTCAGTGCCGCCTGCACGGACTCGCGCATCACTTCGCCGAGCGACCCGGTGATGATCAACTCCTTGGCCCCGGGCATTTTCGCCGCCTCGACGAAGATGATTTCTCCGCCGCTTTCGGTGCGCACGAGGCCGGTCGCCACGCCGACCCGGCTCTCGCCGTCCATGACTTCGCGGCGATGGAGTCGCCGCCCGAGCCACCGCTCCGCAAGTTCGGGGGTCACGGTAAACGCTGACGTGCCTCCGGCTCCGAGGCTCTCCCGGGCGATCTTGCGGCAGACAGCGGCGATGCGCCGTTCGAGGTTGCGGATTCCCGCCTCACGGGTGTATTCGCGGATGATCGTGCCGATCGCCGCTGGCGTAAAGGTAACCTGCTCGCCCGCGAGGCCCTTCTCCCGCAGCTGCTTCGGACAGAGGAAACGCGCGGCGATCTGCGCCTTCTCCTCCTCGGTGTACCCGGGGAACTCGATCACTTCGAGCCGATCGAGCAGCGCCTCGGGCACCGGGTCCGTGAGGTTCACCGTGACGATGAAAAGCACGCCGGAGAGGTCGAAGGGCACATCGAGGTAATGATCGAGGAAGGCGCGATTCTGCTCGGGGTCAAGCACCTCGAGCAGCGCCGAGGCCGGGTCGCCCTTGACCTCGCGGCCGAGCTTGTCCAGTTCGTCGAGCATCAGCACCGGGTTGGAGGACTCCACCCGGCGGATCTCCTCGATCACGCGGCCCGGCTTCGCGCCCGCGTAGGTACGCCGGTGCCCGCGGATGTCGGCCTCGTCGCGAATGCCCCCGAGGCTGATCCGGGAGAACCTCCGGCCCAGCGCCTGGGCGATCGCACGGCCGACCGAGGTCTTGCCGGTGCCCGGCGGGCCGGCGAAACAGAGCACCGAGCCCTTTGTGCCCTTGATCGACGCGCGCCCGTCGAGCGCCCGGCGCACGGTCGAGCGCAGCTCTTCGATCGCGAACGGTTTGGCGAGATACTGGAACGCGCCCTTCTTCACCGCCTCGACCGCCGAGGGAATGGAAGCGTAGCCGGTGATGACCACGACGCGCGTGTCGGGCCAGCGGGCGCGGGTGCGCTCGAGCAACTCCATGCCGTCGCCCTGGCCAAGGCGCAGGTCCGTGAGGAGCACGTCGAACTCACGCGCCTCGAGCCGTTCGAGTGCCTCGCGTGAACTCGCCGCCGTCACCACCTCGCAGCCCTCGCGCGCCAGGGCCAGCACAAGGTTGCGGCGCGCCGTCTCGTCGTCGTCCACCGCAAGCACCCGCGATTGGCGCTGGCGGCGCAGCGCCTTGATCGCCAGGTGCTCGAGGATACGCTCCTTCACCTGACCAAGTCCGTAGTGGTGCTCCTCGAGGATGCGCTCGGCCCTGGTCAAATCAAGGTTGTCCTCGGTCGCTCGGTGCCAGGGGAGCGAGGCGAGGTACTCGAGGTACGTCAACCCGATCGTATACTCCGCTGCAGCGGGGCTGACTCTGGAGAGAACCTCGAGCTCCCGCTCGGCGACCGGCTCCACTTCGGGCGGGAGACGCGCATCCGACAGGCGCCGCCGCAACTCGGGGATCGCTGGATCCTGCTCCTCATCCCCCACGGCATCTTTCCTGAACAGTTTCACTGCGTGCCTCCTCGACAATGACACTATTGCAAAATACAACATCGCCAGAGATTGTGCAACGCCAGAGTATTTTATTTTGTATTCAATGAGTTACAGCTCAAATTCCCTCGTCGGACGGGCGGCTCGCAACATCGCGCCTGAACATGCACGGCACCAGCGTGATTGTAACCACTTGTATTCTTAGAACATTTTTATTGTCACCGCTGTTGGCACGCCCCCTGCAACTGTCGGAAGTGCAACCAATCGCTAGGAGGCGATGACCATGAAGATCGCGGAAAAGTTCGAACGAGTGATGATGGCCGCAGCGTTCGCCGAGGAGAACGAGCACGAGACCGCACGAGAGTTGCTCACCGAGCGACGCGAGACCGAGCGGGCGGCCCAACGCCCAACCACCCGGCCCCAGCCGCGCCAGGTCCTGCGAGCCGACTAGCCGGGAACCGGGAAGAATCGAGAGGCACGTTCACGATGAACAAGGCACTGCAGGCCATCGCGCGGGTCCAGCTACAGCTGGAAGCCGCCGCATTCGCCGAGGAAGGCGACCGCAACGGCGCCGCGAGCCTGCTGCGCGAGAGCCGCCGCGTGCTGCTCGCCCTGCGGGGGCTCGAGGGTGACTCTCGCACGCTGACCTACGCCCTGAACACCTGCCGGCGCGTCGGGGCCGGGCTCGACGTGATCTGCGTCGCAGATCGTGTGGTGCCCGGCGAGGATCTGCGACGTGCCCTCGCCCCGTTCCTCGCGAGCCTTGCCGAGGCGGGGATCACCTGCAGGCTCTCGTCGGTCGCAGGCTGCATCAAGGAACAGATCGTTCGCTACACCAGGGCACACCCCGAGATCTCGTTCGTCGTCGTCGAATCGGCGGGTGTTCTCGACCGCGGCTGCGACACCGACGACACGCGGAAGCTCTCGCGGCTCTGGAAGCGTCTGGCCTGCCCGCTGGTGGTGGTCTCGGACCCCGCCCGGGCCAGGCAGGCAGCTGAAAACGGCCCATCTGCGGCGTTTCGCTCACCCCTCCTCACTGCGGCGGCCAGCAGGCCGCCTCATTCGTCGGGTGTTCGCAAGCCTTGCATCTGGACCATTTTGAGCAGCCTGCCAGTCAATTGCTAAATAGAACACTCAAGGAGAAAAAGAATGACCACCGTTACCAAGAAAAAAGCCTTCGTGAGCGCGATCATGATGGGCGCGCTCTCGATCGGCCTGTACGCGCTGCTCTTCGTCAAGCAGGATCTCGTGAACGCCACGTTCGGCAAGGGCGGCTTCTACGCGCTGCTGCCGATCGTCACGGCGTTCGCCTTCTCGTTCGTCCACGGTTCGTTCACCGGCAACTTCTGGACGGCTCTCGGCATCGAGGCCGCGAAAGGCAAGGGGGGCAAGTAAGATGCACGACGCCGTCGCAGCTGTCTCTCAGTTTATCGACCTCTCGCTCTGGACCGTCGCCTACCTCTTCGCCATGGGCTTCGTCGGCGGCCTGGTCAGCGGCTTCATCGGCTCGGGCGGCGCCTTCGTGCTGACCCCCGGGATGATGAGCCTCGGCGTGCCCGGACTGATGGCGGTGGCCAGCAACATGTGCCACAAGTTCCCGAAGGCGCTGGTCGGCGCCATCAAGCGCGCCAAGTACGGCCAGGTCGACGTCAAGCTCGGTCTCGCGCTCGGCGTCTCCGCCGAGGCCGGCGTGCTCTACGGCGCCAGCATCCAGGAGAACATCAAGAAGGCCTACGGAGATGCCGGCTCGAACCTCTACGTCAGCACCGCGTTCGTGCTCGTGCTGGCGATCGTCGGCGGCTTCGTGCTGCGCGACGCGATCAAGAGCTACCGCGCCGGCACCACGAACGACGAGGAGAAAATCACGAAGATCGCCCGCTGGGTGCAGTCGGTGAACATCCCGTACACGATGGTCTACTTCAAGGCCCTCAACGCGCGGATCTCGGTGCTCTTCACGATCCCCCTCGGCTTCGCCACCGGCATCCTCGCCGCGACGATCGCGGTCGGCGGCTTCGTCGGCGTCCCCTCCATGATGTACGTGCTCGGCGCCCCCGGCCTGATGGCCTCGGCCACCGAGCTGGTGATCGCGTTCGTGATGGGTGTCGGCGGCACGTTCAAGTACGCGCTGCACGGCATGGTCGACATCCGCCTGGCGATGATCATCCTCGCCGGCTCGCTCTTCGGCATCCAGCTCGGCGCGATCGGCACGACCTACGTGCGCCCCTACATGATCAAGCTCGTGATGGGCGTGATCATGGTCACGGTGCTCTTCAGCCGCCTGCTGATGCTGCCGGTCTACATGTCGCAGCTGCACCTGATCGGCGACATCAGCCCCGCGACGAGCAAGCTGCTCTCGAACACGAGCTTCGGGATCATGATGTTCGCGCTCGGACTCGGGGCGTTCATCGTTCTCAAGGCGATGTGGGTCGGCAAGCGCGAGGAGCGTCTGCGCGAGAGCGCCGGCGCGCTGGTCGCCGACAAGGCCTAGAGCGCCCCCACCCGGTCCCCCCGGTGGCTGCAGGAGACCGGGGGGATTTGCTTTTTAACGGCGCTTCCCTCTATCTTTCTGGCACGGCCCTTGACCTGGGTCCCGGCAAGGGCAGAAGCACCTGGTGAACGGACCGGCGGCCGGCAACCAAGGAGACTGTTCATGGGCAAGTATCGCAAGATCCTGGTTTCACTCGACGGTTCGGAGTCCGGGCGCAACGCCCTGGTCCAGTCCTTCGCGCTGGCAC
>CAZEOK010000112.1:0-9788 GCA_964513745.1 uncultured bacterium
CGCTCATCGGCAGCGCGAGGCTCGGGATCACCGTGGCCGAGACGTTGCGCAGGAAAAAAAAGATCACCAGCACGACAATGCCGAAGGTCAGCAGCAGGGTCCACTGCACGTCGTTCACCGACTCCTTGATCGTTTCGGAGCGGTCGTAGAGCACGTCGACGCTCACCGAGGCCGGCAGCTGCGCGCGCAAGACCCCGAGGGTCTCCCGGACCGCCCTGGCCACGGCTACGGTGTTGGTCCCCGGCTGGCGCTGCACCGCGAGGATCACGCCGCGGCTCGACTCGCCGCCGGCCGTGAACCAGGCCGCGGTCTTGTCGTTCTGGACGCTGTCGAGCACCTGCCCGACATCCTCGAGGCGCACCGGCGCGCCGCCGCGGTAGGCGACGATCAGACGGCCGAAGCCGGCCGCGTCCTCGAGCTGTCCGGAGGCACGCAGCGTCAGCGCCTTCTCCGGGCCCCAGAGGGTGCCGGCCGGGAGGTTCACGTTCCCCTGGCGGATCGCGCTCGAGACCTCGTCGATGCCGATCTGGCGCGAGGCCAGCCGACGCGGGTCGACCTGGACGCGCACCGCGTACTTCTGTGACCCGTAGACCTGCACCTGAGCCACCCCCTGGACCATCGAGATCCGCTGGGCCATCAGGTTCTCCCCGTACTCGCTGAGCGTGGCGAGCGGCAGGGTCTCCGAGGTCAGCGCGAGGTAGAGGATCGGGTCATCGGCCGGATTCACCTTCTGGTACGACGGCGGCGTGATGTCGCTCGGCAGGCTGCGCAGGGTCTGCGCGATGGCCGCCTGCACGTCCTGGGCCGCGGCGTCGATATCGCGGTCGAGGTTGAAGGACAACACGATCGACGTCGACCCCTGGCTCGACGATGAGGTCATCGAGTCGACGCCGGCGATGGTCGAGAACTGCTTCTCCAGCGGCGTCGCGACCGCGGATGCCATCGTCTCCGGGTCGGCGCCGGCGAGCGAGGCGCGCACCTGCACCGTGGGGTAGTCGACGTTGGGCAGGTCGCTGACCGGCAGCGTCCGGTAACCCATGACCCCGAACATCACGATCGCGGCCATCAACAGCGTGGTCGCGACGGGCCGGCGGATGAAGGTGCCGGCAATGTTCACCGGGATTTCTCCGGGGAGGAGAGCCCGGTCTTGCGCACCACCGTCGCGCCCGGCGTCAGGCGCAGCTGGCCGTCGGTGACCACGATCTCACCGGCGGCGAGGCCCTGCTCGATGACCATCCGGCCCGCCGCGCCCGCCCCGGGCGTGACCGGCCTGACCGCGGCGGCGTCGGCGGCGTCCACGACGAACACGTAGGCGCCCTGCTGGCCGGTCTGCACCGCCGACGCAGGGACGACCACGACCTGCTCCAGCGTCGTGAGGACCAGCGAGACATCGATGAACTGCCCCGGCCAGAGCGCGTGATCGGCGTTGTCGAACTCGGCCTTCAGCGCGATGGTGCCGGTCGTCTTGTCCACGGCGTTGTCGAGGAACACGAGGCGCCCGGCCCGGGGCTGCGCTCCGGCCCCCGCGGGAGTCACGCGGACCGCGAGGGTTCCCGCGGCTCGATACCGCTGCACTTCGGGCAGGCGCGCCTCGGGCACGGTGAAGCGCACGAGGATCGGCTGGATCTGGTTGACGACCACGAGCGTCGCGTCGTTGGCCTTGACGAGCTCCCCCTTCTCGACGAGCAGGCTCCCCGCCTGGCCGGAGACCGGGGCGGCAATCGCGGTGTAGTCGAGTTGAAGCTTCGCATTCTCGATGGTGGCCTGCGTGGCCTCGGCGGCGGCGCGGCTGACGTCGAGCACGGCGCGGCTCGAGAGCGCGACGGCCCGCGCGGCGTCGAGGGCGGCCCGCGCGGCATCACGATTGGTCGCACGCTGGTCGTACTGCTCGCGCGCGACCAGCTCCTTGGCAACGAGCTCCTCGTAGCGCTGGGCCTGGCTCTCGGCGTTGCGCAGTTGCGCCTCCGCGTTACGCACCTGGGCCTCGGCACTCTGCGTCTGCGCCTCGGCGCCGCGCGTCTGCGCCTCGTCCCGCGCCAGGTTCGCCTGCAACTGTCGCAGCGTCGCCTCCAGCGGGCGGCGGTCGAGCCGGAAGAGCACCTGCCCGGCCCGGACCAGATCGCCCTCGCGGAACCCGACCTCGGTGATAGTCCCGGTGATCAGCGATCGCACCGGCGCGGATTGGACCGGCTCGACGCTGCCGAGAGCGCGCAGCTCCACCGGCACGTCCGCCCGCTCCGCCATGGCGATCAGCACGGGCACCGGCGATCGGCCCTTTACGGCACCGCCCCGTCCCTGGCCCGCAGTCTGCGCAGGCTCCGACTTTTTGCGACACCCCTGCAGACCGACGGTGGCCGTGCCGAGGGCAACCAGAAGAAGAGCCATTGTTTGCAATGCCTTGGGGGATGACTTCATGTGTGTCCTTTCCGCGTTCCAACCCTGCCTCGGGCGGCGCCCACCGCTGACCTCGCCAAGGGGGGGCACTATACCCCAATTACCCGACAATTTCAGCTAAAACAGCAGCCCCGCCGCGGCCTCGGCCGCTGGCATGATGGGGATCGCGCCGAGCAGTTCTTGCGGATCACGCCGAGTTGTGAGAAAACCATGCGCTCGTGGGACGATTCAGGACAACCATAGGTTTCGACATCACCGCGCGCCGCGTGGTGCTGGCGGCGATCGACGGCGGAACGGCGGCAATGCGGGTGGAGGAACACCCCGTCACCGACAGCCCGGCGGCCCTGGTGCGCGCGCTGCTGGCGGACGCCAGGGAGCCCCGGCGGGCGAGCGTGACCGGGCCGGAAGGTCCCGCCGTCGCCGCGGAGCTCGATCTGCCCTTCGTGGACGGCCCCGAGGCGCTGCTGCGCGGGATCGCGAGGCTGCACCCCGAGGCCCGCACGGTGATCGAACTGGGTCGCGAGCGCTCCCGCTACTACGCCTTCGGCGACGGGGGAGCCGACGGGCCGCGCCTGGCGGCCTTTGCGACGAATTCCATCTGCGGCGCCGGCGGCGGCGCCCTTCTGGAAAAAATGGCGACCCGCCTCGGCTTCGGCTCCTTCGAGGTCTTTCTCGACGCAGCCCGCGAGTCGGACAGCGCCGTGCAGATCGCCGGTCGTTGCGGGGTATTTGCCGAGAGCGACGTCGTCCACCACTTCCAGGCCGGCGCCTCCGCCGGGAGCATTGCGGCCGGGCTGTGCCGGATGCTCGCGACCAACTTCCTGCACGATGTCCTCAAGGACCGCCCCGTGCACCAGCCCGTGGTCGCCATCGGCGAGGCCAGTCGTAACCCGCTCGTGCTCAAGGCTCTGGAAGAGGCCCTCGGAGTCGCCATCGCTCCTTCCCCGTCGGCTCACGCCGTCCGCGCCCTCGGCGCCGCGATCTTCGCCGCCCGGCCGGAGGGCAGATCGGCATCTTCCGCCGCGCCGCGCCCCGGGGCGGAGCGCGTTCCCCTCGCCCCACTGGCGCCGCGGGGAACCCGTCCGCCGCAGGCCCCGCGCACCGCGCCCCGGGGGACGGCCGGCGACACGGTGATGGTCACCGATGGCGGCGGCGGACTGCCGGTAGCGGGTTTTCTCGGCCTGGACGTCGGTTCGGTCAGTACCAAGGCCGTGCTCCTCGACGAGCAGGGCCGCTTCGTGTACTGGGTCTACCTCAGGACGCTCGGGCACCCGATCGCCGCGGTGCGCGACGTCGTCCGGCTCGTGGGCGAGCACGAGCGCGGTGGGCTGATCCGGGACCGGGTGCGCATCCTGGGGGTCGGCGTCACCGGCTCGGGGCGCGTCGTGGCCGGGCACATCGTCGGCGCCGACCTGGTGCGCAACGAGATCACCGCGCAGGCCTCGGGCGCCGCCCACTTCTTTCCCGACGTCGACACGGTCTTCGAGATCGGCGGCCAGGACTCGAAGTTCATCGCGCTGGGCAACGGCCGCGTGGTCGAAAGCGAGATGAACAAGGTCTGCGCGGCTTCCACCGGCTCTTTCCTGGAGGAGCAGGCGCGGCAGCTGGGCGTCACGGTCGAGGGAGATTTCGCGCCCCTGGCCCTCACGGCCCGCGCCCCCTGTACGCTCTCGGAGAAGTGCGCGATCCTGATGGCGAGCAGCCTCGAGAATTTCCACGAGACCCCGCTGCCCGACCGCTGCGCCGGCCTTGCCTACTCGATCTGCATGAACTACCTCAATCGCGTCGCGGGGCGCCGCCCCATCGGCAAGCGGGTGGTCTTCCAGGGCGCCGTGGCCTTCAACCGCGCCGTCGTCGCCGGCTTCGAAACCCTGCTCGGGCGCGAGGTGCACGTCCCGGCCCACCCCCACCTGACGGGAGCCATCGGGATGGGGCGTCTCGTGCGTGAACGCCATGGCCGCACCTAGCCGGTTTCGCGGCTTCGAAAACCTGGCGGCCCTGCAGGTAGCCCAGGGTTCCTTCCGCTGCGAGAAATGCGCGAACGCCTGCGAGGTCAACCGCGTCGAGGCCGAAGGAGACGAGCTTTTCTTCGGCGACCGCTGCGAGCGCTTCAGCGGGAAGTCCCGGCCGGCCGTGAAGCTGACCGACCACTTCGCCGAGCGCGCCCGCCGCATCAACGAGTACCTGCCGCCGGAGGGCGGGGAGCCCATCGGCCTGGCCCGCGTCGGCGTCCTCGAGGACTACCTGCCCTTCTGGGGCACGCTGCTGGGCGACCTCGGCTACTCGGTCGTCCTCTCGCGCCGGACGGACCGGCGGCTGGTCTCGGCCGGGGTGAAGGCCGCAGGTGCGGACTTCTGCTTCCCCTTCAAGGTCTCTTTCGGCCACTACCTCGACCTGGCGGGCCGCGTGCCGCAACTGTTCGTCCCTGACGTCACCGAGGGGGTGCCGACGCTCTGCCGCGTCGGCGGGAGGGTCGGCCCCGCCGCCTGGAAGCGCAGCTGGACCTGTCCGTACCTGCAGAACTTTCACTCGCTCATCACCGCGAGCCTCAAGACCACGCGCGTCGTCAACCCGCACATCTCCTTCCGGGAGGGGGACCCGGTCGCGGCGCTGGCCGCGGTATTGCCCCGGCCGCGGCGCCGGCTGCGGCGGGCGGTCGAGCGCGGCCTGGAGGCGCAGGCGGCGTTCAAGGAAGGACTGCGGCGTCACGGCGAGCAGGTGATCGGCCGCGGCGTCGTGCTGGTCGGCCGCCCCTACGCCGCGCTGGACGAGGGAATGAACCTCGGCGTCGCCCGCAAGATCCGCGCCCGCGGCGTGGACGTCTACCCGATGGACTTCCTGCCCCTGCCCGACGAGGACATCTCCGGGCGCTGGCCGAACGAGTTCTCCGCCCAGGGCCAGGCCATCCTGGGCGCCGCCCGCGTGATGCGCGAGCGCGCGCTGGACGCCGTTTTCCTGGACTACTACGGCTGCGGCCCCAACTCCTTCATCCGCGGCTTTTTCGCGCAGGAGTTCGGACGCCCGTTCCTGACGCTCCAGCTCGACGAGCACAGCGCGGATGCGGGGACCGAAACCCGCATCGAGGCGTTCCTCGACTCGACGGGGCGCTGAGGGCGGCCGTGCAGACCTTCACCATCGCCGACGTGCGCGACCGGCGCCTGTGGATCCCCCACATGAGCGACGCGGCGCTCGCCCTCATCGCGGTGCTGCGCAACGCCGGCATCGACGCCGCGCTGCTGCCGCGCTCGCCGGATCCCCTGCTGCGCCTGGGGCGCAGCCACACCGACGGCGACCAATGCCTGCCCTCGATCGTGACGACCGAGGACATCCTGCAGAGGGTCCGGACCCCCGGCTTCGACCCACGCCGCGAGGCCTTCTTCCAGGGCCGGGCCGAAGGCCCCTGCCGGATGGGCCGCTACTACATGAACCAGCAGCTGATCCTCGAGCGGCTCGGCTTCCCCGGCGTGCCGATCTTCGACTTCGACGTCGACAACCCGGACTGCTACCGCGTACTGGGGCCCGATTTCAGGCTCGAGGGCTGGAACGCGATGAGCGCGCACGCCGCCCTGGAGCGCTGGCTGCACCGCACGCGCCCGATCGAGCGCCGGCCGGGGGCCGCACAGGCCGCCTATGACGCAGCCCTCGCCGGCGTCTGCGACCTGCTCGAGCGCCTGCCCCGCCGCAGTCCGCGCTGGCGGGTGGCCCGCATCCTCTCCGGCCGGAACAACCGCGAGCTGCTGAGACTGCTCGCCTCGCTGCGCCACGGCCTCGACGCCGTGGAGACCGGACCCGACAACCGCCCCCGGGTGCTGGTCACCGGGGAGATTTTCGTACGCCTGAGCAGCGTCGCGAACCAGGACCTCGTCGGAGAAATCGAGGCCAGAGGCGGGACGGTCGTGCTGGAGCCGGCGACCGCCTTCTTCGCCTACAACATGCTCCTGCCCGCCGTTCGGCGCAGGCACCACGTGCGGCGGAGCGGCCGCGGCGAGACGATCGCCTCCCGCATCGATCTCGCGGTAGCCGAGCGCGACGCGCGGCGCATCCACGCCGCCGTCGGCGTTCCGGCGCCACCGCCGGCCGCCGAGATCCTGCGCCTGGGCCGTCGGTGGGTGCACGAGACGTTCGAAGGCGAGGCGCTCGTGACCGTCGGGGCGATCGCCCACGCGGCCCACGACGGGTTCGACGGCGCAATCAACGCCATGCCCCACAACTGCATGCCGGGGCTGATTTCCACCGCGCTGGCCGATGCGGCAGCCGCGGCCGGCGGCGGTCTGCTGCCGGTGCTCCATCTCAGCTACGATGGGCACAGCGACCCGGCGCGCGCCGAGCAGCTCGCGCTGTTCATGGCCCAGCTCGCACCGGGGTCGCGCGGCCGACGGGCCAGGCACGCCCACTCCTGACGCTACCGGCTCCGCGGTCACCGGAATCGGCCGACGGGGCTGCCTTGACAAGCCCCCGCCCCGGGCCGAGAATTCCCCACGTCGGGAAAACACATGGGCTACCTCGAAAAGAACCTGCTGCCGGGGGAGACGGTCGCCTATCGGGCGCGGCTGCACCCGATCATTTTTTTTCAGCCGGGTTTTTTTGCCCTGGTCGGTCTCGCGTTCGTTGTTTTCGGTCTTGTCAATCCCGGGCTGGCGGCCTTCTGGATGCTCGGCGCGGCCTTCCTGCTCTACGCCGCTGGCACCGGCACCGGCCGCGCAATCCACTACCTCTCGTCGGAGTTCGCGATCACCAACAAGCGGGTGCTGATCAAGGTCGGCTTCATCAACCGGCAGACCCTCGAGATGTTGCTCGCGAAGGTCGAGACGATCCGCGTCGATCAGGGCATCCTCGGCAGGCTGCTCAACTTCGGCACGATCGTTGTCACCGGCACCGGCGGCACCAACGAGCCGTTCCGGTCGATCAGCAACCCGCTGGAGTTCCGGCGACAGGTACAGGCCCGCACGGCGGGTTGAGCATTCACGGGTCGACCGCGGGGCGAAAAGCCACGCGGCAGGACGGGTGACCCGGTCGTCCCAGTGCATCTGTGGCATGAAAGGGGTGTGGCATGAACGAGAACGTGCAGGATTCCATCGGCAACCAGCAGGACCCGGTCGGTGATGCGCTGGATCCCGTCAGCGCGCAGAGCCCCACCGAGGATGCTCCAGACCCCGCGGGTGCCGCGCCGGGACCCGCCGGCAATCCTCTGGACGCCTTCGGTCCAGCGCGATCGACTGTCGAAGGCGCACCGCTTGCCGCCGAGGAGCTGGCGCGGATCGACGCCTTCTGGCGGGCCTGCAACTATCTCGCGCTGGGGATGATCTACCTGCGGGAAAATCCGCTGCTGCGCGAGCCGCTGGCGCCGGAGCACCTCAAGAGCCGGCTGCTGGGGCACTGGGGCGCGAGCCCGGCGCTCTCGTTCGTCTACACCCACCTCAACCGCGTCATCGCGGCGAACGACCTGGACATGATCTTCATGGCCGGCCCCGGGCACGGCGCGCCGGGAGTGCTCGCTCCCGTCTACCTCGAGGGGAGCTACTCCGAAGTCTTCCCGGACAAGAGCCTCGACGAGGAGGGTTTGCGCCGCTTCTTCAAGCAGTTCTCCTTCCCCGGCGGGATCGGCAGCCACTGCACGCCCGAGACCCCCGGCTCGATCCACGAGGGTGGCGAACTCGGGTATGTGCTCTCGCACGCCTGCGGGGCGGCCTTCGACAACCCCGATCTGATCGTCACGGCCATGGTCGGCGACGGCGAGGCCGAGACCGGCCCGCTCGCGACTTCCTGGCACATCAACAAGTTCCTCAATCCGGTCCGGGACGGCGCGGTGCTGCCGGTGCTCAACCTCAACGGCTACAAGATCAACAACCCCACACTGCTCTCACGCATCAGCCACGAGGAGCTGGCCTGGCTCTTCTACGGGTACGGCTGGACGCCCTATTTCGTCGAGGGGGCGGACCCCGAGAGTATGCACCAGGCGATGGCGGCAACCCTCGACTACTGCGTGGCCGAGATCCGCGCGCAGCAGGCCCAGGCCCGCACCACCGGCGAGACGTTCCGGCCGCGTTGGCCGATGATCGTGCTGCGCAGCCCCAAGGGGTGGACCGCGCCGGCCGAGTTCAACGGGCACCAGCTCGAGGGCTCCTGGCGGGCGCACCAGGTCCCGATCGCGAACGCAGCGAAAAACACCGAGCACCTGGCGCTGCTCGAGCGCTGGCTGCGCAGCTACCGGCCCGAGGAACTGTTCGACGCCGAAGGGCGCCCCGTCCCGGAGGTGCGCGCGGTCGCCCCCGCCGGCGCGCGCCGCATGGGCGTCAACCCCCACGCCAACGGCGGCATCCTCAAGAAGGCGCTGCGCCTGCCCGATTTCCGCGACTACGCGGTCGCGGTCGAGAAGCCGGCAGTCTCCGGTGCGGAGAACACCCGCCCCCTCGGGGCCTTCCTGCGTGACATCATGCGCCAGAACCCGCAGAACTTCCGGGTTTTCGGGCCCGACGAGACGACCTCGAACAAGCTCGACGCCCTCTACGAGGTGACGCGCAAGCTCTGGCTCGCCGAGTACTTCCCCGAGGACGCCGACGGCACGCAGCTCGCCCCGGATGGCCGCGTGGTCGAGATGCTCAGCGAGCACACCGTGGAGGGGATGCTCGAGGGGTACCTGCTGACCGGCCGCCACGGTTTCTTGTCCACGTACGAGGCCTTCGTCCACATCATCGACTCGATGTTCAACCAGCACGCCAAGTGGCTCGACCACTGCAACCGCCTCTCCTGGCGCGAGGAGGTCGCCTCGCTCAACCTGCTGATCACCTCCACCGTCTGGCGCCAGGACCACAACGGCTTCACGCACCAGGATCCGGGCTTCCTCGACGTGGTGGTCAACAAGAGCCCCGCGGTGACCCGGATCTACCTGCCGCCGGACGCCAACTGCCTGCTCTCGGTTGCCGACCACTGCCTGCGCAGCGAGAACTACATCAACGTCATCGTCTCGGACAAGCAGAAGCACCTGCAGTACCTGGACCGCGACGCGGCGATCACACACTGCGCCAAGGGGATCGGCATCTGGGACTGGGCGAGCACCGACCAGGGCGCCGAGCCCGACGTCGTGATGGCCGCGGCCGGCGACATCACCACGCACGAGGCGCTGGCGGCCACCGCGCTGCTGCGGGCGGAGTTCCCGGACCTCAAAATCCGCTTCGTCAACGTCGTCGACCTCTTCAAGCTCCAGCCGGCCCACGAGCACCCGCACGGGCTGTCGGACCGCGATTTCGACGGCCTCTTCACCCCCGACAAGCCGGTGATCTTCAACTTCCACGGCTACCCCTGGCTGATCCACCGGATGACCTACAAGCGCGCCAACCGAATGCTGCACGTGCGCGGCTACAAGGAAAAGGGGAGCATCAACACGCCGATGGAGC
>CAZEOK010000113.1:0-9522 GCA_964513745.1 uncultured bacterium
CTCTACATTAAACTCCGGGGGGGTCAGTGTCTCACGCATGTTGGCAGAGAGGGCCGTCCTTCATGAAAATGCTCACCGACGCCAAAAAAAACGGTGTCGGGGTAGGGCGAGGTCTCACGATCAAACAAGGCACGGTAGGGGACCGCGCCACGCTTGCACGGCTCACCCTTTTTTCGGCAGCTGCTCGGAACCCCTTTTGTCGATGGTCAGGAAGTTGATCTGGTTGCGGTGCACCGCGAGAAATTCCGTTGTGAAGAGCAGTTCGTCGGTTTCGATCGTGTAGACTTGGACATCCGTGAGCGGGATGAATGGCCCTTCGCTGACGTTGTAGTTGACGAAATCGGAGACACGCCCGCCGATCGGCAGGTAGACGGTCCCCACAATGCGGTAGGCGTTGAGGAAGATCGTGGCTTTGTGCTGGTCCTTCTGGATTGCCAACGGCCGGGTGGTCGAGATTCTCATGGCGTTGTCGCCTCCTGTCGTCCCCCCGCAGCATCGCGCGGGAGCAGCATCTCCTCCTGAGGAGAGAGAAGCCGATCGGGGTTGATGATCACGAGCAGCCTCCCCGGGAGCTTCCCGAGGCCGGAGAACAGATCGGAGCGCATCCACGTCGGCCCCTGGTCGGGGCTCTCGATGTAGCCGGCCGGGATGTCGAGCACCTCGGAAACCTCGTCCACCAGGAAACCGATCACCTGCTCGCCCGAGCGCACGAGCAGGTTGCAGGTTTTTGCGTCAGGGGCGCGGTCGGGCAGGCCGAGCTTGCGCCGCAGGTTGATCACCGGCACGATCCGCCCGCGCAGGTTGATCGCCCCCAGCGCGAACTCGGGCATCCGCGGGAAGGGGGTGACCTCGACCATGCGCAATATCTCCTGAACCTTGAGAATATCCACCCCGAGGGTCTTCCCCTCGATGGTGAAGACGACGACCTGGAACTGCTCGCCGGTTCCCTCGCGCGCTTCGGCCATGGATAGGGATTGTGTACCACCAACAATAAGGAAAAGCAATCGGCAGCGCGGCGATTGACAGCCACCGGGGGTTTGCCTAGAATCCTTCCTCACGGCGTGCGTCCGACCGCACCGCGCGCGAAAAGGAGACCGGCGATGCTCCAGGAGACCTCCAAGATCTGGATGGACGGTAAATTCGTGGACTGGAAGGATGCGACCGTCCATGTCCTGACCCACACCCTGCACTACGGTCTCGGTGTCTTCGAGGGGATACGCTGCTACAAGACGGTCGACGGGCCGGCCGTCTTCCGCCTAGCCGAGCACGTCGAGCGGCTGTACGCATCGGCACACATCTCCGGGTTGAAAATACCTTTCACGAAGGAAGAGTTCTCCGCCGCGATCATCGAGACCCTCAAGGTAAACGCGATGGAGGCCGGTTACATCCGCCCGCTGATCTACGTCGGGTACGGCGCAATGGGAGTCTACCCGGGGCGCAACCCGATCCGCGCCGCGATTGCCGTCTGGCCCTGGGGGGCGTACCTCGGCGACGAGGGCCTCGAGAAGGGCATCCGCGTCAAGACCGCCTCCTACACGCGCCAGCACGTGAACATCAGCATGACCAAGGCCAAGGTCTGCGGCAACTACACCAACTCGATCCTGGGTAAAGTCGAGGCCATCAGCGACGGCTACGACGAAGCGCTGTTCCTCGACGCCACCGGGCACGTCGCCGAGGGCTCGGGGGAGAACATCTTCATCGTCCGCCGCGGTGCGCTGTCGACGACCCCGCGCTCGGCGATTCTCGAGGGGATCACCCGGGACGCAGTGCTCTCGATTGCAGCCGACCAGGGAATCGCGGTGCGGGAGGAATTCTTCACCCGCGACCAGGTCTACACCGCCGACGAGGCCTTCTTCACGGGGACCGCAGCCGAGATCACCCCGATCCGCGAGGTGGACCGACGGACCATCGGCGCCGGGGTCCGCGGGCCGGTCACCAAGAAGATCCAGGAGGCGTTTTTCAGCGCGGTGCGCGGCGAGAATCCCACCTACCGCTCCTGGCTGACGCCCGTTCGCTAGGGCAGGGGGGACTTTTCGTGCCGAGAATCCTGCCATTCCAGGGGGTGCGTTACGCCCCAGCGCTTGTGCCGGATATCACCCGGGTCACCGCGCCGCCCTACGACATGATCTCCCCCGACGAGCAGGAGGATCTCCACCGGCGCGACCCCCACAACGTGGTGCGGCTCATTCTCGGCCGCACGCAGCAGGACGGACAGCCGGTGGACCGCTATGCCAACTCCGCCGCCTGCTACCGGCAATGGCGCTCCGAGGGCATCCTCGCACAGGACATGGTGCCCGCGCTCTATATCTACCGTGAGGACTACGCATGGGCCGGTCGGGCGTATCAGCGCCTCGGCTTGATCGCCCGCGTGGGCCTCGACGAGTTCGGCGGCGGGGCTTTTGCCCACGAATCGACCATGATCGGCCCCAAGGCCGACCGTCTGCGGCTGCTGCAGGCCTGCGAGACGAACTTCAGCCAAATCTTCGCCCTCTACTCCGATCCCGACGGTTTGGTTGAGGCGCCGTTGGTCACCGCGACATCCGGGCCGCCACTGGTTTCGTTCGATGACGGCAAAGGGGTTGTGCACAGCCTCTGGCGAGTCGAGGATCAGGCGCTGATCGCCCGGACACGCGAGGGATTTTCGGGCAAGCCCTTCATCATCGCCGATGGCCACCATCGCTACGAGACGGCGCTCGAGTATCGGCGCCTGATGCGCGGGCAGCCGGCCCGTTTTCGTGAGTCGATGGACTCGGTGATGATGTGTCTGGTACGCATGGAATCACCGGGGCTCACGATCCTGCCTTTCCATCGTATGCTTTGCGCTCCGGGGCCGGAGCGGATAGCCGAGCGTCTAGGGGCGGCCTTCGATCTCGAGGAGCGCTCCCTTCCGGACGACCGTTCGTCCTGGACGGCGGCAACCCAGGAGTTGCTCGGTTCCGGCGGGGGAACGGTCTTCGGTCTCCACCTCGGCGGTTCGACGCTCGCGCTGCTGCGCCCGAAAGCCGGCAGCGACTTCTCCCGGTATCTGCGCCCGGGTACCTCGCCGCTGGTGGCCGACCTCGATGTCACGGTGTTGCACCAGGTGATCTTCGCCGGATTGCTCGGCCTGGACGAGCAGCGACTCGTGCAGGAGGGCGGCATCCGGTTCTTCACGAAGACCGAGGACGCGGCGGCGGATGTCCAGGCCGGGCGCGGCGCGGCGGTGTTCCTGCTGCGCCCGAGCCGCATCGACCAAGTCTGGCACATCGCGACCGCCGGCCAGCGCATGCCGCAGAAATCGACCAACTTCTACCCCAAGCTCATCTCCGGCCTCGTCTTCAACGAACTGTAGCCGTGATCGGCCGGGTCGTTCCCGGGAGCCTTTCGGTCGCCGCCACCTTGATGTCGGATCAATGGCCTGTGCGCTCCTTGACAGTGACAAAGCGCGGGGCATAGGATAATGGCGCATCTGTCGTTCGCACCGCAACTTCCGGCGGCCGCACAGGGGAGGAACGGTTGATGGTAGATCGAGAGTTATTCGTGCTTGGGGTGGCCCTTGTGCTGGCTCTGCCCGGATGCGTGGTCGAGCAGCGCGACTTCGAAGACCTCCGGGATCAGGTCCGGCTCCAGCAAAAACAGATCAACGATTTCAAGGCCCGGCAGGAGGAGCAGGGCCTGCGGATCGATACCCTGAACAACGGATTCAAGATCCTCAGCGACAAGGCCGAGGAGAACGCCCGGCGCATCGACGGTTTGAGCGAGCGAGGTACCCTCGCCCAGCCCGTAGCGCCGGATTCATCCGCGCCGATCGCGCCCACGCTTTCGCCGATGGTCGAACTCCCGGCGGCCGCGCCCCCGACGCCGGAACCGGCACCGGGCGAAGCGCCGATTCTTCTGACGAATCAGCCCAGGCCCGGCGTGACCGAACCGCCGCCGGGCGGGGAGATCATCACCGCCGGCCCCAAGGCGGAGAAACTCTACGCGGGGGCTCTCGCCCTGTATTCAGCCCGCGATTACCAGCAGGCGACTGCCAGATTCGGGGAATTCGTCTCCACGTATCCCGATCACAAGCTTGCCAGCAATGCGCAGTACTGGATCGGCGAGTGCTACTATTCGCAGAGGCGGTTTGCCGAAGCCGCGGAGGAGTTCGCCAAGGTCGAGAAGGCTTATCCGACAAGCCACAAGGTGCCGGGCGCTTTACTGAAAAAGGGGCTTTCGCTCGCAGAGTTGAAGAGAATGCCCGAAGCCAGGGCGGCGCTGGAGCGGATCATCGACAAGCATGGGCAGACGGAAGAGGCGGCGAAGGCCAGGGAAAAGCTGGAGCGCTGGAAGCAGCCGTAGTCGGTCAACCCACCCGGAGCACGGGAGCGAGGGACACGAGCGATGAAGAAGACAAGAGGCGTGGTGGCGATTCTGGCGGGGTGTGCGATGTTCGCGCTGTCTGCCGTGCAGGCACAAGCGGCAGAGCGACCGGGCTTCGAGACGTACGTGGTCCGGCCGGGCGATACGCTTTCGGCGATCGCCGGTCGCGTCTTCGGAGATGTAAAGCGCTGGCGGGAGATCCTGAAGGAGAATCCGCAAGTTACGAACGCGAACAGGATCTATCCAGGCGACACCCTGTACGTGCCCGTGCCGGAAACGGCGGCGCCGGCGGGCGGGACCGGCGGGGAACTGGAGGCGCGCACGAGTGCCGATGCCGGCACCGGCGGCGCCGTGATTGCCCCGGCCACCGGTGCGACCGACGACCGCGGCACCCAGGCGGGAGCGCCCGCAACCATCGTGGTGCCCGAACTGCCGGTGGAGAAGGTGGCGCCAACAGTGGTCGTCAATCCCGCGCTCTACCGGTCCGCCGGTTACATCGCGGACAATCTTCCGGCGCTTGCCATTGTTGCCTCGCAGGATGATCGGATCCTTCTTGGTACAGCCGACGCGGCGATCGTCAACTCCCCCGTTTCTCCGGGTCGGCGTTTCACCGTGGTGCGGGCCGACCGGCGCATTTTTCACCCGAGAACCGGCGCGTACCTCGGCTGGCTCACGAGAATACTCGGCACCGCGGAGGTCTCCTGCCGCGGCGAGTTCACGTCCACCGTCGTGCTGCGCGGCATGCGGGATACCGCGAGCGTCGGGGACTACCTCGTGCCGATCGACCCGGATGACGTGCTCAAAGAGAACGCCCTTGCCATGAAGACGAAGCCGGAGTGTATTCCGGCCGGTGCCATCGACGGCGTGATCGTCGCATTCGACGATGAGCGGTTGGGGCAAGGGGAACTGGATATCGCCTACATCGACCAGGGAACCTCATCGGGCGTCGCCCCGGGCCGGCGTTTCACGATTTACCGCGAGATCGCCCCCGAAGGTTGTGTCCCGGTTGGCGAACTCCAGGTGCTGCGCGCCGGCGAGCGCACGGCGACGGCGCTGATCACGACCAGCTTTCAGGAGGTCGAGGTCGGGAACCTGCTGCGCTCGCGCTAGAGCGAGCCAACGCCCGACTCGTCGGCGTCGTCTGCTGCGAGCGCGGCGAGCATGAACCTCCGGACCGACTCGCGGACCTCGAGGTCGGAGATGGCGGCCAGCTCGCCCTCGAGGTCCGCCGGGAGCACGGTGGGTATCGGGGGTCTGATCGCAGGGGGGGGTGGAGCCGCTTGCGCGGGATCGATCCTCCCGGTGACGAAATACAGGTCGGTGACCGCCTCGGGGCCAAAATTCCTGGCGAGGCGTCGGAGCAGATCGGGTTTGAGCAGCGAGAGCTGCTGGGTCCAGACCGGATTTTCGGTGACGATGGTGAGCCGGTGGTTGGTGATGTGTGAGGGGCGTGCGTGCGCGGCGATCCGCGGCCCGACAGCCGCATCCCAGCCGGAGAGCACCTCCTCCTCGCGCAGCCGGCACTCCCAGCCCATCGCGCCGATGCGCTCCTTGAGGATGTCGCCGATGAGTTCGGGCCGCTTGCCGCGCGGTGAGGTCATGGTGGTATTGTAGGGCAGCGGGGAGCGCCGCGACAAGGGCGGGAAGAGTCAGACGATGGAACAGGGGACAATGCACGACGAGATACGCCGGCTCGCGCGGGAGAAGCGGGCCATCATCCTCGCGCACAACTACCAGCGCTACGAGGTGCAGCAGATCGCCGACCTGGTCGGCGACTCGCTCGGGCTCTCCAGGAAGGCCGCGGAAACCGACGCCCGCATGATCGTCTTCGCCGGGGTGCACTTCATGGCTGAGAGCGCGAAGATCCTCTCGCCGGGTAAAAAGGTGGTGATGCCGCGCTCCGATGCCGGGTGCCCGCTCGCGGAAACGATCACGGTCGAGACGCTGCGCGCGTTGCAGGCCGAGCACCCGGGCGCGCCGACGGTCTGCTACATCAACTCGGCCGCCGCGATCAAGGCCGAGGTCGACATCTGCTGCACTTCGGCGAACATGGACAAGGTCGTCGCCTCGCGCCCCGAGAAAAAGGTCATCTTCGTGCCCGACGGCAACATGGGCCGCTACCTGCAGAAGCTGCTTCCCGACAAGGAGCTCGTGCTTTGGAAGGGCGTCTGCCCGACACACCACCGCCTCAAGGCAGAGCAGGTGCTGGAGCAGAAGCGGCTGCACCCGGCGGCGCGGTTCCTCGCGCATCCGGAGTGCCGCCTCGAGGTCATCGAGCTTGCGGACGCGGTGCTCTCGACGACGGGCTTTTTGCGTTACGCGAAGGAGGATGCGGCGACCGAGTTCATCGTCGGCACCGAGACCGGGATCATCCCTCGCCTCGAGGCCGAAAACCCTGGCAAGCGCTTTTTCCCGGCGTCCGAGTCGATGGTTTGCCCGAACATGAAGATGACGAATCTCGAGGACGTGCTCGAAGTGCTCGAGAAGGAGAACAACGAGATCGAGGTGCCCGACGATATCCGGGTGCGCGCGGTGCGCTCGCTCGAGCGGATGCTCCAGGTCACGTAACGAAGCCCCGCACCACTCCTTCGCGTATCGCAGATTTCTTGACGATTCCTTGAAAATTGGAGTAATCTTCGCGTCCTGCACAACCGAGTGAGGTGCGCGTGCTCGATCTGAAGTTTGTCCGTGAGAACCTCGATGCGCTGCGCGAGCGGCTCGCGCTCCGCGGGATGGAGGTCGACTTGGGGCCCTTTCAGACGCTCGAGTCCGACAGGCGCTCACTGATCATCGAGATCGAGGAGTTGCGGGCGCGGCGCAACGCGGTTTCCAAGGAGATCGCCGCGAGGAAGAAGCGCGGCGAGGACACCGAAGCCGAGGTTGACGCAATGCGCGAGGTCGGCGACAGGATCCAGCATCTCGAGGGGCGCCAACGCGAAAACGACGAGGCCCTCCTCGACCTGATGCGCAACGTCCCGAACCTGCCGCACGCCTCGGTGCCGGTCGGGCGCAGCGAGGCGGAGAACGTCGAGATCCGCCGCTGGGGGGAGCCGCCGGCATTCGACTTCGAGCCGAAGGCGCACTGGGTCCTCGGTGAGGCGCTCGGGATCCTCGACTTCGAGCGCGCCGCGAAGATCTCCGGCGCCCGCTTCTGCGTCTCGTACGGCCTCGGGGCGCGCCTGGAGCGGGCCCTGATCAGCTTCATGGTCGACTTGCACACGGCAGAGCACGGCTACCGCGAGGTGCTGCCACCCTTTCTCGTGAACCGCGACAGCCTCGTCGGCACAGGGCAGCTGCCGAAGTTCGAGGCCGAGCTCTTCCGCAGCGACCCCTCGGGCTACTACCTGATCCCGACGGCCGAGGTGCCGGTGACAAACCTCCACCGCGGCGAGATCCTCGAGGGGGCCAGCCTCCCGGTGAAGTACGTCGCCTGGACGCCCTGTTTCCGCGCCGAGGCCGGGGCCGCGGGCAAGGACACGCGCGGACTGATCCGCCAGCATCAGTTCAACAAGGTGGAACTTGTAAAGCTCGCCGACCCGGCTACCTCCTACGATGAACTCGAGGCGCTGACGCGCGATGCCTGCGTCGTGCTCGAGCGGCTCGGCCTGCCGTACCGCATCGTTGCGCTCTGCACCGGCGACCTGGGATTCTCGTCCGCCAAGACCTACGACATCGAGGTCTGGATGCCGGGGCAGGGGCGATACCGCGAGATCTCTTCCTGCAGCAACTTCGAGGACTTCCAGGCGCGTCGTGCGGACATCCGTTTCCGCCCCGATCCGAAGGCGAAACCTGCGTTCGTGCACACCCTGAACGGCTCGGGGCTTGCTATCGGGCGGACCATCGTGGCGATACTCGAGAACTGCCAGCGCAAGGACGGGTCGGTGGCGATTCCCCCGGCGCTCGTCCCCTATCTCGGCGGCGCCACCGAGATACAATCCCCCTGATGGTTGTGCATCTAGTCGCTGCTGTCGTATAATTGTGTTTTGTTGCTGTTGCTGGGAATGAGCGGACCGCGGAGAAGGGTCCAGATGCAAGGCGCGCGACGATCCGGCGACTGAGGCGGGCTGGTGCCCGCCGCAGGGAGCCGGGAGGAGTGCAACGCAGCAGATAGGCCATTATCCGCGCGACGCGACATGGAGGGATGGCCGAGGGGTTGAAGGCGGCGGTCTTGAAAACCGTTGTCCCGTGCTGAACGGGACCGTGGGTTCGAATCCTACTCCCTCCGCCATCGACCTGATAAAGAGACCTCCGGGGTAGCGCCCGGCGGCAACGAAGGACGTGGAGAGGTGGCCGAGTGGCTGAAGGCACTCGCCTGCTAAGCGAGTGTACTGGGAAACCGGTACCCCGGGTTCAAATCCCGGCCTCTCCGCCAATGCGGACTTTCTGTACTTTTTAAGGATCTGAGGTATACTTCGCGACTGATCCGGGCCGGTACGGTCGGAAGAACAACGATGAATGCGCGCCCTTGGCTCAGCTGGATAGAGCAACGGACTACGAATCCGTAGGTCGCAGGTTCGAATCCTGCAGGGCGCACCACGATAGGGGGACCGCGGCGACACGCGCTGCGGTCCCCCCATTTTCCGGAGCCTGCCTGATGATCAACTCGCACGAGCACTACATGCGCCTTGCGCTGCGCGCGGCGGCGCGCGGCGGGCGCGCCGGCGAAGTGCCCGTCGGCGCCGTCCTCATCGATCCGGCGGGCGAGGTCATCGCCCGGGCTCACAACCGGCCTGTCGCCGGCTGCGACCCGACGGCCCACGCCGAGGTCGTCGCGCTGCGCCGCGCCGCCCGGCGGCTAAACAACTATCGGCTGCCCGGCACAACCCTCTACGTCACCGTCGAGCCCTGCGTGATGTGCGCCGGGGCGCTGTTGCTCGCGCGCGTTGCCCGCGTGGTCTTCGGCGCCGCGGACCCAAAGGGCGGGGCTGCCCGGACACTCTACCGCATCTTCGACGATCCGCTACTGAACCACCGGGCCGAAGTGATCGGCGGCGTGCTCGAGATGGAGAGTCGCGACCTGCTCCAGCGCTTTTTCCGGAAGCGGCGCGCCCAAAGCGGCGTTCCCTGACCTGTCCGATCCGAGGGGTGTTTCCCTGAGGCAGTCTCTCCGTGCTATACTCGCGAACGGAGAGGTGGCCGAGTGGCCGAAGGCGCCGCTCTCGAAAAGCGGTAGCGCTCTAA
>CAZEOK010000114.1:0-9520 GCA_964513745.1 uncultured bacterium
GCAGCCAGTACGACTTCATCGACGGCTTTGCGCGCCACATGCGCGACGCGCTGCCCAACGCCTCGTTCATCGGGTTCACGGGCACCCCGATCGAGAAGACCGACGCCAACACCCGGGCCGTCTTCGGCGACTACATCAGCGTCTACGACATCCAGCGGGCGGTGGCGGACGGGGCGACGGTGCCGATCTACTACGAAAGCCGGCTGGCAAAGCTGGAACTGAAGGACTCCGAGCGCCCGAAGATCGACTCCGAGTTCGAGGAAGCGACCGAGGGTGAAGAGGTCGAGCGCAAGGAGAAGCTCAAGAGCAGGTGGGCGCAGCTGGAGGCCGTAGTCGGCTCCGAGAACCGCATCAAGCTGATCGCCCGCGACCTGGTCGAGCACTTCGAGAGCCGCCTCGCGACGATGGACGGCAAGGCGATGATCGTCTGCATGAGCCGGCGGATCTGCGTCGAACTGTACCGCGAGCTCGTGGCGATGCGGCCGCAGTGGCAGGGTGACGATGACGATCACGGCGCGCTCAAGGTGGTGATGACGGGTTCGGCGTCCGACCCGGTCGAGTGGCAGACGCACATCCGCAACAAGCCACGGCGGGAGGCTCTCGCGCTGCGCTTTCGCGAACCGGCTGACCCGTTCAGGATCGTGATCGTCCGCGACATGTGGCTCACCGGCTTCGATGCGCCGAGCCTGCATACCATGTACGTCGACAAGCCGATGCGCGGCCATGGGCTGATGCAGGCGATCGCCCGGGTCAACCGCGTCTTCAAGGACAAGCCCGGCGGGCTGGTGGTGGACTATCTCGGCCTCGCCGACGAGCTGAAGAAGGCACTGGCGACGTACACGGAAAGCGGCGGCACCGGCAAGACGGCGCTCGACCAGGCCGAGGCGGTCGCGCTGATGCTGGAGAAGCACGAGGTCTGCCGGGGGCTCTTCCACGGGTTCGCTTGGGTGCTGTGGACCACCGGGACGCCGCAGGATCGTCTCGGGCTGCTGCCGGCGGCGCAGGAGCACATTCTTGCGCAACAGGACGGCAAGAACCGGCTGCTGCGCAGCGTCACAGAGCTTTCGCAGGCGTTTGCGCTGGCGGTGCCGCACGAGGAGGCGCTCCGCATCCGGGACGATGTCGGGTTCTTCCAGGCGGTTCGCGCGGTGCTGGCCAAGAGCGCGCCGGGCGAGCGCAAGACAGATGAGGACCTCGATCACGCCATCCGCCAGATCATCTCGCGGGCGGTCTCCTCTGACGAGGTCGTCGACATCTTTGCCGCCGCCGGTCTGAAGAAGCCAGACATCTCGATTCTCTCAGACCAGTTCCTGGCCGAAGTGCGCGGCATGCCACAGCGCAATCTCGCGGTCGAGCTGCTGCAGAAGCTGCTGAAGGGGGAGATCAAGATACGCAGCAAGCGCAATGTCGTCCAGGCGCGGTCCTTCGCGGAGCTGCTCGAGCAGGCCGTGTGCAAGTACCAGAACCGGGCGATGGAGACCGCGCAGGTGATCGAGGAGTTGATCCAGCTCGCGAAGCAGATGCGCGATGCGAACGCCCGGGGCGAAGAGCTGCACCTGAGCGAGGACGAACTTGCCTTCTACGACGCGCTGGAGGTCAACGATAGCGCGGTCAAGGTGCTCGGCGAGCCGACGCTGGTCAAGATCGCGCGCGAGCTGGTGGAAACCGTCAAGAAGAACGTCACGATCGACTGGACCGTGCGGGAGAACGTCCGCGCCCAGCTCCGCGTGATCGTCAAGCGCATACTGCGCAAGTACGGCTACCCGCCGGACAAGCAGGAGAAGGCGACGCAGACGGTGCTGGAACAGGCGGAAGTCCTCTCGGAGCTGTGGGCGGCGGCATGACCGGCCGCTGAACGGGTCTTTTGATGCTGCGCAGCAACCTGCTCGTCTTACTGACAGGGTAGCTCGAAGCCATTTGCCTCAGGCTTGCGGCTTTGCTTCTCCCTCCAGCACGTCACCGGGCGTCTTCGGGTGGCCGATGATCGCCCCGATCCGGGACTCGTCGAGCACCTCCTCCGCGAGCAGTGCCTGCGCAACCTTATCCAGGGTCTGCCGGTTCCTCGTTAGGATCTCCTCTGCCCGGGACTCGGCCGCGATGACCAGCCCGCGGATCTCCTGGTCCATCAGCGCGGCCAGTTCCTCGCTGTAGCTCTTGCCCTCGGTCAGCTTGCGGCCGAGGAACGGGTGCTCCTCACCGCGGTCGACGTACATCGGGCCGACCTTCGCGCTCATGCCCCACTGCGCGACCATCTTCCCGGCGATGTCGGTGGCCTCCTTCAGATCGCTCTGTGCGCCGGTGCTCGTGTCCGCGAAAACCAGCCGCTCGGCGACCCGGCCGCCGAGCGCGACGGCGAGCTTCCCCTCGAGAAAGCGCCGGGGGTAGTAGTGGCGGTCCTCCTTTGGCAGCAGCTGGGTCGCCCCCATCGCCTGGCCGCGCGGCACGATGCCGACCTTGTGCACCGGGTCGGTGCCCGGCAGCTCCCAGGCGACGACGGTGTGGCCGGCCTCGTGGTATGCTGTGATGCGCTTCTCGGCCGCGCTGATCGTCTCCTCCCGCACCATGCCCATCAGGCTCTCGTCGCGGGCCTCCTCGAAGTCGCGCATCTCGATCCGGTTGCGGCCCTTGCGCAGCGCGATCAGCGCGGCGGCGTTGGCGAGCCGTTCCAGCTCGGCGCCGGTCATCCCGGTGGTGCCCTGCGCGATGCGATCGAGCTCCACGTCGGGGCCGAGTTTCTTGGAGCGCGTATGTATCTCGAGGATCGCCCGGCGCTCCTTGAGCCCCGGGCGGTCGACGACGATGTGCTTGTCGAAGCGCCCGGGCCGCAGCAGGGCGGGGTCAAGGACGTCCGGCCGGTTAGAGGCCGCCATCACGATGAGCTCCTCGTTGGTCTCGAAGCCGTCCATCTCGGCCAGCAGCTGGTTGAGCGTCTGCTCCCGCTCGTCGTGCCCGCCTCCGAAGCCGGCCCCGCGCGTCCGGCCGACCGCGTCGATCTCGTCGATGAAGACGATGCTCGGCTTGGCCTCCTTGGCCTTTTTCATCATGTCGCGCACCCGGGCGGCGCCGACGCCGACGAACATCTCGACGAACTCCGACGCGTTGATGGAAAAGAACGGCACGCCGGCCTCGCCAGCCGTGGCGCGCGCCAGCAGCGTCTTGCCGGTGCCGGGGGCGCCGATCAGCAGAACCCCGCGCGGCACCCGCGCCCCGATCGCCGTGAACTTCTTCGGGTCCTTCAGGAACTCGATGATTTCGCGCAGTTCGACCTTGACGTTGTCCATGCCGGCGACGTCCGCGAACGTGATCTTCTGCCGCGTTCCCTCGGTGAAGAGCCGGGCCTTGCTCTCCCCGAAGGAGAAGAGCCCGCCCGCGCCGCCGCCGATCCCCTTGGACGCCCGGCGCATGACGAACACCCAGACCGCAACGATCAGGACCCAGGGGAGCGTGCCGATGATGAGCCGCCAGAAGAGCGATTCCACCTCGGGCTCGCGGACGTTGATGCGAACCTTGTGCTCGCGCAGCTTGCCGATCAGCGTCTCACCCTGAAAGGAGGGCAGATGCGTCGTGAAGTTCGTGACGGGCTGTGCCGGCGCTCCTTCGGCCAGCTGGAGCGGGATGGGCTTGGCGAATTTCCCTTGCAGCACGGATCCCCGGATGCCGACCTCGGCCACGGTGCCGGCTTCGAGCTGGTCGAGAAAGACCCCGTATTCGACGGCGGAGACACTCGTCCGCGGCTGAAGGAAGTAGTACTGCGCGACGCTGAAGAGCAGGATCACCAGATAGACGAGGTAGATCGGCTTCCAGGCGACACCGCCCGGACCCGGGGGGGGCGCGCCCTTCTGCGCTCCAGTCTCAGCCACAGGATCCATCCTCCCTCATGAGCGCAGAAATGCTACTCCTCCTTCAGGATCTTCCAGAGGCTCGTCCGCGAGATGCCGAGGGCCTCGGACGCCCTCGAGCGATTGCCTCCGAGCAGTTTCACCACTTTCTCGGCGTATTCCTTGACGACCTCGTCTATCGGCAGAATCTTCTCGGGGGCGATCGTGTCGATCTGCAGCGTGCGGATCGAACGCGGCAGGCTCTCCGGCGCAATGCGGTTGCCTTTCTCGAGGATGATCGCCCGCTCGATGATGTTCTCGAGCTCCCGGACGTTGCCGGGGAAGCTGTAGTGTCCGAGAAAATCCATGACCTCCTCCGTGAATCCGGAGATCTTCTTGTTCGATTTCGGCAGGTGCTTGGCGAGCAGGAACTGCGCCAGCGGCGCGATGTCCGCGGTGCGCTCGCGCAGCGGCGGGATCGCGATCTCCATCACGTTGAGCCGGTAGTAGAGGTCTTCGCGAAAGCGTCCCTCGGCGATCATTTTTCGGACATTCTGATTGGTCGCAGCGATGAATCGCACATCGACAATGACCGGGCGGGTGCCGCCGACCCGGTAGAATTCTCCCTCCTCCACGACCTTGAGCAGCTTTGCCTGGAGGTTGGTCGGCAGCTCCGCGATCTCGTCGAGGAACAGGGTGCCGGTGTCGGCGATCTCCACCAGACCGGGCTTGGCCGCCGCGGCGCCCGTGAACGCCCCCTTCTCGTAGCCGAAGAGTTCGCTCGCCAGGAGTTCCTCGGTGAAGGTCGCGCAGTTCATCGACAGGAAGGGCATCTGCCGGCGCCGGCCGCTGAAGTGGACGGCCTTGGCGATCAGGCTCTTGCCGACGCCGGTCTCGCCGGTGAGCAGGATGTTGACGTCGGAATCCTTGAGTTCCTCGACCGTGTCGAGAATGCGCACCATGCCGGGGCTCTTGGCGATGATCGAGATTTTCTTGTCCAGCCCCGCGAAGGTGCGCAGGGCGGCATGTTCGCGCTTGAGCGTCTTCTGCCGGGCGAGCTTGCCGACTTTGAGTAGCAGTTCGTCGAGATCGAAGGGCTTGGTGACGTAGTCGCTCGCGCCCCGGCGCATCGCGTCGACCGCGGCGCTGATGCTGCCGTAACCGGTGATCAAGACGACCTCGGTTTGCGGGTACTGTTCGCGGATCGTCTCAAGCAGATCCAATCCGGTGCGCCCGGGCATCTTGATGTCGCTGATCACCAGGTCGAAGGCGCCATGCTCGATGCGACGCAGGGCCTCGGCCCCGTCGGCGGCGCCCGTGACCTGGTAGCCCTCCTCGGCCAGGGTCTCCACGATGTTGTTGAGGGTGATCCGCTCGTCCTCGGCGACAAGGATTCGAAAGGCCATGGTAGCGTCCTCCGACTCAGGTGGTGCGGCAGGTGCCTGCGGGGTGATCGGCCGGCAACGCACCCTTGGGCAGCGTGATGACGAAGGTTGTCCCCGCCCCCTCGGCGCTCTCGGCCCGGATAGTGCCGCCGTGCTTCTGGACGATGTTGAACACGATCGCCAAGCCGAGGCCGGTGCCCTTGTCCTTTGTCGTGAAAAACGGCTCGAAGATCTTGTCCACGGTTTCGCGGGACATGCCGGCGCCGGTGTCCGAGACACGTATCCCGACGGTGGCATCCTCCTCGTTGGCGCGGACGGTCAACTCTCCGGTCCCCGTCATCGCATCGCAGGCGTTGGCGAAGAGGTTGAGGAAGACTTGCTCGAGCTGCTCGGAGTCCACGCACACGACGATCTCCTCCGGGACGAGCGTGAGCGCAAGCCGGACGCCGCTGACGTCGCGGGCGCGCGCGAGTTGAGCCCAGGCGCCACCGACCAGGCCGCGCAGCTCGACAAAGCGCGGATTCGGCTCGCGTCCGCGCGCGAAACCGAGCAGGTCACTGACGATGGTCTTGACACGCATCGTTTCGCCGAAAATGTCGCCCAGTCCCCGCTTGAGATAGTCTGGGCCGCTGTCCCCGGATTTTTTCAGCAGGCGCTGGGCGGTGGTGTAGATGTTGCTCAGCGGATTGTTCAGCTCGTGGGCGACCCCCGCGGCCAGCGTCCCGATCGCCGCGAGCTTTTTGCTCTGGAGCAGCTCTTTTTCCCGGGCGAGCAGCTGCTCCTCCATGGTGTTGAACGTGCGGATCAGCGTCTCCACCTCGTCGGACCGGCTGCTGCCCGCCGCGACGGGCAGCGGAGCGAAGTGCCCCGTCCCGGTCCGCTTGACGACGGCTGTCAGCAGCTGCAGGCGTTGCACGATGCTCCCGGTGATATACAGCAGCGTGCCGAAGCCGACCACGATGAAAAGGGGGAACACGACCAGGATGGCGGTGCGCGAGACGGCGATGGATTTTTCGACGCGGGATCTGGCGTCCTTGTCGATCGCCTCGGTTGCCCCGAGGATGCTCTCCCCGCTCTTGCGCAGGTCGGCGATGTGGGCCTCCAACCCGCGCAGGACCGTGATGAACCGCCGGTCTTCTCCCAGCCCGAGGGACTGCTGCAGGTACAGCACGCTGGCGAGCGGCTTGTCCAGGAAGTTCGCCTCCACCAGGACGCTCACCCTCGCGTAGGACGCATCGTTTTTCAGGATTGCGGACTCCTGGAGCGCCTCGTCCAGCAGCTCGGAGATGCCTCCGAAGAGTTCACGATAGACGGCAAGCTGGTTGCGCAGCTCCGCGACCGGGGCCGAGCGGTCGGCGGGTATGCCTTCCACTATTTTCTCCAAGTCGACCAGGGTTTCGCGGATGGCGCCGGCTTCGGCTTGCTGGTTGGAAACGTAGAGCAGGAAGTTCTTCTCGTGCCGGCGCAGTTGCAGAGACCGGCTTCGTATGGTGTCGGCCAGCTCGAGGAAGACCGTCTCCTTCTTGATGCCGACGAAGTTCAGGTAGAGAAACACCGACAGAAGGGCGATAATAAAAGCGCTGAGGAGGAAGCTCAGCACGATCTTTTTCTTCAGCGACATGAGGCCATACTAGCACCACAAGGCGGGGATGGCTGCCGCCGGGCGGTCGGTGGCGCACGGGTCGCGATGAGGGAAGTGATCATGCCACAGCTGCACGAGAGCACGAATGTCGGCGGGCGGCACGGTTTCACCTGGGACCGGCTGCTGCCGTTCCTGCGCTGGCGCGAGCTGATCACGGCGCGTAGCATGCGCGCCGATCTGCTGGCCGGCATCACCGGTGCGATCATTGTGCTGCCCCAGGGTGTGGCGTTCGCGATCATCGCCGGGTTGCCCCCCGAGTACGGCCTGTACTGCGCGATCGTGCCGGCTATGATCGCGGCGCTTTTCGGCTCCTCCCATCACCTGATCTCGGGGCCGACGACGGCGATATCCATCGTCGTGTTCACCACCATCGCGCCGCTCGTCGAGCCGGGGAGCGCGGAGTACATCCGGATGGTCCTGACGCTGACGTTCATGGCCGGCGCCTTCCAACTCGCGCTGGGGCTGGCCCGGCTCGGTGCGATGGTGAACTTCATCTCGCACTCCGTGGTGGTCGGCTTCACCGCCGGCGCGGCCCTGCTCATCGGCACGAGCCAGATGAGCACCTTTCTCGGCATCCCGGGGACGAAGCAGCACGCGTTCATCCACATCTGGGAGAACATCTTCCGACATCTGGGCGAGGCCAACCCCACGGTGCTCGCGGTTTCGGCGGTCACGCTGGTCACGGCGGTTCTTTTCAAGGTTTTCCTGCCGCGGCTCCCGGGCCTGCTCCTGGCGATGATCGCGGGCAGCCTTACGGCGGTGGCGCTGCACGGCAGCGAGCACGGCGTGCGGCTGGTCGGTTCGCTGCCGGGGCGCCTGCCGCCGCTGTCATGGCCGGACCTCTCGACGGCCGCGGTGCGCAACCTGGCGCCGGGCGCGCTGGCGATCGCCATGCTCGGCCTCGTCGAAGCGGTCTCGATCGCACGCTCCGTGGCGACGCGCTCGCACCAGCGCATCGACAGCAACCAGGAGTTCATCGGGCAGGGCCTCTCGAACGTGGTCGGCAGCTTCTTCTCCAGTTACGCTTCCTCGGGCTCCTTCACCCGCTCGGGGCTCAACTTCGCCGTCGGCGCCCAAACCCCGATGGCGGCCGTGTACGCGGCCGTCTCCCTGGGGGCCGTGTTGCTGCTCATCGCACCGTTGACCGCCTACCTGCCGATGGCTTCCATGGCCGCGGTGCTGCTCGTCGTGGCCGCGGGTCTCGTGGACATGCACCACATCCAGACCATCGCGAAAACCAGCCGCCCGGAAGCCGTTGTCCTCGTCGTGACGCTGGTGACGACGCTGGTCGCGGAGCTGGAGTTCGCGATTTACGTCGGCGTCATCCTTTCGCTGGTGCTGTATCTCAACCGCACTTCGCACCCGAGTTTCATCACGCTCGTCCCCGACCCGGAGAGCAAACGCCGCAGATTCGTGAACGTACTGAAACATCCCTCCCCCGAATGCCCGCAGCTCAAGATCGTGCGGATCGACGGTTCGGTGTTTTTCGGCGCCGTGAACCACGTTGCCGAGCAGCTCGACCTCATCACCAGCGAGGACCCCGAGCAGGCGCACATCCTGGTCGCGGCCGGCGGCATCAACTTCATCGACGTCGCCGGGTGCGCGATGTTCGCCGAGGAAGCGCGGCGGCTGCGCCTAGAGGGCAGGACGCTCTACCTCTGTTCGCTCAAGGGCGAGGCTCTCGATGTTTTGAAGCGTGGAGGGTGCATCGGGCGTGTGGGCGTGGAAAACCTCTTCCCGTCGAAATCCGAGGCGGTGCGCAAACTCGTGCTTGAGCGTCTCGACCCGGAGCGCTGCCGTGTCTGCGGGGTGCGGATCTTCAACGAGTGCACCCAGATGCCCGGGGAATCTCAACCTTTGACGACGAGCACCGGGCAGGGAGCATAGCCGATCACCTTCTCCGCGACGCTGCCCACCAGCAGCCGGCGCAGGCCGGTGCGGCCGTGCGAACCGGTGACGATCAATCCGGCCTCCCTCTCGCGGGCGAAGCGCGTCACCACCTCGTGGACGGGTCCCTCGAGCGTGGCGACGGTACAGCTCACCCCGGCGGCGTCGGCCTTCGCCTTGATGGCGGCGACGTAGCCCTTCGCCTTTTCAAGCAGTTGGTCGGCAACCTGGGGGGCGTCCGCGAAGGCCTCGTCCGGGAGATCGACCACCGAAAGTGCGAACAGCTCACCGCCGTACGAGGCCGCGACGTTGATCGCGTGGTCGGCCCCCGCGACGCTGGTGGCGGAGCCGTCGGTGGCGACGAGGATGCGTTTCCAGGACAGGTGCGTGCCCTGGGGAACGACGAGGACGTCGCGGTTGGTGTGCCCGATGACGCGCGCCGTGACGCTGCCCATCATCACCCGCTCGAGCCGGCGCAGGCCCCGCCTGCCCATCACGATCAGGTCACAGCGCTCGTCGTCGGCGAGGTGGGTGATCCGCTCCCAGGCCTCGCCCTCCTCGAGCACGGTTATCAGCGGCACGCGCTCGGCCTCGGCGAGCGTCCGCGCCTGGGCCAGGATTGCCTCGCCGGGCTTGCGCATCGCGGCCCGGACATCGCCGAGGCCCACCAGTTCGAGGTCCCCGTCGATTCCGGGCACGACCGTCGCGGCGGTCAGCCAGCATTTCTCGTCGCGTGCCAGCGCGAAGGACTGGACCAGGGCGTTGCGCCCGGACTCCGAACCGTCGAG
>CAZEOK010000115.1:0-8750 GCA_964513745.1 uncultured bacterium
GCGACGCGCTGAGGTCTACATGCATGGCAGATTGGCCGGCCACCTGGCGGAAGCGAAGGGGAAAAGCGAAATCCTGCTGGTTGCCGACACCGACCTGCTCAGTGACCGCCTCTGGGTCCAGAGCCAGAACTTCTTCGGCCAGAAGCTGGCCAACGCCTTCGCCAGCAACGGCGATTTGTTCATCAATGCCGTCGACAACCTGAGTGGCTCCTCCGATCTGATCTCGATCCGCGGACGGGGCACCTCCAGCCGGCCTTTCACCAAGGTGGAAGGGCTCAAGATGGCCGCTGACAACCGCTTTCGCGTCAAGGAGCAGGAGTTGCAGCAGGAATTGATCGACACCGAACGGAAGATGGCGAGCCTGCAAAGCGGCAAATCCAAGGACGAGAAATTCTTGATCAGCCCGCAGCAGCAGAAGGAACTGGATAAGTTCCTCAAACGCAAGCTGGAGATCCGCAAGGAATTGCGCGAGGTGCGGCGCCAGCTGGATGCGGACATCGACGCTCTGGGCGGGTGGCTGAAGTTCGTCAATATCGCCCTTGTCCCCCTGCTGCTGACCCTGGGCACACTCGGGTTCCTGGGCTGGGAAGCCAATCGGAAGCGTTCTTTGGAGCTGTCGCGATGAGTCACGTCAATGCAAAAGCGTTGCTGGTCTTGGGCACCGCCGCCGTGGTTGCCGCCGCCGCGGCATTCGGTCTTTCGGCGCGGCGCAAACCGGCCACCGAAGCCGGCCAGCCCTCTGGCTACGCACTACCTGATCTGCGTAGCCACCTCAACGACGTCACGAAGGTCACGCTGACCGTTGCCGGCGACAAACTGGCGGTGACGCTGGTCCGGGAGGACAAGGGGTGGGTCGTCAAGGAAAAGGGCGGTTTCCCGGCGGACACCGTCAAGCTTCGGGAGTTGCTCATCAAGCTGGCCGATGCCAGCCGGGTGGAGGCGAAGACCGCCAACGAGCAGCGCTACCCCGAACTCGGGATCGAAGCCGTCACCTCCAAGGATGCCAAGGGCGTGCAGATCGGCCTCGACGGGCTACCCGAGCCGGCGCGGCTGATCGTCGGTAAAGTCAACGGCGAGGCCAATGGGACGTTCGTTCGCAGCCCCGGGGATAAGCAGAGCTGGCTGGTCAAGGGCAGTCTTGCCGTGGATCGGGATCCGATCGATTGGTTGGAAAAAACACTGGCCGACATCGCTTCCGATCGCGTCGCCGAAATCGACCTGACCAGGCCCGGCGCCAGGCGCCTGCACCTGTTCAAGGCGAAGCCGTCCGACGCCGCCTTTGTCGTCGCCGATCTGCCGAAGGACAGGGAGCTGGCGCCGGGGGCCGACCTCAACGGGCTGGCCTCGACACTCTCTGCCTTGACCCTGTCCGATGTCTCGCCGGATCAAGCGCTGCCGCCCCCGGATAAGGGTGAGGGCACACACCTCAAGGCGCGGTATCGAACCTTCGACGAAGTGACCGTGACGATCGATGCCTGGAAACAAAATGGCCGACACTTCGCCCGCCTCGCCGCGACCCTGGACACGTCGCGCGCCGAAAGCCACATTCAGTCCGCCCAGGCGCAGGCGAAAGCCGATTACGAGGCCGCGCAAAAACCCACGGGGAGCGGGGCGGACCAGGCCAAAGTTCAGTCGCCACCCTCCCCACCCGCAGTGGCCGACCCGACCAAGGATCGGCAACAAAGGCTGGACGAGTTGAACCGCGAAGTGGGGGGTCTGAGCCAGCGCTTCAATGGCTGGACTTTCATCATCCCGGAGCAATCCTACGCCAAACTCGATACCTCCCTCGAGAGCCTGCTCAAGCCCAAGGGAAACGCCAAGGGGGCCGGTCAGTAGACGGAACCGAAAAAGGAAGAATCCGGGCAACAGGACTGGATGCGTGATCATGGTTCGAGGCGTCCACGAATCCCTGAGCGCCACCGCGGTGCTGCTGGTCTGGATCTACTCCTCGGCGGCGGTGCTGCTGCTCAGCGCCGAGGTGACCGTTCTGCTCCATAGCCCTCCGGCCCAAACCAAGTCCGGGCGCTCTTGCTCGAAGGCGCGCGAACCTCTATCCTCGGCCGCGGTATGCGCCTTCCGTCGCTCGAGTGCTCTCCCGATGACCGACGCCTGAGCGGGCTCACCGCAAGCGCCCGCGCGCTGTGGCTGTTACAGCTCGGCCGGCCGGTGCTTGCCCTGTGCCGGGCGGCGGAAGAGGCTGAGCGACTGTATCAGGACCTCTGCTTCTTTGCCACAGCACTCGGCGCACGTCCTCCGGTATTGGTGCCCGCACGCGAGCGGCGGTTGCGCGCGCCGCGCGTCCGGGCCCTGGCCCGGATCGGCTCCGGGGATGCCGCAATCGTTGTCGCGGACGTGGAAACCGCGCAGGCGTCCGTCTTCGACGCCGCACGGCTGCTCGCCGGGGCGCTCGAGGTGAGGGTGTCCGGCGAGATCGACCCCGAGTTTCTTGCCGAGCTGCTCGTCGCGATGGGCTACCGCCGTGTCCAGGTGGTGGCAGACACCGGAGAGTTCGCCGTGAGGCTGGGGCGGACTGATGTTTTCCCGGCTGCCGGGGAGCACCCGGTTCGGATCGAGTATGCGTCCGGGCGCGTGACGTCGTTGCGCGCCTTCGAGGTCGGATCGCAGCTCACCTACCGCGACCTGCCCGCGGTCGGGCTGCTTCCCGCGAACGAACCGGATGCGGGGCCCGCGCTATTGCGTTCGCTTGACGGCCGTCTCGTTGTCGCGGATGGCGATCTCGAAATGACGGCGGCCGGGGCGTCCGCGCCCGATCTGATCTTCGAGGATTCGTCGCCCGACGTTTCTTCCCGCCCGATCGCGCAGACCTGCGGGAGAGGCCCCGAGGGCTTCGGTCTTCTCGCGCGCGAGCGCCGCGCTTCAAGGGAGGGGCTTGCAGTCCTCGGGCCACGCCTGGTGTCCCTCGCCGCGCAGAGGCTCGTCCTCGTTGCCGCCGGGACGCTCGGGGAAGCCGAGCGGGTGCGTGACCTGCTCCTCGAAGCCGGGATGGATGTCCCGATCATTGCTCCCGTCGGGATTGACGCTCACCCGGGCCCGCTGGCGCTGGTCCATGGATACCTGAGTGCCGGTTTTCTCGACCCCGCTTCCGGCTTCCTCTCGCTGACCTCGACGGAGATCTTCGGGCCACGGCCGCCCGCCCGCGCGCCGGCGCCGAGTCGCGTCGGGGCGTTGATTGCCTCGCTCGACGAGCTCGCCCCGGGTGACTATGTCGTCCACCTCGAACATGGCATCGGCCGCTTCGCCGGGACGGAGCGGGCGCACGATCAGGATTTCCTGAAACTGGAGTACGCTGCCGGCGGCCGGTTGCTCGTGCCAGTCGAGCGGATCGACCTGCTGCGACGCTACGCCGCGGCGGCCGGTGCCCGGCCCCGCCTCGACGCGATCGGCGGGGGCGCCTGGCGCGCCGCGAAGGGCCGCGCGCGGGAGAAAGTCCGGGAGATGGCGGCAGAGCTGCTGCGACAGGCCGCGGAGCGGGAGGCGGCAACCGGTTTTGCGTTCTCCGCGGACGACAATCGTCACCGCGAGTTCGCCGACGCCTTCGGGTTCGAGCCGACACCGGATCAACTGACGAGCTGCGCCGAGATCCGCTCCGCGATGGAGCGCGCGCGGCCGATGGACTGGCTGCTCTGCGGGGACGTCGGCTACGGCAAAACCGAAGTCGCGATGCGGGCCGCATTCAAGGCCGTCGCCGATAACGGTGCTGGCCGAGCAGCACGCCGACGTCTTCGCGGCGCGTTTCGCGCCGTTCCCGGTCAGCATCGACGCACTGACCCGTTTCACGCCGGCCGGCGAGGAGCGGGCTGTGCTGGCGCGGCTGGCCGCGGGTGCGACCGGGGTCGTCGTCGGCACGCACCGACTGCTCGCCAAGGACGTCGCGTTCGCCGACCTCGGCCTGCTCGTCGTCGACGAGGAGCAGCGCTTCGGCGTCGAGCACAAGGAGCGGATCCGCCGGCTGCGCCCCGGTGTAGACGTGCTTACGCTCACCGCGACGCCGATCCCGCGCACGCTCTCGATGGCGCTCTCCGGCGTGCGCGGGATCAGCATGCTGGAGACGCCGCCCGAGGAGCGGCTCGCCGCGCAGACCATCGTCACGCGCTTCGAGGCCCGGCTGGTGCGCGAGGCGCTGGAGCGCGAGTTCGCGCGCGGCGGGCAGGCCTTTTTCGTCCACAACCGCATCGAGTCGATCGGCCGGGTGGGCGTCTTCTTGCAGCGATTGCTGCCGGGGCGGCGCATCGGCGTCGCCCACGCCCGGATGCCCGGCGGCGCGATCGAGGAGGTGATGCACCGCTTCCACGCCCGGGAGATCGACCTGCTGCTGGCGACCGCGATCGTCGGCGCCGGGCTGGACGTGCCGTGGGCGAACACGCTGATCGTCGACCGCGCCGACTGTTTCGGCCTCGCGGATCTCTACCAGCTCAAGGGGCGCGTCGGGCGCTCCGACCGGCGGGCGTTCGCGTACTTTCTCGTCCCCCACGAGGACCGCATCACCGAGGAGGCGAAGCAGCGGCTCGATGCGCTGACCGAGCTGTCCTATCTTGGGGCCGGCTTCCGGCTGGCGTTGCGCGACATGAAGATTCGCGGGGCGGGGGACCTGCTTGGCGCCGAACAGTCCGGACATGTCGCCGCGATCGGCTTCGACCTGTATCTGGAGATGCTGGCCGAGGCGGTCGCCGAACTCAAGGGGGAGATCCCGGTGGCGCGGGTGGAGCCGATGCTCGAGCTGCGGCTGGCTGCGCACCTGCCGGCCGCATGGGTCGACGACCCGGCGCTGCGGTTTTCAGTGCTACGCAAGATCGCGGCGGCGCGCGATGCGGGTGCCGTTACGGACGTGCGTCGCGAGCTTGCCGATCGATTCGGGCCGCCACCCACCGAAGCCGCCCGGTTGCTCGATCTGGCCGAGCTCAAGGCGATCTGCCGCGCCGTTGGTGTCGTGCGCATCGAGGAGATCGCCGACCGGCGCTACCGGGTGGTGTTCGCCAAGGGGCACATTCCCGGCGATCGGGCCCGCCGCGCAGTGGAGTCGGCGCTGCATACCCGCATCGACGACGCTCCGGACGGGTTTACGGTCGACATGTCGAAGCGCTCGTGGGAGGAGATCCGTCGCCTGCTGGCCAGGGCGCTGGAAACAACGGCGGGAGGCTCCTCCGATGGAAGGTGAGAAATACAGTAACTACTCAGCACTGAAACGATAAAGAATCGCAATCGGAGGGGGAATTGACTTGGCGAAGGGGTGGCGCGGAGGGGAGGTCTCCATCGGCGGACCGAAGGGAGCACGATCGCCATCGCGCCACCCGAAGGGAGTGCGATCGCGGTCCGCAGCGACAGGACCCCGCAGCCTGCATGGACACTGAATTGACAACTGAGCAGCTACGCGCCATATACGTGCTCGCAGTAGAAGAAGAGTGAAATATCCGGGCCAGGGCTCATGCCCCGGCCTGTGTTGCCGGGGTGCCCCGTCGGTTTTCGGAGGCATGCGAAAATGCAACAGGAAATGGAAGCTTCACCGGGCGACAGTCCTTCCCCGGCACGACTCGCCGGTATGCGCTGTCTTGTCACAGGGGGATCGAGAAACCTTGGGCGCGCGCTTTGTTTCGCCTTCGCGCGGGCTGGGGCGAAAGTAGCCTTCACCTACGTGAAGCGCGAGGAGGATGCGGAAGCGACGCGCCTTTTGTTGACGACGGAGGGCATTTCCCCGCTGATGTTCCGGGGATCGGTAGCGGACGCGAATCATGCGAAGGACGTGGTAGCGTCAGTGGTTCGGGAATGGGGCGGCCTGGATGTGCTGGTGAATAACGCAGGTCCGACCCAGGTGGTCCCCATCGCTCTGCTGGAAGAAGAGGATTGGGATGCCATGGTGGACGCCCATCTCAAAGGGGCGTATCTCTTCTCGCGTGAAGCCCTGAAACCCATGATCCGGGCGCGATCCGGCCACATTCTGAACATCGGCTCCATCACGGGCGAACGGATGGCGGAGGCGCCCGTTCACTATGCCGCGGCCAAAGCGGGCCTCCAGGGGCTGACCCGGGCGTTGGCGCGAGAGATGGGTCGCTACGGCATCCGTGTGAATTGCCTGGCTCCCGGGCTCTTGGCGCAGGGATTCAGTGGCCGGCTTCCCCGGTACCGCCGGGAGGAATACGTTTCCCACTGTCCTCTTGGCCGGCTGGCGTCTCTGGAAGAGACCGCTGCCTTTGCGGTATGGCTGGTCTCGGCGGAGAACACATTCATGACTGGCGCTCGGCTGGCCTTCGACGGAGGACTATGATGGAGGTCTCCCTTCTGCAGAGGCACAAGAACATCATCATCGAGCTCTTCGAGGAGGCCCGGGATCAGCAGGTCATCAAGGAACTGCCGCTGCCGGTCATGTTCGCTCTGACCTTCGGGCCCTTAACCCGGATATTTCATAGTCGTTCGTTGCGAGAGGGTGGAGATTGTGTAAGATCAAGGTGTTATCGAAGGCGAGCGGACGAAGGTGTGCTGAAGCACATCGAGGTCGTGAGTCGAGATAACGCCTTGAGATTGCGCGATATCCGCACTCGCAGGAGAAGGAGTGTGAAATATCCGGGTTAATCGATGTCTGTCGGGACCACATCCTGGAATTCATCGTTCTGGACGATAGGCGAGTCCATCAGCCATCCTGTTTCCTGGAGGTAGGGTAGATGCAACACATGTCCAAGAAAGCTCTCGTCGCTATTCCCGGCTTGCTCGTCACCGGCCTGCTTCTCTTCGGCTGCAGCAAACCCAAATCCGCCGGGCCGCCGCCGGCAGGGCCGCCCGAAGTGGGGGTGGTGACCATCCAGCCGCAGCGGGTAACCGTCACGACGGAGCTCGCGGGGCACACATCCGCTTACCTCGTGGCCGAGGTGCGGCCCCAGGTGAGCGGCATCGTTCAGGAGCGGCGGTTCACCGAAGGCAGCGACGTCAAGGCGGGGGATGTCCTCTACCGGATCGATCCAGCAACCTATCAGGCGGCCTATGACAGCGCACTGGCAGCCCTCGCCCGGGCGAAAGCGGCACACGCCAGCGCGAAGGCGGCACTTGCCGGCACGAGGACGGCTCAGGACAGCGCAAAAGCCGCGCGCTCCCGCGCCGAGGCCAATGCGGTTCCGCGCCGGCTGAAAGCGGAGCGGTTTACCGAACTGGTGGCCATCAACGCCGTCAGCAAGCAGGATGCCGACGACGCCACGGCAGCGGTGCGGCAATCCGAGGCGGAGATCCAGAGCACCGATGCGGCGATCGGCGGCTCCGAGGCCGAGATTGCACGCGCCGAAGCGGCGGTGCAGGTTGCCGCGGCGGATATTGCGGGCGCCGAGGCAGTTCTGGAGGCGGCGCGGATAAACCTGGCCCGCACCAAGGTGACCGCCCCAATCTCCGGCCGCATCGGCAAATCCGCCGTGACGACGGGGGCGCTGGTGACGGCCAATCAGGCAACGGCGCTGGCCACCATCCAGCAGCTAAACCAGGTCTACGTGGATGTATCGGAGACCTCGGCCAACGTGCTGCGCCTGCGTCAGAACGTGGCGAGCGGCCGGCTGAAACAGGGTGGCGAAGCCCGGGCCACAGTGAAACTGGTGCTCGAGAATGGCGTGACGTACCCGCTGGCGGGGATCCTCAAATTCTCCGACGTCACCGTTGCGCCGGGCACCGGATCGGTCACGCTACGCTCGGTCTTTCCGAACCCGGAACAATTGCTGCTGCCGGGAATGTTCGTCCGCGCCATCGTCCAGGAGGGGGAGAACGAGGAAGCGATTCTGGTGCCGCAACGCGGTGTCTCCCGCGACGCGAAGGGCGAGCCCGTGGCCATGGTGGTCGGGGCCGGCGAGAAGGTGGAGTCGCGGCGCCTGAAGATCGACCGGGCCCTCGGCGACCAGTGGTTGATTGCGACAGGTCTCGCGGCTGGCGATCGCGTTATTCTGGAAGGGCTGCAGCGAGTGCGGGCGGGAACGCCGGTGAAGGCCGTGCCCTTCGGCAGCGCGCCGGGTTCCCAGGGTGCGCCGGGCGCGTCGGGTTCCCTTGGCGCCCAGGGCGCTCCAGCCCTCGGCGCTCCCTCGTCTCCCCCGACCCCGCAAGCCCCTGCAGCACCGCCGGCCCCTGCGGCAAGAAAGTAGAGGAGCAGCCCCATGGCCAGGTTCTTCATCGATCGCCCGATCTTCGCCTGGGTGATTGCCATCATCATCATGCTCGCCGGCGTGCTGGCGATCGAGACTCTGCCGGTCGCACAGTACCCGCAGATCGCGCCCCCGCAAATCTCCATCAACACCATGTACCCGGGGGCTTCCGCGCAGACCGTGCAGGACACCGTCACCCAGGTCGTCGAGCAGAAGATGAACGGGATCGATAATTTGATTTATATGTCCTCCAGCAGCGACTCGGCGGGAGCGGTGAGCATCACGCTGACCTTCGCGGCCGGCACCGATCCGAACGTGGCCCAGGTGCAGGTACAGAACAAGTTGCAACTGGCCACGCCGCTCCTGCCCCAGGTCGTGCAGCGGCAGGGGATTTCGGTGGTCAAGTCCACCAGGAACTTCCTGATCATCATCGGGCTTGTCTCGGAAGACGGCACCCTGACCCGCTACGACCTCTCCGACTACGCGGTGTCCAATATCCAGGACATCATCAGCCGGGTCGAAGGGGTCGGCGAAGTGCAGATGTTCGGGTCCCAGAACGCGATGCGGATCTGGCTGAACCCGGAAAAGCTGAGCAACTACCGGCTGACCCCCGCAGATGTGATCGCG
>CAZEOK010000115.1:8760-9501 GCA_964513745.1 uncultured bacterium
GCGGCGATCCAGGCCCAGAACGCCCAAGTCTCGGCCGGTCAGTTCGGCGGCACCCCCGCCGCGCCGGGGCAGCAGTTGAACGCAACCATCACCGCGCGGACCCTGCTCCAGACCACGGAGCAGTTCGAGGCGATCATCCTGCGCTCCGACCCCGATGGCTCCACGGTGCGGCTCGGGGACGTGGCCGGCTGCGCGATCGGCACCGAGAACTACGACATGCTGGCCCGCTACAAGGGCAAACCGGCCGCCGGCGTGGCTCTCAAGCTGGCGACCGGCGCCAATGCCCTGGACACCGCCGCACGGGTCAAGGCCAAGATGGCGGAGCTATCGAAGTTCTTCCCCCCCGGCATGAAGGTGGTTTATCCCTTCGACACCACGCCCTTCGTCAGGATCTCCATCGAAGAGGTGGTCCGGACTCTGATCGAGGCGGTGGTCCTGGTCTTCTTAGTGATGTTCCTTTTCTTGCAGAACTTCCGGGCGACCCTGATCCCGACCATTGCGGTACCGGTCGTTCTGCTCGGCACGTTCGGGGTGCTGGCGGCCGCCGGCTTCTCGATCAACACGCTGACGATGTTCGCCATGGTCCTGGCCATCGGCTTGCTGGTCGACGATGCCATCGTCGTCGTCGAGAACGTCGAGCGGATCATGACCCAGGAGGGGTTGCCGCCGCGGGAAGCGACGATCAAGTCGATGGGGCAGATCACCGGCGCGCTCTGGGGAATCGCCATGGTGTTGTCGGCG
>CAZEOK010000116.1:0-9394 GCA_964513745.1 uncultured bacterium
ATCAACCCGACCCTCTGCTACTCCGTCGAGGGCCAGCCGGTGCTGATCCACGCCGGCCCGTTCGCGAACATCGCGATCGGCCAGAACTCGATCATCTCCGACCGCCTGGCGCTCAAGCTCTTCGACTACACGGTGACCGAGTCCGGCTTCGCCGCCGATATCGGCTTCGAGAAGTTCTGGAACGTCAAGTGCCGGCTCAGCGGCAACATCCCCAACGTCTCGGTCGTCGTCGCGACGATCCGCGCGCTCAAGATGCACGGCGGCGGCCCCACGGTCGTCCCGGGGCGCCCCCTCCCCGACGCCTACACCAAGGAGAACCTCGACCTGGTCGAGAAGGGCTGCGCGAACCTGGCCCACATGATCGGCGTCGTCAAGAAGAGCGGGATCGTCCCGGTCGTGTGCATCAACCAGTTCCACACCGACACCAAGGCCGAGCACGACCTGGTCCGGCGGCTGTGCTCGGAGGCCGGAGCGCGCGTTGCGGTGTCCAACCACTGGCAGTACGGCGGCGAGGGCGCGGCCGAGCTGGCGGACGTCGTCATGGAGGCGTGCAACGAGAAGTCGAACTACAAGCCGCTGTACCCGCTGACGCTGCCGTTGCGCCAGCGCGTCGAGATGATCGCGAAGGAGGTCTACGGCGCGGACGGCGTGAGCTGGGCCCCGCTGGCGGAAGCCAAGGCGAAGCGCTTCGAGTCCGACCCGCTCTTCGCGGATTTCCAGACGATGATGGTCAAGACGCACCTGAGCCTGACGCACGACCCGACGCTCAAGGGCGTGCCGAAGGGCTGGACGCTGCCGATCCGCGACATCCTGGTCTACAGCGGCGCGAAGTTCCTCTGCCCGATGGCCGGGGAGATCAGCCTGATGCCCGGCACGGCGTCCGACCCGGCCTACCGCCGCGTGGACGTGGACGTCAACACGGGCGAGGTGTCGGGGCTGTTCTAAGCCAGGGCAGTTTCAACGTTTAGCATGCTACGCAAAAGGGTCCAGATGAAAGACGCGATGCAGCAGATGGGCCCTTTTGCGGTTTCAACCTCGGCCGGGTGTCCAGCACCGGCAACGAGTAGCTTCGCTTCCCCGCCGGAGACCTCCCCTCCGCGCCACCCCTCCGCTGTTTCTGTCATGGGACTGGGCGGTTAGTTCGGAAGTGACGCTGAACTGACGATGCCAAGAGTTCGGTTTCATCCCAACCAGCGCGAGGTCGAGGTCGCCGCGGGCGAGAGCCTGCTGCGGGCGGCGATCCTCGCCGGGGTGCACGTCAACGCCTCCTGCGGCGGCAGCGGCGTCTGCGGCAAGTGCCGCGTCGTTGTGGAGCAGGGCGCGGTCGCCGCCGAGCCCTCGGCGAAGCTCACGGCGGAGCAGGCCGCGGCCGGCCACGTCCTGGCGTGCACGAGCACGGTCACCGGCGACGTCGAGGTGCGCGTGCCGGTCGAGTCGCAGATGGGCGACACCCGCGCGGTCCTGGCCCGCGAGCACCGCACGGTCACGCACGGCTCGGCGCTGACACCGAAGGATCTCGGCGAACTCTTCGGCGACTTCGAACTGGACCCGGCCACCCGCCGGCTGTACGTCGAGTTGCCCGCGCCGACGCTCGAGGACAACATCGGTGATCTCGAGCGACTGCGCCGCGAACTGGTCCGCGCCCACGGCGTCGGCGATTTCACCGTCGATCACGCCTGCCTGGCGCTCCTGGCCGGGCGCCTGCGCGCCGGGGCATGGAAAGTCACCGTCACGCTGACCCGGGGCGGCGAGGGCGAGTGCCCGCGCCTGATCGGCGTGGACCCCGGCGACCGCTCCGGGCACCATTACGGGCTGGCGGTGGACATCGGCACCACGAGCGTGGTCGCCGAGCTGATCGACCTGGGCACCCGTGCGTCGCTCGGCCGGGAATCAGAGTACAACGCCCAGATCAGCTGCGGGGACGACGTGATCTCGCGCATCGTCTACTCGATGAAAAAGGAGGGGCTGGCCAAGCTCCAGAGCCTGGTCGCCGACACGATCAACACCCTGATCGACCGGCTCGTCGAGAAGACCGGCGTCGAGCGCGGGGACATCGTCTACCTGGTGGCAGCCGGCAACACCACGATGATCCACCTCTTCTACGGGATCGACCCGCGGTACATTCGCGAGGAACCCTACATCCCGACGATGAATTTCATGCCCACGGTCCCGGCCGCGTCACTCGGCCTGCGCATCGCTCGGGCCGCGCGCGTCTACTGCGTGCCGGGCCGCGCCAGCTACGTCGGCGGCGACATCACGGCCGGGCTGCTGGCCTCCGGCGTCTTCCGCAGCGACAAGCTGACGCTCTTCATCGACATCGGGACCAACGGGGAGATGGCGCTCGGCAACGCCGAATGGCTGCTCTCGTGCGCCTGCTCGGCCGGCCCGGCCTTCGAGGGCGGCTCGGTCAAGCACGGCATGCGGGCCGTGATGGGCGCGATCGAGACGGTGCGCATCAACCCCGACACGTTCGAGCCGATGATCGTCACCATCGGGCAGAAGCGCCCCAAGGGGATCTGCGGCTCCGGTCTGATCGATGCGGTTGCCGAGCTGTTCCTCACCGGCATCATCAACGAGAAGGGCAAGTTCAACGTTGACCTCGGCCACCCGCGGATCAGGCTCGCCGGCGGGATCGCGGAGTACGTGCTGGTGCGGGCCGCGGAGTCCGCGATCGGCGCGGACATCACCATCACGGAGGCCGACCTCGACAATCTGATCCGCACCAAGGGCGCCATCTACGCCGGCATCGCGACGCTGCTCGAGCAGATGGAGATGCCCGTCGACGCCATCGAGCAGGTCTACATCGCCGGCGGCTTCGGGCGCTATCTGGAGCTGGACCAGGCGATCACGATCGGGCTGCTCCCTGAAGTTGCCGAGGACAAGGTCAAATACGTCGGCAACAGCTCGCTGCTCGGGGCGCACCTCGTTTTGTTATCGCAGGCGGCGCGGGAGGCGGCGGGGGAGATAGCCCGGAACCTGACCTACCTGGAGCTGAGCACCAATCCCGGCTTCATGGACAACTATGTGTCGGCGCTCTTCCTGCCGCACACCGATCAGCACCTGTTCCCGTCGGTTCTGCAGCGCGTCGGCCGGGGAGGGCGGGGCGCCGAGGCGCAGCAGGTTGAAACCTGACGCTAAATAGCGGATAATAATGGATTCATCATGTCGGGGAGGAGTGCGGTTTGAGCTTTACAATTGCGGTCGCCGGCAAGGGTGGGACCGGCAAGACGACGATTTCGAGCCTGGTGATCCGGCACTTTGTGCGCTCCGGGAGAACCCCGGTATTCGCCGTGGATGCCGATGCGAACTTCAATCTGAACGACCAGCTCGGCGTCGCGGTCGCCGCCACGATCGGCGGCTCCCGGGAAGAGATGAAAAAGAAGATCAACGCCAACGAGGCCCCGGCGGGCATGAGCAAGGACGATTGGCTGGAGATCATGATGCAGGCGAGTCTGATCGAGAGCGAGGGATTCGACCTGCTCGTGATGGGGCGCCCGGAGGGGCCGGGGTGCTATTGCGCGGCGAACAACATGCTGCGGCGCCACCTCGAGGTCCTCTCCGGCAACTATCCGGTGGTCGTTATCGACAACGAGGCGGGGATGGAGCACCTCTCCCGGCGCACGACGGCGAAGATCGACCTGCTGCTGCTCGTCTCCGAGCCGAGCCCGGTCGGCATCATGACGGCGGCGCGGATCCGCGACCTCGCGAGGGAGCTGGAGGTCGAGGTCGCGCGGACCGGCCTGATCATCAATCGCGTGAGCGGCCCGGCCATCGCGGCGCGTCTTGTCGAGGAGGCCCGGGGGCGCGGGCTCGAGGTGCTCGGAACGGTGCCGCTGGACGACGCGGTCGTCGAGCAGGCCATGGCGCACCAGCCGGCCTTCCGGCTGCCGGACAGCGCGCCGGCTGTGCGGGCCATCGAGGCGGTGCTGGCCGGTGTGCTGGTGTAAAGGAGCTTGCAAGGGGATGGATGCGAGTCTGTCTCCCTGACAAAGAACGAACACGGCGGCGGGGTGGCGCGGAGCGGGGGACCCCGGCGGCGCGCAGCGTCTCGCGAGCACCGACGGGGGTGTGCAGCGACAGGACCCCGACGATTGACACGCGGCCGGTTTTGCGGGGCCGGTAAACGGAGGGAGGATGCATGGCGGCAACGATCATTGACGGCAAGGCAATCTCGGCCCAGATCCGGGGCGAGTTGACACAGGAGGTCGCGAAGCTCAAGCAGGAGAAGGGGATCACCCCGGGACTGGCGGTCGTCCTGGTGGGCGACAACCCGGCGTCGAAGGTCTATGTCGGCGCGAAGGAAAAGGGTTGCGCGGAGCTGGGGCTGGTCTCCAAGAAATTCGTGCTGCCCGGGGAGACCTCGGAGCAGGAGCTGCTCGCCCTGGTTTCGACGCTCAACCACGACCCGGAGATCGATGGCATCCTGGTGCAGCTGCCGCTGCCCAAGCAGATCGACGAGAACAAGGTCATCGCCGCCATCCACCCCGACAAGGACGTCGACGGGTTCCACCCGGTCAACGTCGGCCGTCTCGTCATCGGCACCGCCGGCTTCAAGCCGTGCACGCCCTACGGGGTGATCCACCTGCTCAAGCGCTCGGGAGTCAAGCTCGCCGGCGCCGAGGTGGTCGTGGTCGGCCGCAGCAACATCGTCGGCAAGCCGGTGGCGCTGCTGCTGCTGCAGGAGCACGCGACGGTCACGGTTTGCCACTCCAAGACCCGGGACCTCGGCGAGGTCTGCCGCCGCGCCGACGTGCTCGTGGTCGCAATCGGCCGCCCGAAGATGATCACCGCCGACATGGTCCGGGAGGGCGTCGTCGTGATCGACGTCGGCGTCAACCGCCTTGCCGACGGCAAGCTCTGCGGAGACGTCGACTACGACGGCGTGGCGCAGAAGGCCTCCCGGATCACCCCGGTCCCCGGCGGCGTGGGGCCGATGACGATCGCGATGCTGATGCACAACACCGTAAACTCTGCCCGGCGCCGCGCCGGGTTGCCGTCCCTGGCGTAGTGCGGGCGGAGCCCGCAGGTCAGAGGAGGCCTTTGACTGATGACGCCGGGGTCACTTGGGCGGGCACGGAGACCGGTCCCACCGCGTGGGACGAGCGTTTTCGCGGATGACGCATCTCGTCTGGCGAAAACATTATAGGGAGGAGAGACCATGGCATTTCAGGCACCCGTTGAGACGTCGACCGCCAAGATCCGCGAGCTGACGCTCGGCTCGAAGAAGACGGTCACCGTGGGCGGCCAGAACGCGCTGGCGTTCCACTCGTTCGAGGGCTCGCTGCCGCACGGGCCGAAGATCGCGATGGAGGTGTTCGACACGACGCCCGCCGACTGGGCCGACGAGCTCAAGAGCGTGCTCGGCGACGTCTGGGGCGACCCGGTCGCCTGGGCGAAGAAGTGCGAAGGGGAGTTCGGCGCCGACATCGTCTGCCTGCAGCTCGCGGGCACCGACCCCAACGGGGCGAACCGCAGCGTCGCCGAGGCGGTTGCCACGGTGAAGGCCGTCGCGGCGGCGATCAGCGTGCCGCTGCTGGTCTACGGCTCGGGGAACATCGATCGGGACGCCGAGTTGCTCAAGGCGGTCGCCGAGGCGACGCAGGGAATGAACGTCGTGATCGGGGTGGCGGTCGAGGAGAACTACAAGTCCATCGGCGCGGCGGCGATGGGTTTTGGCGCCAAGGTGTCGGGGGAGACCCCGATCGACGTCAACATGGCCAAGCAGCTGAACATCCTGCTGACCAACCTCGGCGTGCCGCTGGACAGCCTGCTCATCGACCCGTCGACCGGTGCCCTGGGCTACGGGCTGGAGTACTGCTTCTCGATCCACGAGCGAATCAAGCTCGCGGCGCTCAGGCAGAACGACGCAATGCTGCAGGCGCCCACCATCGCCAACCTCGCGAAAGAGGTCTGGCGGGCGAAGGAGGCGAAGATCAGCCAGGCGGAGGCGCCGCAGTGGGGCGATGCCCGCAAGCGCGGCATCCTCTGGGAGACGCTCACCGCGACCGCCGTCATGATGGCCGGCGCCGACATCCTGATCCTGCGGCATCCCGAGGCGGTGAAGCTCATCAAGAGGACGATCGCGGAGCTCGGGGCGTAGCCGGCCCGGGGTTGACCACCGCGGCCAGGGTGATCAGGACGGCATGAACGCGCTTTACGAACCCGTGCAACCCTTACGGAGGTAACTTAAGTCATGGCACTCACAGGCATGGCCATTTTCAAGCATATGCCGAAGACCAACTGCGGCCAGTGCGGGGTACCAACCTGCCTGGCCTTCGCAATGAAGCTCGCCGCCGGCGGCGCATCCCTCGACCAGTGCCCCTTCGTCAGCGATGCGGCGAAGGAGCTGCTCGCCGAGGCTTCGGCGCCCCCGATCCGCGGCGTCACCATCGGCGAGGGCGAGTTCGCGCTGAAGATCGGCGAGGAGCTCGTCATGCACCGGCACGAGAAGACCTTCTTCAACCCGCCGGGCTACGCGTTGCTGATCGAGGACACCGAGGACGCGCCCGCGATCGCCGCCAGGCTGGCGGCGCTCAAGGAGGCGACGTACGAGCGCGTTGCCCAGAAGCTGCGCGCCAACCTGGTGGCCGTCAAGAACACCTCGGGCGACGCCGCGAAGTTCGCGGCTGCCGTTACCGCCGTCTCGGGCGCCATCGAGTACCCGCTGGTCCTGATGGCCGAGCCCGCGGCGATCGAGGCCGCGCTGGCGGCGGCCCCCGTGAAGAAACCGCTGCTGCACGCGGCGAACGCGGCCAACCTCGAGGCGATGGCGGCCCTCGCCAAGAAGCACGGCGCGCCGCTCGCGGTCAAGGCGGCGTCGCTCGACGAGCTGGGGCAGCTGACCGCCAAGCTCGACGGCATGGGCGTCAAGGACCTGGTGCTCGATCCCGGCTCCCGCACGCTGAAGGAGACCCACCAGAGCCTGGTCTACATCCGCCGCTCCGCGCTCAAGAAGAAGCTGCGGCCGTTCGGCTACCCGACGATCACGTTCCCGGCCGAAGAGACCGCCGACGACATGATGGAGACCGTCTACGCGGCGATCTACACCGTCAAGTACGGCGGGATCATCGTGCTGCGCGACCTCTCGCCGGAGAAGGCCTACGCGCTCTACGTGCTGCGCCAGAACATCTACACCGATCCGCAGCGGCCGATGCAGGTCGAGCAGGGCTTCTACCCGATCAACGGCGCCGACGAGAACTCGCCGGTGCTGATCACGACGAACTTCTCGCTGACCTACTTCATCGTCTCTTCCGAGGTCGAGGGGAGCAAGGTGCCGACCTGGCTCGGCATTGTGGACACCGACGGGCTCTCGACCCTGACCGCGTGGGCCGCCGGCAAGTTCGTGCCGGACCGGATCGCGGCCTTCGTCACCAAGAGCGACCTGGCCTCCAGGGTCAAGCACCGCACGGTGATCATCCCGGGCTACGTCGCCCAGCTCAGCGGCGAGCTGGAGGAGGAGCTCGCCGGCTGGAAGGTGGTTGTCGGACCGCGCGAGGCATCCGAGCTGCCGGCGTTCCTCAAGGCGCTCAAGTAGACATGAAGATTGCGGTCACCGGCAAGGGCGGGGTCGGCAAGACCACCATCGCGGCGGGCCTGGCGCGGCTTTTCGCGCAGGAGGGGTACCCGGTCATCACGATCGATGCCGACCCGGACGCAAACCTTGCCGCGGCTCTCGGGATCGACCCCGAGGCCGCCGCGCGCATCGTGCCCATCGCCAGGATGAGCGAGCTGATCGCCGAGCGGACCGGGTCCAAGGCGGGGACCATCGGCGGGATTTTCAAGCTCAACCCGCGGGTCGACGACCTGCCCGACGATTTCAGCTTCAAGGTGAACGGCGTCAAGCACCTGGTGCTCGGCACGGTCGAGAAGGGCGGTTCCGGTTGCATCTGCCCGGAGTCGACCATGCTCAAGGCGCTGATGAAACACGTCATCGTGCGCCGCGACGAGGTGGTCATCATGGACATGGAGGCCGGCATCGAGCACCTCGGGCGTGGCACCGCCGCCTCGGTCGACGCGATGCTGGTGGTCGTCGAGCCGGGTCAGCGCAGCGTCCAGACGGCCCGGCAGATCCAGAAGCTCGCTGCGGATTTGCGGCTGCAGCGCATCCTGCTGGTGCTCAACAAGGTGCACGACAGCGCCGAGGAGGAGCAGCTGCGCGCCCACCTGCCGGATCTGCCGGTGATCGGCACGGTGCGCGAGCGCGAGTCGATCCGCAAGGCGGACCTCGATGGTCGCTCGCCGTTCGACGTCGACGCCGCATTCGTCGCGGAGATCGCGGTCATCAAGGAACGCTTGAAAAAAGAAATCGGCTCGTCAACCGACGCTCCCGCCTTCTGACAGCAGTGACGGGAATAAGGGGATTTACATGAGAAACGGGCAGGCTGATCAAAAAGGTCCAGATGCAAGGCGTCGCGAAAACCCGAGGAATGAGGCGTACTGGAAAGTACGCCGCAGTGACGAGGGATGAGCGCAACGCAGCAGATGGGCCTTTTTCAGCGGCCTGCTGGCGAAGGGGTGGCGCGGAGGGGAGGTCTCCATCGCGCGGACCGCAGGGAGCACGATGGAGGTCCGCAGCGACAGGACCCCGCAGCGGATTGATGGTCAACGAGGTTCGGATATAAAAGGAGAGCACGAATGCTTATTATCGCCGAAAAAATCAACATCATGTCCAAGACGATCGGCCCGGCCATGCGCAACCGCGAGGCCAAGCCCATCCAGGATCTGGCCCTCGCGCAGATCCAGGGCGGCGCCCGGGCGCTGGATTTAAACCTGGGCCCGGCCACCAAGGACGGCCCCGGCATGATGCAGTGGCTCGTCAAGACGGTCGAGGAAGTCACGGACTCCACGATTCAGCTCTCCCTCGACACGAAGAATCTCGAGGCGATGGAGGCCGGCCTGGCCGTCGTCACCAAGCACAAGCCGATGATCAACTCCACGAACGCCGACGAGGGCGTCCTGGACAAGATGATGCCGCTGGCGGCCAAGTACGACGCCGACATCATCGCGCTGGCGATGACGCTGGCGGGCATCCCCCGCGACCGCGACGAGCGGATGGTGAACGCGGCGACGATCATGGGCAAGGCCATGGAGCACGGCGTCGCGCTGGACCGGATCTACCTCGACCCGCTCGTGCTGCCGATCGGCGTCGCCCAGGCCGACGTGACCGAGTGCGTCGAGACGGTCCGGCTCTTTCAGGAGCTCAACGACGGCCAGCCGATGAAGTCGGTCGTCGGCCTCTCGAACGTCTACAACGCCACGCCCAAGCACCTGCACTCGCGCATCGGCTCCACCTTCTTCACGCTGCTGGCCTCCGCCGGGCTGACCGCGGCGATCGCCGACTCGACGAACAAGGAGTTCATGGCGACGGTCCGGACGGTCGAGCTGCTCAAGAACG
>CAZEOK010000117.1:0-9295 GCA_964513745.1 uncultured bacterium
TCACCTGCGCGTCCCACCAGGCGGCCGAGCAAAAGGCCATGCGCTCGCGCTCGCGCTCGACGATCAGGCGGGTGGTGACGCTCTGCACCCGCCCGGCCGAGAGCCGCGGCGCGATCTTGCGCCAGAGCACCGGGCTGACCTCGTAGCCGTAGAGCCTGTCGAGGATGCGCCGCGCTTCCTGGGCGTCGACCAGGTGGGTGTCCACCTCGCGGCAGTTCGCGATCGCCTGCTGGATCGCGGCCTTGGTGATCTCGTGGAACACCATGCGCTTGACCGGGACTTTCGGTTGCAGCAGGTCGAGCAGGTGCCAGGAGATGGACTCCCCTTCGCGGTCCTCGTCGGTCGCGAGGTACAGGGTGCTGGCCTCCTTGAGCCTGGCCTTGAGTTCGCGGATGCGCGTCCTCTTGTCCGCGGGTACGACGTACAGCGGCGCATACCCGTTGTCGACGTTGACCCCGAGGCGCGCCCAGCTCTCGCCCTTGACCCCGGCCGGGATCTCGGCCGCTGACGACGGCAGATCGCGCACGTGTCCGATCGAAGCCTCGACCATCCAGTCCTTGCCCAGGAACTTGGCGATGGTGCGCGCCTTGGCCGGCGATTCGACGATCACGAGTGGCTTGCCGGTGGCCGGCGATCCGGGAACGGCGCGCTGCTTTCCCATGCTGCTCCTCTGGCTCGACCGGCTAGTGCAGGTGGCGGCCACGCGGCCGGGCATCGGGCGGATCCGCCGCCGAGCCGTCGCGCCCCGCAGCTTCCAGTACGTCGCGCGAGATCGCGCGGATCTCATCCTCGTCCACTTCCTCGCCGCCGAGCGAGAGGGCGCGGTCGAGGATCTCCTCCCGGGTCGCGGCGTCGATCACCCCGGTGTGCTCCAGCCGCAGCAGCAGGCCGAAGGCGCCGGGTGAGACGCACAACAGCTCTTCGACGCTGCGGGTGCGGTGTCCGGTCGAGGTGAAAGGCTCGCCCGGGGCGGCGCTGGGGGCATTGCGGTACAGCCCTGCGAAGAAGCGCTCGATCCAGGCGAGGGCGAGCGAGACGTCCGCCGGCTCGAAGCCCTCGGCCACCAGCTCCTCGATCAGCGGCGCGGTGTCCTGACGCAGTTGCCGGTCGCCGAGCAGCCGCCCGGTGATGACATGCAGCAGACCGAGCCAGTTCTCCGGCATGCCGCTGCTCTCCTGGTCGCCCATGGGTGCGGGTCAGGTCCGCGCGAAGATCTTGCCGGGGTGTTGGCGCACGAGGCCCTTGAGCTCGAGCGCGGTCAGCAGGGCGGCGGTCGTCGCGGCAGGGTCAGGGCAGACCCGGATGATGTCGTCGATCGGCAACGGGGCGGCACCGATGGCGGCAAGGAGCTGGCGCTCGGGGTCGCTGAGTCCGGCGACGGCGGCCGGTTCCGCCTTGGTCGCCGGCAGGCGGGCGGCAAGGTCGGGAAAGGACTCGAGGATCTCGCGGGCGCCCTCGACCAGCCCGGCTCCCTGCCGGATGAGCCGATTCGTGCCGGCGCTGGCCGGCGACGTGACCGGTCCGGGGACCGCAAAGACCTCCCGGCCCTGCTCGAGCGCCATGTCCGCGGTACCGAGGGCGCCGCTGCGCACGGCGGCCTCGACGACGACGACCCCGCGCGCCAGGCCGCTGATGACGCGATTGCGCAGCGGGAAATGCCAGGGCTCGGGCAGGGCGCCGAGCGGGAATTCGGAGAGCAGCGCACCGCAGGCGGCCACCTCGGCGGCGAGCCGACGGTGCTCCGGCGGGTAGATGAGGTCGAGGCCGGTCCCGAGCACCGCCACCGTGCGTCCCCCACCGGCAAGCGCACCGCGGTGGGCGCAGCCGTCGATGCCCCGGGCGAGGCCGGAGACCACGGTGACGCCCGCCACCGCCAGCTCGCGGCCGATCCGCTCGGCCACGGTCCGGCCGTAGGTCGTCGCGGCGCGCGCGCCGATCACGGCGATCCCCGCTCCATCCTGCGGTGACAACGCACCAAGGCAATAGAGCACTCGGGGCGGGTCCGGGATCGACCGCAGCCGTTCCGGATAAGCCGGCTCGTCGAGCGTGAGAATCTCGATGCCGAGCGACCGCGCCCGGCGTTCTTCCGCTTCGCCGACCTTTTTGGCGTCGAGTTCGCGGACTGCCCCCGCCAGCGCCGGCCCGACCCCGCGCAGGGCGGTGAGTTCGCCGACGGGAGCCGCAAGGATGCCTGCGGCGGAGCCGAAACGCTCGTACGCCTCCCGGGCGATCGCGGCGCGCAGCCGCGGCAGCGTGTTCAGCGCGATGGTCAGGGTACGTTCGTTCGTCATGGTCTCCAGACAGTCTGGCCAAAAATCCGCGCTACTCTACCATCGGTCATCCGAAAGTCAATCAGCGTCTTGTGGCCATCGCTCGCGCGGTGGTATCGTGCCGCCATCCATGGGCTCTGCTGCAGCGTACTTCGCAACCGCGCACGGGCAGTGGGCCCTCGTCGCGCTCTCGGGCCTGCTGGCCGCCCTGCTGGCCCACCTGCTGGCGCCTTTGGCGATGCAGGTGGCGCGACAATACGGGCTGGTCGACCGGCCCGACGGCAAACTCAAGCACCAGGCGGAGCCGGTCCCCTACCTCGGCGGCGCCGCAGTATACCTGGCGTTCGTGATCGCTCTCGGGGTCACCTACTCCTTCAGCAGGGAAGTGCTCGCGTTGCTGCTCGCCGGCACCATGGTCGTGCTCCTCGGTCTGGTGGACGACATCGGGGCCATCTCGCCGCGCGCCAAGTTCACCGGTCAGGCCCTCGCGGCGCTCGTGCTGACCAAGGCCGGTATCATGATACAGATCGCCTGGCTCCCCTGGTACGTCAGCTGGCCTCTGACGCTCATCTGGCTGATCGGGATCACCAACGCCATCAACCTGGTGGACATCATGGACGGCCTGGCCGCCGGCGTCGGACTCGTCGCCGCGCTGTCCTTGCTGGTGGTCGCCTTGATCAACGGCAATCACCAGATCGCGATCCTCACCGCGACGCTCGCCGGGGCGCTAGCGGGTTTCCTGCGCTACAACTTCCAGCCGGCGCGGATCTATCTCGGCGACACGGGGAGTCTCTTCATCGGCCTCAACCTCGGTGCGCTGGCGATGATCGGGCGCTACACGGAGCGCACCAACCTCGGGATCCTCGTCCCGCTGGTGATCCTCGGGGTGCCGATCTTCGACACGCTCTTCGTGATGTACGTCCGTCGCCGGCGTGGGGTCTCGATGTTCCTCGGCAGCCCCGACCACGTCGCGTTGCGGCTGCGCCGCTGGCGGCTCTCGGTGCGCCAGACGGTGGTCGCGAGCTACGCCGCGTCGGTGCTCCTCGGGGCCGCCGGGGTGACGGTCATGCTCCTGGATTTCCGCGGTGCGCTCGCCGTGCTCGGCATGCTGGTCGCGCTGGGATCCGCCTTTGCCTGGTGGCTTCGGCGCTTCGACACGGGGATGTGACGGCCGCTGAAAAGGGTAGATGGGGCCAGATTAATTTTCGCTCGCAGAGGAAAAATAAATCTGTCCCCATTTCCTTCGGGGTAGAATCGGCACCGTGGGCCACGGAACGCTGATCATCGGGGGAGGGCTCGCGGGGCTCTCCGCGGCGTGGCATCTCGGTCGCGGGGCGACGGTGCTCGAAGCATCGCCGTCGGTGGGCGGGCTCTGCCGCTCGTATCGCCGCGAGGGGTACACGTTCGACATCTCCGGCCATCTGCTCCATTTCCGCCGGCCCGACATCCGGCGTTTCGTCACCGAGCTTCTTCCCGGAGCTCTCGGCCGGCATCGCCGGCGGGCGTTTGTGCACTTTCAGGGGCGCCTCGTCCACTACCCGTTTCAGGCGCACCTGTTCGAGTTGCCGCCACGCGTGCGCGACGAGTGCCTGCGAGGCTTCTTCAAGGCGGCGGGGGAGAAGGCGGCAGGGGCGGCCACACCCGGGGATTTCGAGGGCTGGCTGCGGCACCACTTCGGCGACGGGATCGTGCGGCACTTTCTTGGTCCCTACAACCGCAAGATGTGGCGGGTCCCGCTGCGGCGCATCGACCCGACGTGGGCCAGCTGGGCCATTCCCGTGCCGACGCCTGCGCAGATCCAGGAGGCGGGGAGGCCCGGAGCGGATCTGCAGCTGGGCTACAACCCGATCTTCCGTTATCCGCGCCGGGGCGGGATCGGTGTGCTCGCGGCGGCGCTGGCGCAGGGGGACATGCGGCTGCACCTCGGCGACAGGGTTGTGGGCATCGACCTCTCCCGGCGTCGCGCGGAGACGCTCTCCGGGCGCACCTGGGAGTTCGAGCGGCTCGTTTCCACGGCGCCGCTGCCCGAGTTGCTGCGGATGATCCGCGGTCTGCCACCGGCGGTCGCGACCGCGGCCGAGCGGCTGCGCTGCGTCCCGATCTGCATCGCCAACCTCGGCATCGCACGACCCGCGGGGAAGCGGGCGCACTGGCTCTATTTCCCGGAGCCGGCCTATCCCTTCTACCGGGTGGGGATCACGACCAACGTCGCGCCGGCGATGGCGCCGCGCGGCTGCCACATCCTCTCGGTCGAGGCGACACTTCCGTTCGGCGCCCACGCGGGCTGCCATGAGCGTTGGGGCGGTATGCGCCGCGGACTCGAGCGGGCCGGCCTGCTCGAGCGCGGCGAGGAGCCGGCCGTCGTCGATCTCGTCCACGTCCCGCACGCGTACGTCCTGTACGACCGTCACCGCGCGCGGGTGCTGCCCGGGATCCTGCGCGAGCTTGCGGCGCGGGGCGTGCACTCCATCGGGCGCTACGGCGCGTGGGAGTACGGGACGATGGAGGATGCCCTGCGGCAGGGGATGGAGACCGCCCGCCGCATCAGCATTGAAATGTCGTGAACTTTTTTTTCCGCGAGTGCGAGCCGTCGTGACGGCCTCGGAAAGGGCCCAGATGCAAGGCGCACGAGTCCTGAGGAGTGAGGCGTACTCCGGTACGCCGCAGCGACGAAGGGCGAAGCGGAACGCCGCAGATGGGCCGTTTACGAGGCTGTCACCGTGATCCGTGTCATCCACGTCATCACCAAGCTCGAGCTGGGCGGGGCCCAGCAGAACACGCTGTACACCCTCGGGCACCTCGACCCGGCGCGCTTTTCCGGGCTTCTCGTCACCCACCCGGAGGGATTGCTCGTTCCGGACGCGGTCGGGGACCGCCGCTACGAAAAGAGCTTCGTCCCCTCGCTGGTGCGCGAAGTGCGTCCCGCCCGCGACCTCGCCGCGCTTGCCGACCTCACGCGCCTGATGAAGCATGAGCTCCGCATGGCGCGGCGCGGCCCCGGCCCGCCGCGGATCATCGTCCACACCCACAGCAGCAAGGCGGGAATCCTCGGCCGGGCGGCGGCCCGGCTCGCGCGGGTGCCGGTGGTGATCCACACCGTGCACGGCTACGGCTTCCACCCGCGCCAGCGACCGGCCGTGCGCCGGCTGTACGTCGGGCTCGAGCGGCTGGCGGCGCGGTGGACAACCCACGTCATCGCGGTGGCGCAGGCCGATCTCGACGAGGGGATCGCGCTCGGTCTCTTCCCGCGCGAGCGCACCAGTCTCATCCGCAGCGGGATCGAGATCGCGCGCTACGCAGGGACGACGATCGATCGGGAGGGGACCGTTCGCGCCCTCGGATTCGATCCCGCCCGGCCGCTGGTCGGGATGGTGGCATGCTTCAAGCCGCAAAAAAATCCGCTGGATTTCATCCGGATGGCCGCCCGGGTAGCCGAGAGCGTCCCGGCCGCGCAATTTCTCCTCGCCGGGGACGGCGTCCTGCGCCCCGCCGTCGAGGAGGAGGTGCGACGGTCCGGTCTCGGCGAGCGCTTTCGCCTGCTCGGGTGGCGGCGAGACGTCGACGTGATCATCCCCTGCCTCGACGTGCTTGTCCTCACCTCGCTCTGGGAGGGGCTGCCGCGGGTGTTTCCACAGGCGATGGCGGCGGCCCGCCCGGTCGTTGCCTATCGTGTGGACAGTGCGCCGGAGGCGGTCACGGATGGCGTCACCGGCCACCTTGTCGCGCCAGGCGACTACGCCGGCGCTGCGGCGAGGGTCGCCAACCTGCTGGTTGACCCGGCCCTGGCCCGGCGGATGGGGGCGGCGGGCCGCGAACGGGTAGGGGAGTTCGACGCCGACCTGATGGTGCGCAGCCTCGAAGAACTGTACTGCCGACTCTGGAGTTAAGCCGCGTCCCGCGCCCCGGACCGCCCGGCGCAGCGGCTGAACGGCGCCTCAGTGCCTGTCTATCGCGTCGGGGCCTCGTTCAACGGCAGGGTGATCTGGCACGAGCCCTTCCCGATGCGGAAATCCCCTTCAAGTTGGTAAGCCACCTGGCGGAAGATGGCCAGCCGCACGTCCTTGTCCTCCTTGAACGTCTGGAAAGACGTGCTGTAGAAGATCACGGCGGCGTGCGTCGGCTCCTTCCTCACCTCGAAGAGGATCTGCTCCCCCGTCCCCGAACTGCACCGGAGGTATTTGCGAAATTCGTCGAAGAGCGCCTGCAGCGCCTCGGGGACGACCTGCACTTCGCACTCCAGAAGCCGCCGGTCCCCCTGGAACTGGAAGTGGGGATCGGCGAGGAAAAACTGGAGGTGGCGGCCGAGACGGTCGCGGACCCTCCGGTGCCGGCCGGGGAAGAGAAAGCCCACAAGCGCCATGAACGAGCAGAAGTCCTCCTCCAGCCGCCGGGACTGGGTGCAGATGATCTCCGAGTACGCCTCGATCCGCTCCGGGTCCCGGGTCTGCTTCAGTTTTCTCGCGAAGCCGCCGATGACGGTGAGGGGATTGCGGAAAAGGTGCGCGTACTCGCTCAGGGCTTTCTGGAGGGTGCGGTTGTTCACCTCGGCGATCTCTTCGCTCAAGTGGAGCAGGCTCCGCTCCGTCGAACTCTTGCAGGTCTCCAGGTGTTCCCGATCCTGCAGGGAGAAGCCCTTCTTGCTGGGAGGCACCTTGTCGAGGACGATCAGCCACCGCACATCGCTCCTGCCGATGGGGACGATCGCGACGGACTGGATGTTCTTGTTCCTGATGTGGCCGGACATGTAGCAGCCGACGGAGTCGTCGTGCGGGGCGTCATCGATGGTCACGATCTCGTTCCACTCGATCGCGAGGAGAAGAGCCTTCTTTGGCACCGGCGTGTGGAGATGGCCGACCTCCCCGATGCCGTGGCGCTCGCTGAAGGAGGGCATCCCGGAGATGATCTTGTAACAGTCGTTCGGGAGGAGTCTCTTGATCACGTATTGGGGGTTGGTCGGCGTGACCTGGAAGGCCATGCTCAGGGCGACATCCTGAAGAAGCACCTCGACGTCGGAGAGACCCGCACGTGACAGTGGATCAATGCCATCCCCTGCGAAAAAATTGTCGCCGTCCTTGGGCACGACTCCATCCTCCCTGCCTATCACACTTCTCAATATAGGCCTTTTCCCGCGGTCTGTCAGCGCAACACCGCCTCCATGCGGGTGACGATACGCGCCTGCGTCGGCATCAGCAGGGCGAGGATCGCCAGGGAAACGGCGCACAGCGCCAGGTGCGTTCTCAGATCCCCGTCGAATAGCAGTTGAGCGAAGCCGATCAGGGCGGGCAGGACGGCGAGCGACCAGAGCACCAGGTACCCGGCGAGCAGGTGGCGCTGGAGAAGCGCATGGTCGGGAGCCGGTATCAGTACGGCCATCCGTTCGGGCGTGATGACTCTCCGGTCGACCCAGATCGTCGCGAGTGCGCAGATCACGCCAAGGGCTGCCAGCATCATCGTCAGCGGGGTGGCGGCTGCGGTGCCCGACGGGGAGACGACCGGTGAGGCGAGAAATCCCAGCCCAGCCCAGGCGAGGCTGGCGACGATCATGAGTGACCAGGCGATGCGCAGGGGCCGCAGCGCGGCACGCAGCTGCCGCTCGATGTCGGGGCGCACGCCGGCTAGCCCCTGCGTACCGGAGGATTGAGCGCCTTCAGCGCTGCGTGCACGAAGCGGCCATCCTGCATGACAAGCTTCCCGTCGAAGCTCACCCTGCTCCCTTTCCCGAAGATTTTCACGAGATCCCAGTGGATCGAGGAGCGGTTGCCGTTGTCGCACTTCTCGTAGGCGTTGCCGAGGGCGAAGTGGACCGAGCCGAAGATTTTCTCGTCGAAGAGGATGTTGCGCATCGGCCGGGTGATGCGCGGATTCAGGCCGAAGGCGAACTCGCCGAGGTACCGGGCGCCGCGGTCGATGTCGAGAATCCGGCCGAGCCTGGTCTCCCCGTCGGCGGCGCTGCCCGCGGCGACCTTCCCGGCCTTGAACGTGAGGCGGATGTCGTCGAAGGCCTGACCGCCGTGGATCGTCGGGCAGTTGAACGCGATGTGGCCCTCGGCGGATGTCTTCACCGGGGCCGTGAAAACCTCCCCGTCGGGCAAGTTGTGGTGGCCATCGGACTTGGCGGTGTCGATCCCCCTGATGCTGAACCGCAGGTCGGTGTCGGGGGCCTCGATGTGGACCAGGTCGGTGCGGTTCATCAGGCGACGCAGGGGCTCCTGCCGCCTCGAGATGGCGGCCCAGTCGAGGTTGCAGGCGCCGTAGAGATGCTCCTCAAGCTCCTCGAGCGAGAGGCCGGCCTGCTGCGCCATGCCGTGGGTCGGGTAGCGACAGACGACCCAGCGCGTGCGGTTGACCCGCCAATCGAGCAGCGGCCGCAGCAGCCGCTGGTGAGCGAGATACTTCTGCTGGTCCACGCCGGCGAGCACCATGGTGTTCTGTTCCGCGGCGATGCCGATCGAGACGTCGACCTTCCGGAGAAAGGCCAGGCGGTGCTCGGGAAAGTGGGCGAGTTGCTCCCTGGTGCCGAGGCGGTACAGGTCGCGTGCGATCTCGGGGAACGTGAACTGGATCTCGACGTAGCGGGCGCCGCGCTCCAGGCAGCGGCGATGGACTGCCTTGAGGAGTGGCTCGCACTCCTGCCCGGAAGCGGTTACAAGCACGATGTCGCCACGCTTCACGCGCGTTGCATAGTCGGTGATGATGCCGGCAAGGTGGTCGATCCGAGAGTCGCGCATCAGCTGCCTCCCCGTGAGTCCGCTACCCGCGCGGCCCGGGCGCCGCTGCAAGACGGCCAGGGTCGCTGGCGCCATTCTACCGGGAAATGGCAGGGTCGGGCAGCCTCGCTCGCTGTCAGTGAAAATAACGCTTGACTTCATTCTCGAATCAGCTATATTACAGCCCGTTGTTACGTTCTTTCTGAAACGGGTTGGCTTTCGGAAAAAGGGCTTGACAAGGCCGGATCAGATCCGGTACTATCACGCTCTTCCCGTCGGGAAGGCTGCTCTTTGAAAACTAGGCAGACGTGCTTACTG
>CAZEOK010000118.1:0-6795 GCA_964513745.1 uncultured bacterium
CCATGATTGTACGGAAGCCACGCCGCATCGAGGTTCGGCTCGACGAAGAACGCGGGGAGTTCCTTGACCGGGAACTGGCCCGCCGCGGCATGACCGCCGCCGCCTGGTTCCGGGAACAGGTCGACGCTCAGCGCGAGCGCGAGGCGCGCGAACGGCGGCTGGCCGCCGTCCGGAGGCTTGCCAGCATGAATCTCGATGTTCCCGATGATCCGGCGGAGCTAAAGAGGATCCTCGTCGCGGACGACTTTCTTGATAGCGAGTTCCCCGATTGCCCGGCGTCTTCATAGACTCCAACGTGGCTGTGTACGCGGCCGGTCGAGATCATCCGCTCAAGGCCCCGTGCATCGCCATCCTCGAAGCGGTGGGAGTCACCCGCACCTGCGTCGCAAGTGCTGAGGTTCTCCATGAGATCCTCAACGTCTACCAGCGGCGCGGAGCATTGGCTGTGGCACGTCAAGTTCTGCGCGACTTCGACGAGACCCTCGACGGCCGCATCGAACCTGTGACGCGCGAAGACGCCCTCCGCGCCGCCGAATTCGATCTGCCGTCGGCTCTCCAGGCCCGCGACCGGGTACATCTCGCTGTCATGGAACGGCTGGGCATCACGCGTATCATCTCCGCCGACACCGCTTACGATGCCGCCCCGGGGATCGAGCGCCTCGACCCTCGCACGCTGGCCTCGTGGCGCGATGCCGTCTTCGCGGCCGAAGCATGACACGCGACGCCGTCCTCGCCCACCTCGGCGAAGAGCGGCTGCTCGACCTGCAGATCCGCTTCGCCGAAACCCCGGCGCCGACGTTCCACGAGGAGAACCGCGCGGACCTGATCGCGGCCCTCTGGCGGGACGCCGGGCTCCAGCCGCAGGTCGATCAGGCTGGCAACGTCATCGCCCTTCGGCCCGGCACAGCGGATGGACCCCTGCTGGTGGCCTCGGCCCACCTCGATACCGTCTTCCCGCTCGGCCAGGACATCCGCGTGCGCCGCCCGGGCGAAAGCTGCGACTTCTGCGGCGAAGTCGTCCCCGAAGGCGAGTACCACGGCCCCGGCATCGGCGACTGCGCGGCCGGCCTGGCCGCCATCACCGGCGTCGCCGAGGCCCTCCACGCTGCTCGCGCCACGACCGCCGCGTCTCTGCTGCTCGTGGCAACCGTCGGTGAAGAGGGCGCTGGCGACCTCCGCGGCGTTCGTTCCCTCTTCACCGGAGAGTGGGCGAGCCGTATCGGCGCCTTCGTCACGGTCGATGTGGGCGTGCGGGCCGCCATCATCCACGAGACCACGGCCAGCCGCCGCTTCCGCGTCACCTTTCGTGGCCCCGGCGGCCACGCCTGGGACGACTTCGGCATCTTCAACCCCATCCACGCTGCGGCCGGCGCCGTCGCGCGCATCGCCGCCCTCGAGGCTCCCGCGGACCCCCGGACGAGTTTCAACATTGGCGTTATCGAGGGCGGTCGCGCCGTCAACGCGATTCCCGAAGAGGCTCGCTTCGAAGTGGACATGCGATCGACGACCGCATCGGGGCTCGACGCGATCTCCGGCGACGTGCGCGAGTCCATTGCCACCGCGCGCGCGGAGCTCAGCGCCCGCACGCGCGGCGGCGGAACCTGCGACATCAGGACCTTCGGCGAACGCCCCGGTGGCAAGATCCCGCGCGAGACCCCGCTCGTCCAGGCGGCGATCGCAGCCCTGGCGAGCGAGGGCCAGGAGGCTCGATTCGGTGCCGGATCGCTCGATGCGAACATCCCCATCTCCATGGGCATCCCTGCGATCGGCTTTGCCTGGGGCGGCAGCTCGCGCCGTGCGCACTCCCTGCGCGAAAGCTACCGTTCCCACGGGCGCGTCGACCAAGTCCGCGCTCTCGCCCGGCTTGCGATTGGGTTTCGGCCATGAACGTCGGCGACCTCCGCCGGCTCAATGAAGGGCGCGAGGCCGAAGTCTTTGCCTGGGGCGAGAGCGAGGCCCTCCGCCTCCTCCGGCCCGGCAAAGGGCGGGTCCAACTGGAAGGCGAGATGCTCGTCATGGAAGGCGCCGCCCGGGCCGGCGTCCCCGTTCCCGCAGTGCGCGAGATCGTCGAGGTCGACGGCCGCCACGGTCTCGTCATGGACCGCATCGATGGGCCGGATCTGCTCTCGGTCGCCAGCGCCCGCCCGTGGCGGATCTGGAGTGTCGCCCATACCACGGCCAGGCTTCACGCGCGGCTGCACGAGGTGGTCGCACCGGAAGAGCTCACCCCGCTGCGCGAGGGCCTTCGCCGCCGCATGTTGGGCTCGCCGCACGTCCCGCCCGCCGCGCTCGCGGTCGCGCTTGCGGAACTCGAATCGCTGCCTGATGGCAACCGAATCTGCCACGGGGACTTCCACCCGGGGAACATCCTCGCCGGGCGCTCCGGGCCGGTCATCATCGATTGGGTTGGGGCCACGCGCGGCGACCCCACCGCGGATTTCGCCCGGACAGTCGTGCTCGGCCGCGCCGCCGCGCCGCTCGATAGCTGGTCGCGCTGGGAACGGTTGCTGTTTGCGCGCGGTCGCAAGACGCTGATGGGAGCGTACGAGCGGGCCTACCGCCGCCTGACTTCGGCGGACCTCACGACCTTCGACCGCTGGCTCACCGTCAGGCTCGTCGAGCGTTTCGCCGATGGCATTCCCGAAGAGCGAGATACTCTCCTGGCCCTGCTGGCGAACCGCTAGACCGCTTCCGGCAGCGGCCGCGGGCCCGAACTCCCCGGCGTCCGCGAGATCACCCGCCGGCCGAGCGCCGACTGCAACCACCGGATGTCGGCGTGGAGGTGGGCGATGCGCCGTTCCCTCGCCAGGGTCTCCCATTCGTCGGACGCCGGACCGAAGTTCAGGACGCGCTCTTCGCGCGTCAGCTGCTGCGCCGCGGTCGCCATCCGGGCGCGGAGAATGTCCGGAAGCGACGTGCCATCAAGCGCCCGGGCGCAACTCACCGCCAGTCCGAAAATGGGCGACTCGAGCGGTTCGTTCCGGAGCAGGGGTCCTGCATCGGCCGACAGCCGGCGCAGCCCTTCGCTCGTGAGGACAAGGGTGCGTCGGACGTGACCCTTCGGTCCACGTTCCGGCTTTGCCTCCAGCACGCCTTCAGCAAGAAGCGCCTCGACCCGCCGGAAGATCGTGCTCCGCGTGGCCTTCACGCCGATCGATTGCAGGTGGTCGAGCACCTGGAACGAGTGGGCAGGCGAAGCCGCAACCGCGGCCAGGATCGGGAAATCATCGTCCATGATGGCGACTATGCCTCCGCCATGCTCCGTGCCTCAATCAGGGATAGTCCCGATTGAGACCGGCGCATGCCCTCCCTCTCTCGTGGCTTCACGGGCGGAGACGAGCCGTGTCCGCGACATCCCCTGACGACTTCCGTCCCGAGCGACAGGCAGCCGTTGATCCCATAGAACAAACGTTCTACTCTGGCCATGCGTCGCCGCCGCCGGCGCGAATCCGCAACCCCCGGAGCGAGGAAGCACTGTGGAAACGCAGCTCGAACGCCCGCTGCGCATCGATGCCCTGCCCGAATACACCGAGTACGCCGACACCGGCTGCGACTGCTATCCCTCGTGCCTCCACTGCCCGCTGCCGAAGTGCCGCTTCGACCAGCCGGGCGGCGCCGCCGCCATGCTCCGCGGTGGCCGCGATTCCGCCATCCTTCGCCTTGCCGCCCACGGCGATGTCACCATCGAGCAGCTTGCCGCGATGTTCGGCCTCTCCCGGCGCACCATCTTCCGCGTCCTCCGCACCGGCCGCGAGCGCTCGCTGACATAGCCCGATCCCGGTGTCCCCGGCTACTCTCTGCCGGCCTTCCGCAAGACAGCCTCGGCGCCCGCAGCCACGACCATGAGCAGTGCTGCTCCAGCCATCGCCACTCGCCATCGTGCTTCGTCGTTCGCCGCAGGTGGCGATCCGCTCCCGACGTCCGGTGGCCCCGGCGGTGAATCTGCCGCCCTCCCGATATGGGCCTCCGCGAGCGGAGACCACCGTGAAAGATCGCCGTCGAAGCCCGTCTGCTCTACAGCCACCCGGATGATCGGGTCGTCACACGTGTCGGCGGGAATTGCCTGCCGCAAGGCAAAGCTGCCGTCGCGATCGGCTGTCACGCGCACAACTGAAGGTCCCCCACCCACTCTGATGTTGACCACTTCGGACGGTTCGAACCCCCGTCCGCGAATCGTGAGCGTGTCTTCGCACCTGGCCGGATCTGGAGTCACCGACACCTCTTGCGAGGGTGGCTCTCGGTCCCGCGCGCCGGCTATCGGCGCTGCGACAATCTCCTCCAAATCGCCATAGACCGCTTGCTCCGCAGGGTGCAGCGCGGAGACGTGAAAACTCATCAGCCGCGCGTTCGTCCTGCTCTCCCGGCAAGCGTTAGCAACGATCGTGGTTGTGGTCTCGAACGAGCCGCCAGGACCAACATCCACTACGGCGATCAACCGGTACGCGAATTCATGCAGGGATATGCTGTAGCGGAGAAGGTGCTTCCCTTCGGAGAATCTTCGGCCCGAGATGCGCAGTGGCTGTCCGCATGTAGCTGTCGGCGGGTCGAGCACGACCACCGGCGCCGCCGGGTTGCTGTCCGCGATCATCTCCGCGAGCTTCACGCCACGCTCGTACCCTTCGCCGAACGGCTCATCCCCCAGGAACGGCATCGACATCGTGTCGGCGAGTAGCTGTCCTGCTTCCTGCTCGCTCGCGGACAGCCCGATGATCACGTACTTGCCCACCAGGTCCTGGGGAAACTGGCGACACGGGACTGGCACGCCGGGGACGGGAATGTGTCCTCGTGCAACCACGGTGTCTCCGGCGCGCGCGCCCTTGTGGCCGCGAACCACCGCAAAGGTGATGTCAACCGGGGAATGCATCGTACCCGCAACCCCCGCGGGCACCACCGAAATGACCCGGCCTTCAGGAATGATCTGCGAGTACATCAGGTGCTCTGCTGGTCCTGGACCGGTGCAGGCCAGCGCCGGCCGAGCCTCTCGCGACAACGCGAACAGCGCTGCCCCGCAGCAAGCAGCCGCAATCAAGAGCACCCGCACGTGCATCCGCCCCATTCAGACCTCGCCGGAATGCTAACGGCAACTCCCGGCGATGTCACCATCAAGCAGCGCGCCGCGATGTTCGGCCTCTCCCGGCGCACCATCTTCCGCGTCCTCCGCACCGCGAACGCTCGCGCACGTGACGCCGGGTGCGATTCGGTCGGGCCTACGCTGGCCCGGGAGCCGCGCTGCCGCGCGCTTCAAGCGTTTCCGCATCTACGACGGCCCCGACGAGGTCCACCGCCAGACCGTCGCGCGCCTCATCCTGCGCGAGTACTCACGCGGTCGCGGCTGGGACTTCGGCACCCGATAGGCCGGGGCACGACTCGCAGGATCTTCACGTTTCTTCGGCGAATCCGGGTAGACATTTCGCCGGCTCGCTCTATGCTGATGTGGTATATCCACGTCCCGCCAAAGCGAATGGAGGGGCACTGCCTTGAACACCGCCGTCATCGAGTTCGAGCTCACCTGCAGCGTCCATGGCCCGCACAAGATGCTCGTGCCCTCCGAGTTCCCGCGACCGCAGCATTGCGCCCACTGCCTCCTCCCCCTTGCCGAACGCCGCGAGCTTCGCCGTTTCGTGATGTCGGGCCCCATCCCGACCCAGGTGGGCAGTGAAGCATGGATCGGCTAGCTCCCCGGCTGCCGGCCTGCGTGCCGTTGCCCTTGGCCGATGGGAAACGGCAGACTGATGACCAATAACATGATTGACACAGGGTATAGTATGCATCACGACGGAAGGGCAGCCGCCGGTCCACTTCGAACAGCTTTTAGCGCCCCCACAGGAGGTAGCCATGAAATTCCTGATCTCGGTCCAGCCGAATCCGCTGGCCATCCCCCCGCAGGATCTGATCCCGGGCCTTCTCCGCGGTAGCGTGGACACCCTCAGGAGCCACGTCGCGACCGGCAAGCTCGATTGTGTCTACTCGACCGGTCAGAATCAGGGGTTCGCCATCTGCGATGCGAGCTCCGTCGAACAGGTGTGGGAGCGCGTCCTGGAGAACCCACTTGCTGCCTTCTGGCAGATCACCGTCACCGCCCTTGGCGACCCGATCGCGCTGACGGAACTCCAGCTCCGGCAGACGCTCGCTCGCCAGCCTGTCGGCGCCGGCACCCGCAACTAAGACGGCTGGCGCTGCCGAGCCCCTCAGTTAGAACCGCCCTCCCGCTTGCGTCGGCCCCGGTCACCCCCGGGGCCGCTCCGCGTTGGCCGGTTCGTTCTCGTCCGGGGCCGAGGGGAGGTCGCCCTCGCGGGCGGCACGGATGCGAAGACCAACGGTCACGATTGGCTCAATCCTGCCTGCCGGCCGTTGCGCCTCTGTTTCGCAAGGCAGCACCGCCACCGTCATTCCCAAACCTCGATCACTCCCGTTCTGCCATCCACAGTCACCTTCTCCCCGTCGCGAAGCAGTTCGGTGGCGTGCCGCGTTGCGACCACCGCCGGAATCCCGTACTCGCGGGCAATGATCGCCGGGTGCGACAGGATTCCGCCCGTGTCTGTCACCAGCGCCCCGACGCTGGGGAAGACGATCGACCACACCGGCGAGGTGATGGGGCATACGAGCACGTCACCCGCCTGGATCTTGTCGAACTCCGTCTCGTCGCGCACGTCCACGAGCATGTAGACGTCCGCCTTTGCTTCGATCATCTTCTTTAAATCAGCGGGCGCTGTTTTGGTCGTCTCCACTTTTTTCGCGTAATCCGGACCGGGAACGATCTTGTAGCCCTTCTCTTCCCATACCGGGAATCCTTCG
>CAZEOK010000118.1:6805-8996 GCA_964513745.1 uncultured bacterium
CGCGGCTCATGGGTTCGAGCGCCGCCTCGATGCGGGCGAACTCCGGCTCGTCGCGAACCACGCGCGGGACGCCGGTGTAGCGGCCGGGCGAAGCAGCGGTGCCTGTGATTCGGCGCGCCTGGGCCTGCACCGTGTTGCCGGCGCCACCGAATATCCGGTCGGTCGCCCAGTCGACCGCGCGGATCGTGAAGGCTATCTCTTCCGGGAAAACCGCCAGCGACGGCCGCGCGGAGGGAGCGGCGCCGTACGAAGGTGCGGCCGGGTGGGCCAGCACCCAGGCGCGCTCTCCGCGGCGCCGGGCCACGACGTCGCGCTGGCCAGTTCCGCCAGCGAGGGCCCCGGCAATCTCATCGAGCTCGAGGAAGAAGACGTCTTCTCCTGTCTCTATCTGCCCCCGCTCGGCGAGTCGGCGGCCGCACGCGAGCGCTGCCCGGCGGACGAGCGCCGTCGGCTGGCTCACAGTGAAGAACTCGTTCTCCTCCCGCACCGGGTAGTACCGCTCGGCCCGCGAAAGCGCCCGCTCGAACCGTTCGCGATCTGCCTCCGGATGGGATGCCAGCGCCTCCCGTGCGCGTTGCCGCGCGGCCTCGCGCTGCCGCCGGCGCGTCTCGTCTTCGGCGGCCGGGTCGTAGCCACGTACGAGTTGGTCGCGGATGAGGTGGAGCGTGAGTGCAGGGATCTCGTCGAGCGAGGGGGCGGCCGCTTCGTAGCGCAGCGCCCGGAACCCGAACTCGTCCTGGTAGGCCGCGCAGGCCGCGGCAAACCCGGCGTCGACCTCGCCAAGCCGATGAGCATTGGCTGCGTCTGCCCGATCGAGAAACGCGCGCACGGCCGGGCGGTCCGCGGCCATCCGTGCCAGCGCGGCGAGGCCATGCGAAGGCTCCGTCGACTTCCCCGAGAGGCCCGCGAGCAGGTCAAGCGCCTCTCGCTCCTCCCAGTTGAGGAGTTCGTTGCAGGCCAGGACCAGTTGGAACAACGCTCCGATGGGCACAACCAGGCGGAAGTGCAGGTCCACGCTGGCCCTCCAGAACTCCACGGTCTCCCGCAGATGGGCCGCTGCGCCGGCCACGTCGAGGGTGGCGGGATCGACTCCCCGGAGATGGGCGATGCGTTCCATCTGCCTCTCGCGCCCTTCGCTGTGCCATTCGTCGATGTATCTCAACATCAGGTCGTCGCGGATGTTGCGAACGCCCGCGCGGACCCGGCGGCGAAGAAACGGGATGGTTCTCAGCGCGAGCCACATCAGCGGCGCCGGGAGCGGCTTGCGGTCCTTTCCCCCGAAGGGGACAACCCGCGTGTAGACCCAGCCCCCGATCTCCTCGAAGGCGATGCCATCGATGAACATGCCGGTGTCGGTCGCGATCTGGCGCCAGATAGCGTTGACCGGTTTGATCGATAAGGAGCGCGTGAGCGGCGACAGCGGCTGCGGGTAGTGGCTCGCCTCCCGCTCCCAGAAGCCGGGCGGCGGGTTGACTGGGACAGGAATCGGCACAATCGCTGATCTGTCGGCAGCTGCCATGATCGGCACCCCCAAGACAAGTTCCCCAGCCCGCGTGGAGACCCGGGCTTCGGGACGGTGGGGCATTATTGCCATAGCCGTCAAGAGATCCCATACTTGGGAATTGGTCCGCTCTGGCGGATCGTTTTTGTGTTGGATTCAGATTGGGGCCGGACCCGAGCCCGGGTGGCGCAATGGCAGCGCAACCGATTTGTAATCGGTAGGTTAGGGGTTCGACTCCCCTCTCGGGCTCCAAAACAAGCGATCGTACCGGACCGGCGGTCCCGTGGAGGGATGGCCGAGTGGTTAATGGCAGCAGACTGTAAATCTGCCGCGCGACGCGCTTCGTAGGTTCGAATCCTGCTCCCTCCACCACGAAAGGATCTGGTCATTGGCTCATTGCTGCTGGTAGCAGAGCCCGTAGCCCGGCGATGGCCAGAGGAGTTCTATCCGGGAATCAACGAGCCAGGAGCGAACAGTCAGAGGCTACTAGCTTCCTTGCCCTCATAGCTCAGTCGGCAGAGCGCGTTCTTGGTAAGAACGAGGTCTCCAGTTCGAATCTGGATGAGGGCTCCAGCCGCAAACACGTCGGGGGTCGCGCCTCGATGGATCAGGACCCATTTCACCAGCCCGGAGGGCACCAATGGCGAAGGCGAAATTTGAGCGAACGAAGCCGCATGTAAACGTGGGGAC
>CAZEOK010000119.1:0-8919 GCA_964513745.1 uncultured bacterium
TTGTAGTGGATGCGCTCGCGCTCGCGGAAGCGCTTGAGCTGCTCCTCCTTGGAGATGTGGATCCAGAACTTGACCACCGTCGTGCCGTGGTCCACGAGCTGGCGCTCGAACTGGTTGATCTCCGAGTAGGCGCGGGCCCAGGCCTCGGTCGTGCAGTAGCCCTCGACGCGCTCGACCAGGACGCGCCCGTACCAGGAGCGGTCGAAGATGGCGATCTGGCCGTCCTCGGGGAGCCGGCGCCAGAAGCGATAGAGGTAGTGCCGCTCACGATCGTCGCCGTGCGGCGCGCCGATCGGCCAGACGACATAGCCGCGCGGGTCGAGGTTCTGGGTCAGCCGCTTGATGGCGCCGCCCTTGCCGGCTGCGTCCGGCCCCTCGAAGACGATCACGACGGACCGCTTCCTGAGGTAGACCTGGTACCCGAGCAGGTGGATGCGGCCCTGGAGCGCCTTGATCTCACGCTCGTAATCGGCGCGCTTGATCCGCAGCGAGAGATCGAGCCGGTCAAAGACCACGACGACGCCCTTTTTGCGGCCCGGGATTCCTCGCCGCGGTGGCCTTCGGTCGCGCCACCGGCAGCGACGTCGGCTTCGTGGCGGCCCGCTTGCGCGCCGCGGGCGCCTTCCCCGCGGCGGGGTGCGCGAAGCTGGCCGCGTGCGCCCGCGGGTGCGGCAGGCGCGCGGAGAGCCGGTCTTCGAAGGCGCGGACGATCTCCTCGAAGACGCGAATCCGCGTGTGGTAGCGATCGGTCGCCTCGATGATGACCCAGGGGGCGTGGGGGAAGTCGGTGCGCGCAAGCATCTCCTCGACGGCGTCGGCGTAGCGGTCGTACGCCCTGTGCTGCGCGGCGTCCTCCCCGGCGACCTGCCATGAGGTGAGCTTCGACCCCAGCAGCTTCTTGAAGCGGCGTTTCTGCTCCTTCTCGCTGATCTGGAGCCAGAACTTGCGGATCAGCGTCCCCTCGGTGCCGAGCATCGACTCGAACTCCACGATGTCCTGGTAGGCTTCCTTCCAGACGCTCTTTTTCACGGTCTTGCCGACGCGGTCGATGAGCACGCGCCGGTACCACGAGGTGTCGTAGATGATCGTCTGCCCGTAGGCCGGTATCCGCTGCCAGTACCGCCACATCCAGGGGTAGCGCATCTCGAAGGAGCGCGGCGGCGATATCGGCACGACGCGCACGCCGCGCGGGTCGAGGCGCTCGGTGAGCACGTTGATCGTCCCACCCTTGCCGGCGGCCGCCCAGCCCTCGAAGACGATCATCGCTGGGATCTGGCTCTGGAAGGCGGCGTGGACCAGGTCGTACAGCCGTTCCTGCAGTTCGGCGATCCTCCGCTTGTAGACTGTTTTGGGGACCGTCAGGCTCAAGTCGACTTTTTCAAGCATGGTCGAAAATGTAGCACAGCGTGCATGAGACGGGCTAGTGCGGCCCCTCCGCGCCACCCCTCCGCCCAGTTCGTGCTTCACGACACCGAAATTCCTGCAGGCACCGCACAGCAAGAGTATTTCTGAGCGGTCGACTGCGTTGCGGTGGTGTACAATGGCGGCTCTGCTGGGGTTTCCCGGGCAGGGCAAGCGATACCGGTCCTCTGGAGGCGCAATGGCCACGACGGCACCAAAGAAAGCGGCGGCGAAGAAGCCCTGCCGTCCTGCGAAGCGTGCGGCGAGGCCCGCGGGAACGGCGAGCTGCCCCGGCAGCCAGAGCCTGCTCGACCCCGCGCTCTACCTCAACCGCGAGCTGACCTGGCTCGCGTTCAACAGCCGCGTTCTGCACGAGGCGGAGGACGAGCGCACGCCGCTGCTCGAGCGCGTGAAGTTCCTCGCGATCACCGCCGCGAACCTGGACGAATTCTTCATGAAGCGCATCGGCGGGCTCAAGCAGCAGGTCGAGGCCGGCGTGCAGAAGGTCACCGTCGACGGCCGCAGCCCCGCCCGCCAGATCCAGGACTGCCACGCGGTCGTCCGCGGTCTGCGGCTGCGGCTGGAGCAGGTGGCCACGCGGCTGCTCAAGTTGCTGCGGGCAGAGAAGATCGACCTCGTGCGCTACGACCAGCTCGCAAAGGAGGAGCAGGCCCAGGTGCGCGCCGAGTACGTGCGCTCGGTCTATCCCCTGATCACGCCCCAGTCGGTCGACCCCGCCCACCCCTTCCCCTTCGTCTCGAACCTTTCGCTCAACCTGCTGGTCACGCTGCGCTACCCCGGGGATGCCGAGCTCTCGCTGGCCCGCGTCAAGGTCCCGGTGGGAGCCGGCGCGCGCCGCTTCGTGCGGATCGGCGCCAGAGAGCGCTTCGTGCGCCTCGAGGAGGTGCTCTGCCATAACCTCGACCTGCTTTTCCCCTGCATGGAGATCGTGCGCTGCGAGCTCTTCCGCGTGACCCGCAACGCGAATGCCGAGAAGAACGAGGAGGGTGCCGACGACCTGCTCGCGATGATCGAGTCCGAGCTGCAGGAGCGGCGCTTCGCCCCGATCGTGCGCCTCGAGGTGATCCCGGGCATGGAACCGGCGCACCGCGGCCGCCTGGCCTCCGAGCTGGACCTGGACGAGGAGCAGGACGTCTTCGAGGTGGAGGGGATGTTCGCGCTGCGAGACCTCTTCGAGATCGCCGGCTTGCCGCGCCCGGAGCTCAAGGACCCGCCGCACCACCCCATCGACCACCCGCTGCTGCAGACCGAGCGCAGCATCTTCCACACGATCCGCGACGCCGGCTCGATCCTCCTCCAGCACCCCTACGAGGCCTTCGCCTCCTCGCTCGAGCGCTTCCTCAAGGAGGCGGCCGAGGACCCCAAAGTCCGCGCGATCAAGATGACGCTCTACCGCACCGCAAGCGAAAGCAGCATCCTCGAACACCTGCTGACGGCGGCCCGCAACGGCAAGCAGGTGGCGGTGGTCGTCGAGCTCAAGGCGCGCTTCGACGAGGAGGCCAACATCCGCCTGGCCAGCCGCATGGAGGAGGCGGGAATCCACGTCACCTACGGCGTCGTCGGGCTGAAGACGCACGCCAAGATCACCCTCGTCGTGCGCCAGGACTACAACGGCCTGCAACGCTACGTGCACGTGGGCACCGGCAACTATCACCCGGTGACCTCGCGCATCTACGCCGACCTCGGGCTGCTGACGGCCGACGAGGTGATCGGCTCCGACGCGACCGAGCTGTTCAACTACCTGACCACCGGCTTCACGCCCAAGCGCGCCTACCGCAAGCTGCTCGTGGCGCCCAAGAGCCTGAAGGCCGCGCTGCTGGAGAAGATCCGCCGCGAGGTCCGCGTCCACGGGAAAAAGGGCGGCGGCCTCATCCGTTTCAAGATGAACGCGCTCGAGGACGCCGACATCGCCCGCGCGCTCTACGAGGCGTCGCGCGCCGGTGTCGTCGTGGAGCTCATCGTGCGCGACTCCTGCCGCGTGCGCCCCGGTGTGCCCGGCCTCTCGGAGACGATCCGGGTGATCTCGATCGTCGGGCGCTTTCTCGAGCACGCCCGCGTCTACTACTTCCGCAACGGCGGCGAGGAGGAGTACTTCATCGGCTCGGCCGACGCGATGAAGCGCAACCTCGAATATCGCGTCGAGGTCCTCGCCCCGGTGGAGTCCGCCTCGCTGCGCGCCGAGCTCAAGGCCCTGCTCGACGTCCAGTGGAACGACCGGCGCAGCGCCTGGGAAATGCGCACCGACGGCACCTACGTGCAGCGGCTGCCGGCGGGCAAGCGGCCGGATGGCGAGCCCGGCAGCCAGGAGTCGCTGATCCGCCTCGCCGAAAAACGGTTCAAGACGGCGACGCGACTGCGCAAGCGCACCTCGATGACGCCCGGGAAACGGAACCTGCGCTAGGCCATGCCGTCGTTCCTTATGCCATCCGGTCTCGGGGTGGCCGACATCGCCGAACGGCTCTTGCCGGCCGGTCCGCTCGACGTAGGGCGGTCCGCCGCGAGTCGACGCACCTTCCTCGACACCTTCGACTGGCGCGTACACCGTGCCGGATGGTCGCTGGAGCGCGTCGGCGGTGACGCCCGCGGGACGCTGCGGCTCCTGCCGCTTGACGGCGTCCGGCCCATCGCGCGCGAGACGGGGGCGGCGGCCCGGTTCGCCGGAGAGTTGCCGGCCGGGGCCCTGCGCAACCTGCTCGAGCCGGTTCTCGGACCCCGCGCGCTGCTGGCGATCGCCGTCGCCGAGGTGACCGAAACGCCGATCACGCTGCGCACCGCCGCCGGTCGCGCGCGAGTGCGGCTCTTGTGTCAGTCGCTGCTTGTCGCCCCCCCCGGCGAGCAGCCTGCGCTGCCGCTGCGGCCCGTGCTGTCCGTGCCTCCCGGTCCCCGCTCGGCCCCCGTAATCGCGCTGTGCGCTGCCTGGCCCGACAGCGAGACGCCTCCCCCCGATCGCGTCGCCGCCGTGCTCGGGCCTCTCGGCCGGTCGCCGCGCGACTACTCGGGCAAGCTCAAGGTCCCTCTCGAAGGCTCCCTGCCGGCGCGCGATGCCGCCCGTGCGCTGCTGCTGCACCTGCTCGGCACGCTGGAGGCGAACATCCCGGGGGTGCGGGCCGATCTCGACAGCGAGTTTCTGCACGATCTGCGTGTTGCGGTGCGGCGCACCCGCTCCGCCCTCGGTCAGCTCAAGGGCGTCCTGCCCCCCGCGACCACCACCCGGTTTTCCCGCGAGTTCGCCTGGTTGCAGGAGCTGACCGGCCCTGCCCGCGATCTGGACGTCTCCGTCCTCGAATTTCCCGCCCTCGGCGAACTGCTGCCCCCCCGGCCGCGCCGCAGCCTTGGCCCGCTGGCCCGTCTGCTGGAGCGGCGTCGCCGCGCCGCGCACACCGATCTGGTGCGCGGGATGGACTCGCCACGGTTCGCGCGACTGCTCGCCGACTGGCGCGCCTTCTTGATGCAGCCCACGCCGAAGCGTCCCACCGGAGCCCCGAACGCGCTGCGGCCCTGCGCCGGGCTGGCCGCGGCGCGCATCGGGAAGATGCACCGGCGCGCGCTGCGCGAGGGCGCGGCGATCGGCGAGGCCTCGCCTGCCGCCGACCTGCATGAGTTGCGCAAGACCTGCAAGAAGCTGCGCTATCTGGTGGAGTTCTTCCAGTCGCTGCTCGACCGGGACGCGGCTGATGCGGCCATCACGGCGCTCAAGGGGCTCCAGGACACGCTCGGTCGCTTCCAGGATCTGCAGGTCCAGGCGGATGCGCTGCTCGGGCATGGCCGCGAGCTGGCGCGTGAGGGCAAAGCCCCGCCGCCGACCTACATCGCTCTGGGCATGCTCGTCGAGCGCCTGCGCGAGGAGCAGGCCCGGGCGCGACTCGAGTTCGTGGAACGCTTCGACGAGTTTTCGCACCGTGAATTTCGCAAGCGCTGGAAACGTCTGATCGCCGCGGCAGCGGCCACCCCGGCAGCATCCGCCGGCAACGAGGTCGCGGACGGCACGGCGCACGGCCAGGGAGGGCGGCATGGCCAGGGAGATCGAGCGTAAATTCCTCGTTGCCGGCGACGGCTGGCGATCCGGCGCCGTGGGTGTGCCGTACCGCCAGGGGTACCTCAGCGCGGGCAGGGACGCCGGTTGCACGGTCCGGGTGCGTGTCGCCGGGGAGAACGCCTGGGTGACGATCAAGGGCCCGGCGGCCGATGGTGCCCGCGACGAATACGAATACCCGGTCCCCGTCGCGGACGCCGAGGAGATGCTCGAGCGCCTCTGCGCCGGCGGGCGCATCGAGAAGCTCCGCTACCGGGTGCCGTTCGCCGGGCACACCTGGGAAGTCGACGAATTCTCCGGGCAGAACGCTCCCCTCGCGGTCGCGGAGGTGGAATTGGACAGGATCGACGAGGAGGTCTCCCTCCCCCCATGGGTCGGGCTCGAGGTGACGGACGATCAGCGCTACACCAACGCCGCGCTCGCGCGGCGGCCCTACTCGCTCTGGGGACGGCCGTGAAGGCTGGACGCAAGCCGGACTCGTGGTACCGGCAGTCGGGCGTCGTCGCGGTGCGCACCCGCAACGGAGCGCCCCAGGTGCTGCTGGTGACGAGCTACGGCGGCAAGCGCTGGGTCATCCCGAAGGGTATCGTCGAACAGGGGATGTCGCCGGCGCTCTCCGCGGTGAAAGAAGCCTGGGAGGAAGCGGGAGTCACCGGGAAAATCTCCCGCAACATGGTCGGACGCTACGGCTACCCGAAGTGGGCTGGCGTCTGCACGGTGCTGGTCTATCGCCTGGACGTCGAGCAGATGCACAAGAGCTGGCCCGAGGGGCACGTGCGCCGCAGAAAATGGCTGGCGCCCACGACGGCGGCCGCGCGCGTCGGCGACCCCGTGCTGGCGCGGATCATCCTCGAGGTTTTTCCGAGGCGGGCGCGGGCATGAAGCGCCTGCTTGTTGTCCGGCACGCAAAAGCCGTCAAGGCGGGGCCGCGCGAAGAGGACTTCGATCGCCCGCTCGCCCCCCGCGGCGAGGCGGACGCCGTCGAGATGGGGCGGCGTCTGGCTCGCGGCGGCGTGCATCCGGGCGCGATCGTCACGAGCCCGGCGCTGCGGACACTCGAGACCGCGCGGCTCATAGCCCGCGAGCTGGACTTCCCGTGGGACGACATCCGCGACGCGAAATCGGCCTACATCGCGGGCGCCGGGACGCTGCTCTCCCTGGTGCGCGACCTCGACGACGGCGTGGAGTCCGCGCTGATCGTCGGTCACAACCCGGGCATTTCCGAGTTGGCGCAGGCGCTGGCGCGGGACTTCCAGCAGGATCTGCCCACGGCCGGAGTTGTCTCGATCGACCTGCCGGCCGACACCTGGGCCCGCGTCCGGCGCGGGACCGGCAGCTTGCGGTCGTACGACTACCCGAAAAGCCGCCAGTGACGACGAAGGATGCGGCACGCCCCGGACTGGCTCCTAGCGGGTTTACGGCCGGGGGCGTATTGAGGTAGAATCCCGCTCCGGACGATGGGTCACACGAGCGGCTGTTCGCAAGGAGGCGACTGATGGCGAGGAGAATGTACCGGGGCGCGGCAGCGGCCTTTCTGATCGCGGCGGCGACCCTCGTCAGCGGGTGCGGTGGCGGAGGCAGCGCGGTCCCGTCGGTGCTCGCGGGTCACTGGTACGGCTCGCTCAGCCTCTCCTACGAGAGCGGCAGCTCCGACTCGGGCACGCTGGAGGCGACGCTCGACCAGGACGATGACTTCGTTGCCGGAACCGCCACCTGGACGCCGGCCAGCGCGACACTGAGCATAACCGGCCCGATCGACGGCACATCGGTCACGCTGTGGCTGCATTTTTATTGCAACGGCAATCCCGAGACCACCGAACTCACCGGGTCGTTCAGCGACTCGACCCTGACCGTAACGGGCGGCTCCGGAGTGGCCTGCCGGAACGAAGACGGCGGCCTCACGGTCACCGGCGCGTCGGGCACCCTGGAGCGCACCAGCGACACCGCGCCGCTGTAGGAAGCGCGGTTCCCGAGTCGTCAGGAGGCTTTTTCGTAGAGCAGGATCGGCGCCTGGCCGGCGTTGACGACCTCCTCAGAGAAGACGACCTCCTTGACGTTCTTCTGGCCCGGCAGGTCGTACATCACGTCGAGCATCAGGCTCTCCATGATCGAGCGCAGGCCGCGGGCGCCGCTCTTGCGGGCCATCGCCTTGCGCGCAATGGCCCGCAGCGCCCCTTCCGTGAAGCGCAGCGTCACGTTCTCGAACTCGAAGAACTTCTCGTACTGCCTGACCAGCGCGTTGCGCGGCTCGCGCAGGATGCGCATCAGGTCGGACTCGTCCAGCTCGTCGAGGACGCCGAGCACCGGCAGCCGGCCGATGAACTCGGGGATCAGCCCGTAGTGCAGCAGGTCCTCCGGCTCGACGCGCCGGAGGATCTTCGCGTCCTCGTCGACGCGCGCGCTCTCGCCGGCGCCGAAGCCGACGACCCGCTTGCCGAGGCGCTCCTTGATGGTCGCGTCCAGCCCGTGGAAGGCGCCGCCGCAGATGAACAGGATGTTCGTGGTGTTGACCTGGATGAACTCCTGCTGCGGGTGCTTGCGCCCCCCCTGCGGCGGCACGTTGGCGACCGTGCCTTCGATGATCTTCAGCAGCGCCTGCTGCACCCCCTCGCCCGAGACATCCCGGGTGATCGAGGCGTTCTCCGACTTGCGGCTGATCTTGTCGATCTCGTCGATGTAGATGATGCCGCGCTCGGCCTGCTCGACGTTGTAGTCGGCGCTCTGGAGCAGGCGCAGGACGATGTTCTCCACGTCCTCGCCGACGTACCCGGCCTCGGTCAGCGTGGTCGCGTCGGCGATCGCGAACGGCACCTTGAGGATCTTGGCCAGGATGCGCGCGAGCAGCGTCTTGCCGCTGCCGGTGGGGCCGAGGAGCAGGACGTTGGATTTTTCCAGCTCCACGCCGCCGACCTTGCCGCCGGCGCCGATGCGCTTGTAGTGGTTGTGCACCGCGACGGCGAGGACTTTCTTCGCCCGCTCCTGGCCGATGACGTACTCGTCCAGCACCTTCTTGATCTGCTGCGGCGTGAGCACGTCGCCGAGGGCGGCGCGCGCGGGGTGGGCCGACTCCTCGGCGAGGATGTCGTGGCAGACCGTGATGCACTCGTTGCAGATGTAGACGTTGGGGCCGACGACGAGTTTCCTGACCTCCTCCTGGGCCTTGCCGCAGAAGGAGCAGTTGACGCTGGCCGGCGGCGGACCGCCCGGGATCGTTTTCTTCGCCACGCCTCAGCCCCCTAACGCTTGACGATCACTTCGTCGATCAGGCCGTACTCGCGCGCCTGCTCGGGCGACATGAAGAAATCGCGGTCGGTGTCGCGCCGGATGTTCTCCAGCGACTGGCCGCTGTGGCGCACGAGGATGTCGTTGATCGTCTCGCGCATCCGCAGGATCTCGCGCGCCTGGATGTCGATGTCGGTGGCCTGCCCCTGCACGCCGCCGAGCGGCTGGTGGATCATGATCCG
>CAZEOK010000120.1:0-8745 GCA_964513745.1 uncultured bacterium
TCGTGCGCGCGAAGCGGCTGATGCACGGCAAGACCTCGATGGTGCGCCACGACGGCCGGACGGTCTTCTCCGGGCTGGAGTCGCCGCTCGAGGTCGGGCGCTACCACTCGCTGGTCATCGACCCGGCGAGCGTCCCCTCCTGCCTCGAGGTCAGCGCGACGAGCGAGGAGGGGGAGATCATGGCGGTGCGCCACAAGACCCTGCGGGTCGAGGGCGTCCAGTTCCACCCGGAGTCGGTGCTGACGCCGGCCGGGCGCCGGATCCTCTACAACTTCATCACCGGCGAGGAGACGGGGATGCGGGTCAAGGAGGGGATCGACCAGGTCATCTCCGGCAGGGACCTTACCCAGAAACAGGCCGAGGAGATGATGCGGCTGATCATGGACGGCGAGGCGACGCCGGCGCAGATCTCTGCGTTCCTGACGGGGCTGCGGCTCAAGGGCGAGACGGTCGACGAGATCACCGGTTTCGCGCGCGCGATGCGCCGCAAGGCGACGAAAGTCGCGGCGCCCGCCGGGACCGTCGTGGACACCTGCGGCACCGGCGGTGACAAGTCGCGCTCCTTCAACGTCTCGACGGCTGCGGCGTTCGTCGCCGCCGGCGCCGGCGTGCGCGTCGCCAAACACGGCAACCGCTCGGTCTCCTCGGCCTGCGGCAGCGCCGACGTGCTCGCCGCCGCGGGGGTGAACATCATGGCGCCGGTGTCGGCCGTCGAGAAGGCGCTCAAGGAAAACGGCATCGCGTTTTTTTTCGCGCCGCTCTTCCACCCGGCGATGAAGCATGCGCTCGGGCCGCGTCGCGAGATCGGCATCCGCACCGTCTTCAACATCCTCGGGCCGCTGCTCAACCCGGCCGGGGCGCAGGCGCAGGTGATCGGCGTCTACGACGGGGACCTGACCGAGAAGATGGCCGCGGTGCTCGGCGAGCTCGGGTCGAAGGCGGCCTGGGTCGTGCACGGTCTCGACGGGCTGGACGAGATCACGCTCACCGCCAAGACCAAGGTCTCGGCGCTCAAGGGCGGCAAGGTCGAGACCTTCTACATCGACCCGGTGGCTCTCGGCCTCGAGCCGTGCGCACCGCAGGACCTGCTCGGGGGTGGCGCCGGCGAGAACGCGGCGACGCTGCGCGCGGTGCTCGGCGGGGCGAAGGGGCCGCTTCGCGACGTGGTGTTGTTGAACGCGGCGGCCGTACTCGTGGTGGCCGGCGCGGCGAAGGATCTCAAGGAGGGGCTGGCGAAGGCCGCGAAGAGCGTGGACTCCAAGGCGGCGCTGAAGAAGCTCGACGGCCTCGTGAAGATGACCAAGGGAAAGTAGGGACAAAAAGGACGGAGAACGATGAACGTGGCAGGTGATTTCCTGACCCGCATGCGCCCCCTCCAGGAGCAGCGCGTGCGCGAGGCGCGGGCGCGGCGGTCGGGTGCTGCACTCGAGGCACTGGTCGGCAAGCGTCCGGCGCCGAAGGACTTCGCCGCTGCGCTGCGGCGGCAGGGCGATAACGGGGTGCGCCTGATCGCCGAGGTCAAGAAGGCTTCGCCGTCCGCGGGGTCGATCCGCGAGGGGGATCCGCTCTTCTTCGCCCGGGCGATGGCGGGAGGTGGAGCCGCTGCCATTTCCGTGCTGACCGAGGAGCGATTCTTCAAGGGTTCGCTCGACGATCTCGCACGCGTGGCGGCGGGGGTTCCCGTGCCCGTCATGCGCAAGGATTTCCTCGTCGACCCGTATCAGCTCCTCGAGGCGCGGGCGGCCGGGGCCTCGGCGGCGCTGCTGATCGTCGCGATGCTCTCGGACGCCGAACTGGCGGCGCTGCTGCGCGAGGCGACTTCGCTCGGCCTCGGGGCGCTCGTCGAAGTGCACGACGCCCCCGAGCTGGAGCGGGCGCTGGCGGCGGGCGCGGCCGTCGTCGGGATCAACAACCGGAACCTGCAGACGCTCAAGGTCGACACCGAGACCACGTACGCTCTGCGCGCGCGCGTGCCGCCCGGGACGATCGTAGTCAGCGAAAGCGGCCAGCGCACGCGCGCCGACCTCGACCGGCTCGCTGCCGCCGGCATCGACGCCGTGCTGATCGGCGAGGCGATCATGCGCGCCGAGGACGTCGAGGGGAAGGTGCGCGAATTGCTCGGCACGACGGTGAACCCGTACTTCCAGGCCGAGCTCGAGAAGAGACTGACGAAAGAGCCCGGAGCCGTGAACGGAGAGTCAGGGTAGAACGGCAGGCGAACATGCACGAGATCAAAGTCAAGCTCTGCGGCCTGACGAACCTCGCGGATGCCCGCGCCGCTGCCGCTGCGGGCGCCGATTTCCTCGGGTTCGTCTTCGCCCCGGGGCCGCGCCGCCTCGATCCCGTGGTCGCCCGCGGCTTCTGGGCGGACCTGCCGCCGGGCGTGTCGAAAGTTGCCGTCTTCCGCAACCAGACGATCGAGGAGGTCGAGCGGGTTCTCAGCCTCGTGCGGCCCCATTACCTGCAGTTTCACGGCGTCGAGAGTCCCGGTTTCTGCCGCGTCTTCGAGATGCCGGTGATCCGGGCACTGCCGTCGCGCGTCCCCGCGGATCTCGCGCTGGCCGATGCATTTCTCGACGCCGCCGAAATCTTCCTCGTGGATCTGCCCAAGGGGGAGGAGGGGGTGCTGTCCGATGACGTCGCGCGGATGGCGGTGCTGCTGCCCAAGCCGGTGCTCCTTGCCGGCGGGCTGACCCCCGCGAACGTTGGCGCGATCGTCGAGGCGTACCGACCATTCGGCGTGGACGTGGCGCGAGGCGTCGAGTCAGCGCCGGGGGTGAAGGATCATTCGCTGGTGCGGGAGTTCGTCCGCGCCGCCAGGCAGGGGTCAGCCCTGCAGGAGGGGCCATGAGCAATGCAGCGAATCGGGGCTACTACGGCCCCTGGGGCGGGGCCTTCATCCCCGAGGTGCTCCACGAGACGTTCCGCGAGCTGACCACCGCGTTCGAGGCCGCGCAGGCCGACCCGGTGTTCTGGCAGGAGTATGTGCGGCTGATGACCACCTACTCCTGCCGCCCGACGCCGCTGACGTTCTGTGAAAACCTGACGCGGCGCTTCAACGGGGCGCGCATTTTCGTCAAGCGCGAGGACCTCAATCACACCGGCGCCCACAAGGCGAACAACGTCATGGGGCAGGGGCTGCTGGTGCGCCGGATGGGCAAGGCGCGCGTGATCGCCGAGACCGGCGCCGGGCAGCACGGCGTGGCGACGGCGACGATGGCTGCGAAGTTCGGCCTGCGCTGCACGATCTACATGGGCGCCGAGGACGTGGAGCGCCAGCGCCCGAACGTCTTCTGGATGGAGAAGCTCGGCGCCGAGGTCGTGCCGGTGACCGCCGGGTCGCGCACCCTGAAGGACGCGATCAACGAGGCGTTCCGCGACTGGGTCGGGCGCATGGACGACACGCACTACGTGATGGGGACGGTCTGCGGTCCGCACCCCTTCCCGGCGATGGTCGCCTGGTTCCAGTCGATCATCGGCCGCGAGGCGCGCGGGCAGGTCCTCGCGCAGGCCGGCCGGCTTCCCGCGCGGGTCTACGCCTGCGTCGGCGGCGGCTCGAACGCGATGGGGATCTTCCAGGGGTTCCTCGCCGATCCCGGGGTCGAGCTCGTCGGCGTCGAGGCCGGCGGGAAGGGACTCGACACCGGCATGCACGCCGCGCGGCTGGCCGGCGGCGACGGCTCACCGGGGGTTGCGCAGGGGTACAAGACGATGTTCCTGCAGACGGACGACGGTCAGATGCGCGACACCCACTCGGTCGCGGCCGGGCTGGACTACGTCGGCGTCTCGCCGATGATCGCCGACTTGGCGGGCCGCGGCAGGGTCCGCATGGAGGCGGCGACCGACGCCGAGGTCCTCGCGGCGCTCGACCTGACGATGAAACAGGAGGGGATCATCCCGGCGCTCGAGTCGGCGCACGCGTTCGTGCAGGCCTTCAAGGAGGCCGGCAGTCTCGCGCAGGAGGACGCCGTCGTGATCAACATGTCGGGCCGCGGCGACAAGGACATCTTCACGATCGCCCACGCCTTCGGGGATCCGTCGTGGAAACGTTTCATCCGTGAAAAGGGAGAGGCCTATGCTGCAGAATGACGTCCACCGGGCGCTCGGGAGCCAGGACATCCTGTTGATGACGCACCTGGTGCTCGGCTACCCCTCGTTCGCGGTGAACCGGCAGGTGGTGACGCAGATGGCGAAGGCCGGGGTCGAGCTGATCGAGCTGCAGATCCCCTTCTCCGAGCCGGTCGCCGACGGCCCCGTGATCGCGCGGGCCTGCCAGGAGTCGATCGCGAGCGGTACGACGGTCGAGCAGTGCCTGGCCTTCGCAGCCGAGATGGCCGGCTCGCACCCGAAGGTCGCGTTCCTGCTGATGACCTACTACAACATCGTCTTCCGCCTCGGCGAGCAGGCCTTCCTCGACCGCGCCCGCCGGGCGCGCATCCGTGGCCTGATCGTCCCCGATCTGCCCCTCGAGGAGGGGGCGGACTTTTTCCGGGCGGCCCGCCGCGCCGGGATCGACCCGATCCAGATCTTCGCGCCGACCAGCACCGACGCGCGGATGCACGAGCTGGAATCGGCGGCGGACGGCTTCATCTACTGTGTCGCCCGCCGCGGGGTGACCGGTGCGGAGACCTCGTTCGGGCCGGAGTTCGACGCCTACCTCGCCCGCTGCCGCGCGGCCACGGACCTGCCGCTGGCGGTCGGATTCGGCATCCGCAGCCGGGAGGATGTCGACCGCCTGCTGGGCAAGGCCGACATCGCGGTCATCGGCTCGGAGACGATCCGGATCGTGGACGAGCATGGTCCGGAGGCGGTGGGGCCGTTCCTGTCGGGGCTGCGCTGACAGATGAAAATCCCGTACCACCAAGTCCCGCAACTGGTACGGTCACGTGACTGCTAGATGAAACACGAAGAGGGCGGGCGAGCTTGGGCAACCTCGTCCCGCCCCCTCCGCTCCGGCTCCTCGATGGCGGTACCCGCTGGCCCTCCTTCCTCCCCGTTCGAAGCGGAGTCTGTTCTATAATCTCTTTGATCCGGGCATACGCGAAAAGTTCCCGAGTCCGCCGAGGACTGCGCGCCGGATCGCGGGGGGAGTGACGGTGGGTGGAAAGAGGGTCAGAACGGCTGTGGTTCTCCTCGCCTTGTGCGTCGGCAACGCCGTGGCAGCTCGCGCGCAGAGTCCGCCAGAGCCTGCCGCGGTCGAAGAGCCCCCGGTCGTCGAGCGGATCGACGAGGCCCACGAAGAGCAGGCGCGTTTCTTCGGCGAGTTCTGTCAGAGCATCGACCGGATCTTCGGCGAGCAGTACGTGGAGGACCGGGAGCGCAAGGTCCAGGTCCGGGCAGGGGGGGAGACCACCTTCAACGACGAGGGCACGAGCACCGACACCGCGCTGAGGCTCGGACTGCGCGTGCCGCTGCCGTCGCTGGAGCGCCGGCTCAACCTCTACCTGGAGATCGGCGAGGACATCAGCAACCTCGGCGATGCCTCAAGGCCGAACTTCGACGATTCCAGCAGGAGACTGTCGATCGGCGCCAGCCTGCTCGGCCGCTACCGGGACACGGTGGAAGCCGGATTCAAGGTAAACCTGCTCACCGACGACAGGTCGCTCGTTTCGGCCTACCCCTTTGTCCGCTACGAGCTGCTGCGCCTGCCTCTGCGCTACTATTTCGAGCAGCGGCTCATCTGGGAGAGCGACGGATCCTGGAGGACAAGGACCGACTTCGACGTGGATCGCACGTTCAGCGTCGACTTCTTTCTGCGCTTGCGCAACCGCCTCGATTACGTCTTCGGTGGTCACGGGGCGCAGGCCGAGCACGGGTTGATCCTGAGGCAGAGCATCTTCGAGCGCAGCGGCATCTCTTACGAACTCTGGCTGGAGTACCACACCGGCGGGAACGACCCGGAGACGCTCGACGACGACACGATCATGTATGCCCAGGTGCGCTGGCGCGGCCGCGTCTGGCGCGACTGGCTCGAGTACGAGCTGCGCCCGATCTACACCATGCCGCTCGAGGGAGGGCGGGACCATTTTTTCAGCTTTCTCGTGAGTCTCACGGTGATCTGGGACAGCTACCTGGGCGGCGCCGCGCAGGCTCAGGTGGGGACGGACCGGCAGGAGTGGACGGGCTTGTAACATCGGCACAAGAGTTGACAGGAGAAAGGGACGGAGAGTAGATTATTTAAAATTGATCCAGCGGCACGGCAATTCCGCAGGCTGACGGATCGCAACCATGACAGGGCAACCGGGCATTCTGGTCGCTCACCCTGCCCCGGGGATCGGGGAACCGCTCGTACCGGCGCGAAAGGCCGGAGAAAGGTAGTGAATCATGAAGAAACTGCTGCTTTCCGGAATCACTGCATTCGCGCTTGTTGCCGCTGGCACGGCGCATGCGGCGAACGCGGGTTTGAGCCTCGACGGCAACACCGGAGTTGCGCGGACCCCTCTGGCCATGACTCTTGCCCCGATGACCCTCGCGGTGGCTGCCGACTACGTCGGCTCCGACGAGATCTTCATCCCGGCCCGCGTCGAGTTGGGCGTGATCGACGGCCTCGAGCTCGGCGGCAAGTACTGGTGGACGGACACCGACGCGGAAATCAAGGTCTGGGGTGTGAACGCGAAGTACGTCCTTCCCCTCGATCTCGTCGAAAACCTCGGCATCGCCGTCGGCGGCGGGTACAACACCACGACCTTTAAAGTGGGCGATGACGTCACGGATTTCAACATCTACGGTGTCGCGAGCTACACCGCCATGTTGGGCGAAATGGCCCTGATTCCCTCCGTCGGTGTCTCCTACATTTCGCAGGATGCCGGTGGCGACAGCGACACTGAGACCGGCGCTCAGTTCTTTGGGAGCCTCGTGGCTATGGTGCTGCCGAACCTTGCGATCGGCGGCGAGATCCAGGCCAAGTCCACGAACAGTGACATGAACAACCCCGACCTGGACCCCAATATGTGGTTTGGCGCTCGCTTCATGCCGATGGACACCTTGACGATCCAGGCCGGCGTGATCAACAACGCCAACATGACCAACGACGGTGACCCGGCGGACTGGGTTTTCCACGCCGGCTTGCAGTACGCCTTGAGCTTCGGCGACTAGTTTTTCTCCGGACTCAGCGGCGCGGGGTGCCTTCCGGCCCTCCGCGCCGTTTTTTCTTGGACTACGTGCGGCGGGCGAGAGTCTGGACGACCGCGGCGCGACCGGTGTGGTAGAGCCCCTCCACGACGTCGCGTTCGACTTCACGGCAGATTTCAAGTTCCAACCCCTGCAGGTCCTCGCGCAGCATCTCGAGCGTGTACAGCATCTCCAGTTGCTTCGGGCCCCCGGTCCCGTACTGGATCTGACGCGGCGTGAAGGCCTCCAGCACGAAGACGCCTCCGGCGGAAAGTCCTTCTGCGGCGGCGCGATGGACCTTGCGCCGCAGCGTGGGCGGGAGGTGGGCAAAGATAGCGACGACCCCGGACCAGGTTCCGGGGGTGATCGTGAAAGCCGCGAGGTCGGCGGCAACCGTCTCGATGTTCACCCCGCGCGTTCCCGCCAGGGCCGTGGCCTTGGCGAGACCCGCCGCCGAGGCGTCGACTGCGGTCACCGCGTAGCCGCGTCCGGCGAGCCACGCTGCATTGCGCCCCTCTCCCTCGGCGAGACAGAGAACGGGACCTGGCGGTATCCGGTCGGCAACCTCGACGAGGAAGCCGTTCGGTTCGGTGCCGTACGCGTACGCCGGCTCCGAGTAGCGACGCTCCCAGAACTCGCGCTCGGGGGAGGCGACCTTGTCGGGTGCTGTCATCGGAGCAGGGAGATGCTGATGATGCTTTGCCACCGATCCGCCATCTTCGAAGCATAGCACCGAGCAGCTTGCTCAGAACGGAAATCGGGGCATTTTCGTGGAAATTGCAGGATTTATTCCCCTTGACAGGCATCGTCCCCGAGGGTCATTGTTGCCATCGTCATGAGCGTGCTCAAGACGTCGGTCGGCCGGAAGCTTGCGATGGCTCTCACGGGGCAACTCCTGCTCCTTTTCCTTCTCGGGCACGCCGCCGGCAATACCACCCTCTGGGTCGGGGCGATCAATTCGTACGCCGCGCATCTGCAAGCGTTGCCGCTGCTGGGCTGGGCCGTTCGTCTCGGGCTCCTCGCCCTGCTTTCACTGCACGTCTGGCAGGGCGTCACGCTGACACTGGAAAATCGGGCGGCCAAGGGTGGGGGCTACGCGGCAACCTCGTACCGGCGCGCCACGATCGCCTCGCGGACGATGATCTGGACCGGCCTGGCGATCGCCGGTTTCCTGCTCTACCACCTGCTGCACTTCACGGTGCAGGTGATCCACCCCGAAGCCGCCGCAGCGACTCACGCGGACGCGCTGGGGCGTCCGGACGTGCACCGGATGCTCGTCGCCGGTTTCGGCGACACCGGGACCGCGGCGGTCTACCTTGTCGGGATGTTCGCGCTCGCGCTGCACCTGTATCACGGGCTCGCCAGCTCGGTGCAGACCTTCGGGCTCAACGGCCCGCGCTCGTTCCCCTGGCTCGAGCGCGGCGGCGCGACGCTGGCGCTGCTCGTCGTCGCAGCCTTCATCGCCATCCCCGCCGGGATTCTCGCCGGTCTCGTGCGATAGCCATGAGGATTCTGCGGGAGATTGTCATCGAAAGGGCGGCGGCGGGGCGGTGCCGCGCGGTCGCCAGCTGCGCGCTCGACCGCAGCTTGTCCGGTCCTGCGCTCGAAACGCACAACTCGCCCTGCGGGCTCAGA
>CAZEOK010000121.1:0-8365 GCA_964513745.1 uncultured bacterium
CATCCCGAAGCTGTAGGCGTAGCAGTAGAACGGGACGTGGTAGATGTGCGGGATGCCGAGCCATTCGTGCCGGAATATCCCGTCGACCTCGACCGCGCCGCCGAACTGCGCGCGCAGGTTCTCGAGGTAGGCTTCGCTCATCTCGTCGATCGTGGCGCCCTGCGCCGCCAGCCGGTGCGCCCGGCGCTCGAACAACACGAAGAACGCCTGGCGCAGGACCGTGGCGTACATGTCGTCGAGCTTCGCGGCGATCAGATCGCGCCTGGTTGCGGCGTCCGTCTCGCGCTCGAGGAGCAGGTCGGTCAGGAGCATTTCGGAGAACACGGACGCGGTCTCGGCCAGCGGCAGGGGCGCGTGAAAGGTGAGCACGGAGTGCCCGCGGGCCAGCAGCGCGTGGATGGCGTGGCCGAGCTCGTGCGCGAGGGTGGAAACCTCGCGCGGCTCGCCGGTGTAGTTGACGAGCACCCAGGGGATGCGCTCCGGCGCGACGCCGTAGCAGAACGCGCCGCCGCGCTTGCCGGCCCGGACACCGCTGTCGATGTGCCGCGCCTCGAAGACGCTTGCGGCCAGCGTCGCCGCCTCGCTCGAAAAACGCGAGAAGCCCGCCATGACCGTTTCCACGGCCTCGTCGAAGGGTATTCTGCGTTCGCCCTTCCCGCCGAGCGGGGCATAGAGGTCGAAGCGCTTGAGCCTGTCCATGCCGAGCCACCCTGCCTTGCGCTCGAAGTAGCGCCGGAAGACGGGAGCCTCGGCCTCGCAGACCTCCAGCAGCGCGGCCACGGCCTCGGCCGGAACGTCGTTGCCCAGGTTGCGCACGTCGATGGGCTCCCTGAACGAGCGCAGGGACAGGTTTTCGCCGGCCCAGTCGCGTGCGCGATTGACGTAGATCTGCCCGAGCACCGCCGCCTCGTCGCGGTACGGCCTGATCTGCTCGCGGTAGGCGGCCTCCCGGACCGGCGGCGACGGGTGACGAGCATAGGCGGCCAGCGCGTCGCGGGTCAGGGTCCTTGTCTCGCCGTCGACTTCGAGCGTGTAGGAAAATTTGTTGGTGATCAGGTCGTAGACCTTGATCAGGGCGTGCGTGCCGTTGACGTCCTTGAGGTTGATCAGCTTCTCCTCCGCCTCGCTCAGCGAGTGCGGGCGCATCAGACGCTCCCTGGCGAGGTGGGCGCGCAGGTCACCGGCCCGCTCCAGCAGCCGCGCGGCGTTGCCGTCGTCGAGTGCGCGCCACCACACCGTGAAGAACAGTGCGCGATTGCCAAGGTCGGCGACGGCCTGCTCGACTCGTCCGAGAAAGGCCTGTGCCTGCTGCTGCAGCATGTCGCCGCTGAACCAGAGCTCGGCGTAGCCCTGAAGCTCGGCGGCCACGCGCGCGAACTCCTCGATCGCCTCCAGCATCCGGGCGAAATTCTCCGCCGGGATGCCGGGCTCGAGAAGCTGACGCATCCCCTCGAGACGCGAGATGATCCCCTCGAGCAACGCGATCCTGGCATCGAGCGCCGCGGTCCCCTCCGGCATCAGCTCGGCTATGCTCCAGCGGTACCCCGATTCTTGTGGCATCTGAACGTCCCCCCGTTGGCGTGTCGGCTGATTATAGCCCCACCGCCCGAATTCGGATTTTCAGCAGAGTAAGGCGCATCGGCACCGGGTCTTGACAACGGCATCGGCCGGCCGGAAAATTACCCACGAAGCTCTGGTATCGTCCCGCGCGGGACGCTGTTGTCGAGTCGGGATCGTCAGTTGGTCACGGAAACGGGGGAGTAGGGGGGTACACCCGCCAACAGGGAGGAGGCTCGCGATGAAAAAGGCTCCGGGCAGGATGTCTCTCATTGCCGGACTGTTTGCGGCCGCGATCGCCGTGATCGCGGGGGGGTGCGGCGGGGGTGGCGACAGCGCGGCCGAGCCGCTGGACGTGACTGGTGTCTGGAGCCTCGCGGCAACTGGTCACCCGGCCATGACATTGAATCTCACGCACACCGGTTCGACCATCACCGGCACGGTGACCGACAGCCTCGGCTACTCCCAGACGATCACCGGCACGACTGCTGCCGCGGCGGGCGCGCTCGAGCCGCGGGATGTCACGCTGGTGGTGACCTTCAGCGACGGGCAAATTGCCACCTATATCGGGACCGTGAGCGACGGCAACACGTCGATGAGCGGCAGTTACACGACCAACTGGGGAACCGGAGACTCCTGGACGGCGACCCGTCTCTGACGACCCGAATCGCCATACCCTTTCTGGTATGATCACTTTGTGCCAGCCGGGACTCGGGTCATAGATCGCCAGTACGACCGCGCGGGGCGTCTGTTCATTCTCGGCGCCCTGGGTGTCTCGTTCTATCTCGGCTGGAAGGTGTTCCAGCCCTTTTTCTCGGCGGTCGCGCTCGCTGCCGTCCTCGATATTGTCTTCTACCCGGTCTTCACGCGGCTCAAGCGCGCCCTGGGCGGGCGGCGGGCGCTCGCGGCCGGCGTCACGGTCCTCCTGGTCGTGCTCTGCGTCATTCTGCCGCTGATCGGCATGGGCGTCCTCTTCACCAAGCAGGCCCTCGACCTCTACCAGGGCCTGAGCGCCAAGGCGCAGAACGGGGCGTTCGACTCGATCCTGCGTTTTCGGGATTGGGAGGCGGTGGAGGGCTGGCTCTCCGCCCACGCTCCCTGGCTCGACACCAGGGCCCTCAACCTCAAGGGTGTCTTCCTGAACTTCCTCCAGAGGGTCAGCGGTTTCGGCATCGCGTTCGGCACCGCCGCGGCCTCGAATGTTCTCGCGGCAGTCGGGACGTTCGCCGTGGTGCTCTTCTCGCTGTTTTTCATCCTGCTTGACGGCGGGAGGTTCGCCCGGTGGGCCTGGAGCTTGGCGCCGCTGACCGACGAGCACCGCGAGGTGGTCTCCCGCACGTTCATCGAGATCATTAAATCGGCCGTCCTCGGCAGCGGCCTGGTTGCGGTCGTCCAGGGGATTCTCGGTGGGCTGGCCTTCTGGATCGTCGGGCTCCCGGGCGTTCTCTGGGGGTTCGTCATGGTCTTCACGAGCCTGGTGCCGGTCATCGGCACGGCGCTGATCTGGGGGCCGGCGGGGGCGGTGCTGCTGCTGCAGGGACGGACCGCAGCGGGCATCTTCATCCTGGTCTGGGGCTTCGCGGTCATCTCGAGTTCGGACAACGTTGTCCGGCTCCTGGTGGTCAAGGGCCCGGTGCACATGCATCCGCTGCTGCTCTTTTTCGCGATCATGGGCGGGATCAAGATCGCCGGGCTGCTCGGCGTGGTCTACGGCCCGCTGGTGCTCGCGATGATCCAGACGCTGCTCGAGATCTTCCGCGGCGAGTTCGTCGGGCAGCCGGCGCCCGCGCCAACGCAGGAGCAGCAGTGAAGGCGGTACTCTTCGACGCCGTCGGGACCCTGATCCGCCCCTGGCCCTCCGTTGGTTCCGTGTATGCCCGGGCCGCCAGGGCGCACGGGCTACGCTGTCCGGCCCGCAGCCTGGAGGCGGTTTTCCGCCCGGCCTACCGCGAGTTGTTCCCGGAGCGCTTCTTCGGCCGCTCGGGGCTGCAGACCTCCGAGTCGCGCGAGCGGCGCTGGTGGGCGCGCGTGGTCGAGCTCACCTTCGAACGGGCCGGCTGCGACAGACCGAGCCCGGCGGCGATCGCCGCCGGCGTCGAGGCCTTCGGCCGCGGCACCGCGTGGCGGCCCTGCGCGGGTGCCGTCGATACGCTGCGCGCCCTCCGGGAGCGCGGGCTGAAGATCGCCCTCGTCTCGAACTACGACACGCGGCTGCATCGCGTCGTCGACGAACTGGGGCTGAGGCCGTACTTCGACATCGTCGTCGTTTCGTCCGAAACCGGCTGGGCCAAGCCTTCGCCGCGGATCTACGCCGCGGCACTGGCGACGCTGGCCGTTGAACCCGGGGAAGCCCTGATGGTCGGTGACCGGCCCCGGGAGGACGTGCGGGGCGCGGCGGCCGCGGGCCTCGCAACACTGCTCTACGATCCGCGCGGCCGCGTTCCCGGACCGGGGTCGGTGCGCGATCTGCGGCAGGTGGCGGCCCGGGTGACCGGGGCCGGGCTCAACACCCGCGGGACCGCTCCGTAGTATGGCGGCGTTCCTGGCGGCGGCTTACGCGGGACGGTTGCGGACGGACCGCACGACGCCGGTTACCGCCATCCCCGCCACGATCAGGAACGCGGGGATGCTTGCGGGGTGCATCGACACCGCGTCGCCGAGCCGTCCGTGCCCGATGAGCAGGAAGGCGCGGGTCATGCCGCAGCCGGGGCAGTCCAGGCCGGTGAGCCCCTTGACGAGGCAGAGCGGGATGGGGGACTCCCACCCTGCCGGGATCAGCGCCGCAGCCAGGAGGATCGCGGTCGGCACGAGCAGCAGCAGGCGGCGCGCCGGGGTCACGACGGCTGCACCTGTTCGTCGAGGGACCCGATCCCCGCGCTGGGGAGGGTAATGGCAGTCAACCGCGCCCGGCGCATGCACCGAACGATACCCGGAGGCCGGGGCGCTGGCAACCGGCGCGAGGGTCCTTCTGCTTCGGCCACTTTTCATGAAATGGTCATTGCTGCGCTGCAGGTCGTGAAAACCATTGCCGTCGCCGCACTGCTCCCGGCCCTGCTTGCCGCCTGTGCCTCGCCGGCGCCGCGTCCGGCGGCGGCCACGGGCACCGCTCCCGCCGCGCTGCCGAGCCAGGGCGTGCGGGGGACGCTCACCCACCAGGGCCGTCCGCTTGCCGGCGCGAGCGTCTACGCCTACCGTCGCCAGAGCGCCAATTTCCTCGGACCGGCCGACTTCGCGAGCGCCCCGTCCGGCCGCGATGGCTCCTACCTGATCGACCTCGTCGAGGGCGGTTACTGGCTGGTCGCCCGCAAGCGCTCTTCGGGAAGCGACGCCGGCCCGCTCGTCCCCGGCGATCTCCAACGCATCCACCCCGGCAACCCGGCGACGGTGACGTCGGGGTCCTTCACCACCGTCGACCTCGACCTGGAGGAGATGCGCGATCTGATGTTCTCGCGCACCAGCCCGCGCGGCCCGACGGCGACCGGCATCCGCGGCCGGATCACCGACGCGTCGGGCACCCCGGTCGCATGGGTCTTCGCGATCGCGTACGCCAGCGCCGACATGCGCCGGGTCCCGGACTTCACCTCGGCCATGACCGCCGCCGACGGCCGTTTCGTGATCTACGTCCCGGCGGGCGGGCGCTACTGGGTCGGCGCGCGCAAGCACATCCGGGAGCGGCCGGCGCCGGGGGAGCCCTATGGTCTCTACGAGGGCGTGCCGGACCACGCCGTCGAGGTCGTGACCGGCGCTTTCGCGGACAACATCGACATCGTGCTGCGCAGCTTCGGCTCAGGCCGCTAAGACAGGCACGGGCGTCCCCGTGCTGCGGGCGGCGGGGCGGTGCCGTGCGGTCGCCAGCTGCGCGCTCGGCCGCAGCTTGTCCGGTCCTGCGCTCGAAACGCACAACTCGCCCTGCGGGCTCAGACAGTGCGTTTCGCCCCTGGCGGGGACGCTCCGACCCGGCCGCTGCGGTTCCCTCGCGCTCCGCCACGCGCCCGCCCGTCGCCGCCCCGCCGCCCGTGAATGGGTTGGCTTCATCATCAGGGCACCGAGCGGGTGTGCCCTGAGGCTCGTCCCGACGAGACGGTAACGGGGCGAGGCTGCTGGGGTCTTCCTGTAGGGAGATGGCGCGAAGACGCCGATCAGCCTGGAGTGGCGACCGGGGCGGTCCCGCAGGGACGCGGGCTCGCTGTTTGAGCCCGCAGGGCGAGTTGCGAGACCGCGAGCCCCGGGCGGCGCTCCGGGCCGGCGGCTGAGACGCACGACCGAAGGAAGGCCCCAGCAGCCTCGCCCGCGAAAGGCTTGCGCGCTGGCGGCTTTGACACCCCCCTCCCGGTCGCCTATCATCCCGCGATGGACGGACGCGGCTGACGCTCATGGCTCACAAACACGCGGACTTCGTGCATCTGCACGTGCACACCCAGTACAGTCTGCTCGACGGGATGATCCTCGTCTCGAAGCTCGTCAAGCAGGCGGCCGACTTCCGCATGCCCGCGGTCGCGATCACCGACCACGGGCAGATGTACGGCGTCGTCGACTTCTACGGCCAGGCGATGAAGGCCGGCGTCAAGCCGATCCTCGGCGTCGAGCTCTACGTCGCACCGGGGAACATGCGGGAGAAAGGCGGCGGCCCCGGCGATGCGGCGAACCACCTCACGCTGCTGGCGCGCGACGAGGCCGGCTACCGCAACCTCGTGCAGCTGACCTCGGCCGCGAACCTCGAGGGCTTCTACTACAAGCCGCGCGTCGACAAAAGCCTGCTCGCTGCACATGCCACCGGTCTCGTCGCCCTCTCCGGATGCATGAAGGGCGAGGTCGCCCAGAGGGCGATCCGCGGCGACGAGGCCGGGGCAGCGAAAGCCGCCGCCGAGTTCCACGACATATTCGGCGCCGGCAACTACTACCTGGAGCTGCAGGCCAACGGCATCCCCGAGCAGGAGCGCGCCAACCGCAGCCTGCTGGCGCTTGCGAAGACCACCGGCATCCCGGTCGTCGCGACGAACGACTGCCACTACCTGCGGCGCGAGGACGCCCCCGTGCACGAGGTGCTGCTGTGCATCCAGACCGGCAAGACGATGCAGGAGCCCGACCGGATGCGCCTGTCGACCGACCAGTTCTACTTCCGCTCGCCCGAGGAGATGGCGCAGCTTTTCGCCGAAGTCCCGGCGGCGCTGCGGGCGACCGTCGAGATCGCCGAGCGCTGCAACGTCGAGCTCAAGCTCGGCGAGTTCCGCTTCCCGCTGGTCGAGGTCCCGCAGGGGGACACCCCCGCAAGCCACCTGCGCCGGCTCGCCGCGCAGGGCCTCGCCGCGCGCCTCGGTCCCGCGGCCGACCCCGCCCGCCAGCGGCAGTACGAGGAGCGGCTCGCCTACGAGCTGGGCGTCATCGAGAAGATGGATTTCCCGAGCTACTTTCTCGCGGTCTGGGACTTCGTCCACTTCGCCAAGACCAGCGGCATCCCGGTCGGGCCGGGGCGCGGCTCGGCGGCCGGCAGCCTCGCGGCCTGGGCCCTCGGCATCACGGACCTCGATCCGATCGTCTACGGGCTGCTCTTCGAGCGCTTCCTCAACCCGGGGCGCAAGAGCATGCCCGACATCGACGTGGACTTCGAGCAGAACCGCCGCGACGAGGTGCTGGCCTACGTCCGGAAGAAGTACGGCGAGGACCGGGTCGCCCAGATTATCACGTTCGGCACCCTTCAGGCCAAGGGCGTCATCCGCGACGTCGGCCGCGTGCTCGGCATGAGCTACGCCGATGTCGACAAGATCGCCAAGCTCGTCCCGCCGGAGCTCGAGATCACCATCGAGAAGGCCCTCGAGAAGGAGCCGCGTCTCGCCGAGCTCGCCGCGAAGGATCCGCAGGTCGCCCGCCTGCTCGAGACCGCGCAGTCGCTGGAGGGGCTCAATCGCCACGCTTCGACGCACGCCTCCGGGGTGCTGATCTCCCCCGAGCCGCTGACGAACCTCGTCCCCCTCTGCAAGGGCACCAACGGCGAGACGCTGACGCAGTTCGACATGGACGGCATCCAGAAGATCGGCCTGGTGAAGTTCGACTTCCTCGGGTTGCGGACGCTGACCGTGCTCGAAGATGCGCAGCGGCTGATCCGCCGCCGGCAGCCGCCCGGGGAGGAGCCATTCTCGCTGGCCGGGATTCCCCTCGACGATCCGGCGACCTACAAGCTGCTCGCGAGCGGCCGGACCTCCGGGATCTTCCAGTTCGAGTCTCCGGGGATGCGCGACACCGTCGTCAAGATGCGCCCGGACAAGCTCGACGACCTGATCGCGCTCAACGCCCTCTACCGCCCCGGCCCGCTCAAGGGCGGCGTCGTCGCCCTCTACCTGGACCGGCGCCACGGCAAGCAGGCCGTGCAGTATCGCCACCCCGTGCTCAAGGAGACGCTGGAGTCGACCTACGGCCTGCCGGTGTACCAGGAGCAGGTCATGCAGATCGCCGCGGTGCTCGCCGGCTTCGCCCCGTCGGAGGCCGACGACCTGCGCAAGGCCATGGGCAAGAAGGACAAGGAGGTCATGGCCCGCCAGAAGGAGAAATTCGTCGCGGGCGCCGTCGCGAAGCACAAGGTGCCCGTGGCCCTGGCCGAGGAGATCTTCACCGAGATCGAGCACTTCGCCGGCTACGGCTTCAACAAGTCGCACAGCGCCGCCTACGCGTTCATCGCCTATCAGACCGCCTGGCTCAAGACGCACCACCCGGTCGAGTACATGGCCGCGCTGCTCTCGAGCGAGGTCGAGAAGACCGACAAGATCGTGCAGTACATCGCCGAGTGCCGCGAGATGGGCATCAAGGTGCTGCC
>CAZEOK010000122.1:0-8342 GCA_964513745.1 uncultured bacterium
TTACACAATCTTCGCACTCTCGCTACGAACAAGCGTGAAATATGCGGGCTAGCCCTCATATTTCACGCTTCTTCTCCTGCGCACACGAATATCGCGCAATCTCCGCCCTCTCGCTACGGACTGCGCCTCACGCGCGCTCCCGGTACGCCAAAGCCGTGCCGAGGACAAGCACGAGGCCTATGAGGGTCGCAAGCTTGCCGGCCGGCGTAACCCCGGCGATCGTGCTGCGCAACCCCCACGACTGAACCAGGCCCCCGGCGACGAGCATGCCGAGCACCGCGGCACCGGCGTCGGCGTCGCCCTCGCCCGCCATCACGAGCTGGCGGAACGGGCAGCCGCCGATGAGGACGGCGCCCAGGCCCACGAGAAACATCCCGACTGCCGCCCAGCCCCAGTCCAGGTGGGATCCCGGCTGATCGAACAGCCCCGGCTGGAAGAGACCGGCGGCGAGATTGACGCTGAACGCGGCGAAAAAGAGCAGCAGCAAGCCGCCGAGCATGCGCGCGTTGCGCGTCAGAAAGAAGTTGCGCAGCGCTCCGCTGACGCAGAACTTCGAGCGCTGGGCAAGCGCGCCGACGACCAGACCGATGCCGAGCGAAGCAAGCGGGGGGGCGTGCTCGCGCGCGGCGCCGACCAGACCGCCGGTAAACGCCGGAGGGGCGAGGACGGAGGCCGCCGCCAACAACACCATCGACGCCGGGAAAACCCATCCCGCGAACGCCCCGGTACGCGTGGACTTGCCGAGGAAAAAACCCTTTTTCAGGAATCGCACCCCGATCCAGACTCCGGCGAGAAGCCCGCCGAGGCCGGCAAAAGCAGTCAGGTCGCCACCGGCGAGACGCAACACCACCTTGATCGGGCAGCCGAGGAAGACCGCCGAGCCGACGATGAGGAATGCACCGATAAAGAATCGCACGAGAGGGGCCGAACCGCTGCGGGCCTGGAAGCCACGCCCCGAGAGCGCCGCGAGGGTGGCGCCCAGGAGGAACCCGGGGAACTCCGGCCGCAGATAGGACAGCCGTGGGTCGCCGTGCAGACGCAACGCCCCGGCGACGTTCTCCGCGAAGCAGGAAGCGCAGATGCCGGAGTTGCGGGGATTGCCCAACAGCACGAGAACGGCCCCAGCCAGGCCGACCGCCGCGCCCGAGACCAGGTCGAGGTGCGTCTTGAGCCAGAAGAGAAGTGCCTTCATCGCGCCAGGGGTAACCTTAACCCGCATGCTAGGAGCAACCGCCGGCCAGGGCACGCTCCAGATAGTGCAGGTGGCCTCGGGCCGCCCCGGGGAGGGAGGGCCGGACCTCACGCAGCCAGGGGGCCAGCCCCGCTCCGATGAACTGCGGGGAACGCCGGTCGGCGTAGTCGCGCACGAGCTCCACGGCGCGACGGTACTCGCGCAGCGCCGGCGCGGCCTCACCCCCGCCGCGGTACAAGCCGGCGAGCAGTAGATGTAGTTGAGAGTTGCCCTCGAACCTTCCGAGTGCCGCTTCGGCCTCGCAACGGGCAGTCGCGAGGTCGCCCCGAACGACAGCATCGAGCGCCGGCCTGATCTGGTCACGCCCGGCGGTCACTCGCCGATCGGTGCGGGCGCGCAACCCGGCGAGCAGACCGTCCCCGCCTGCGACGGCCGCCGAGCCGAGCCGCACCGCCGCAACCACCGCGGCCGCGGCAACGACGACGATCGCCCCCGCGACGGCACGCTCGAGCCAGACCGACTGTTGTGCCATCGTCCTCCCGTCGCGCATCACAGCTCCCCCGCCCCTGTCAATACTTGTCGTACGGCGGGAGGTTACAGCGCCTGAGCATCGCCCGGACCGGATCGAACTCCTTCTCCTCGAGGGGGACAAAGCCGTCCACCAGGGCGCTCTTGAGGACCTTGAGCACTTCGCCGTCGACCGTGGCGACCGTTTCGGCCGTGATCGCGAAAAGCACTTTCCTGATCTCCCGAAGACTCGACTCGGGCATGCTGGCCGCGGCCGAGAACACACAGTAGGGCACCCGTGGCCCCCGCGCGATGACCCGGTAGTCGGTGGGGAGAAGCTTGCCCTCGGCTTCCATGACCTCCAGATCGAGCGCCGGGCCCACGCCGGCATCGAAAGCGCCATTGATCACAGCGAAGATCGCCTTCTCGTGCTTATAGGACCCGGAGGGAAAGGCGTAATACCCGAGGTCTTTCTCGGGATCGATGCCGGCCTCGAGCAGCAGCCAGTACTGCGAGAGATAGGCGGTCGGGGCGAAGGGCGGGCCAAAGACGAAACGCTTGCCCCTGAGGTCGGTAAGGGCCGTCACCGCGCTGTCCCTGCCGGTGATGATGGCGCCGGAAGAGTAGGGACCGTCTTTGCCGCGGGACTCGCCGGCGAGGACACGAAAACCGTAGGCCTCGTGGAACCAGGCGTACAGATAGCTGTTCGTGTGGATCAGGTCGAAATGGCCGGCACGGATTTCCTCGTTGAAATCGGCGGTGTCAAGCCAGACCGGCTCCACGCGCCGCCCGAGCTGCTCGGCCATGTGCGCCGCCAGCGGGGCAAAGCGGGCGCGGGTTTCCGCGACGCTGTTGCAGATCATGAACCCCACGCGCAACGGCTTCTCGCCGCCGCCGCCCCGGCACCCGGCGAGCAGCAGAAGCAGCCCGGCCCCCATGCCGAGCCACCGGCGCGGCCCCTTATCCTTACAACCCATCATTTCAATTTCTTGGCTGAGGTTGGTTGCGGCGGCCTGAAAAGAGTTCCGTGCAAGGCATTTGGCGACAGATTTCAAATCCGTCCCCACGTGAGTCGTGCCGGCTCACGCCGCAGCGACGAGGGACGCAGTGCAACGCCGCAGGTGGGCCCTTTACGAGACCTTCACTCACTCTTCTTCGATAATGTGGCGGGAATCGAGCACCTCGTTGAACTTTTTGCGCAGGGTGCTCGGCCGGAAGGGTTTCGTGATGTAATCGTCCGCCCCGGCGTCCTTGCCCTTCTGGATATCGACCTGCTGGCTCTTGGCGGTGAGCATGATGACCGGAATGTCGCGCGTCGCGGCGTCGGCCTTGAGTTCGCGGCAGACCTCGAAGCCGTCCATGAAGGGCATCATGATGTCGAGCATGATCAGGTCGGGCAGCGTCTCGCGCGCCTTCTGCAGCGCTTCCTTGCCGTTGACGGCGGTGACGCATTCGTACCCCTCCATCTCGACGGCGTCCGTGAGAGCCATGAGGATATAAGGTTCGTCGTCGCACACCAGAATTTTCTTGGTCATCGTCCTGTCCCGCCTCTCCTGTGCCTGCCGGGTTGTCTGCCGGGTTCCTCGTATTTTTACAAACCGCCGCCGCCCGTCAGGACGTCGCACCGGACGGGGCCTCTGCCGCGCCACCGGTCGCCCGGCGCTCGCCCGGCGGCTTTTCCTCATAGGGGATCGTGAAGGAGAAGGTGCTCCCCACGTCGACCTTGCTCTCGGCCCAGATCTTCCCGCCGTGGTGCAGGACGATCTCCTTGCAGATCGAGAGCCCGAGACCCGTGCCGCCCTGGCTGCGCGTGAAGTGGTCCTCGACCTGCTGAAACTTCTCGAAAATCTTCTCCAGGTTTTCCTGGGCGATCCCGATGCCTTCGTCCGTGATCGAGACTTTGATGTAAACGCGGAAGCGGTGGTCGGTGATGAGCGCCGGATCCTCGCCGCGTTCGGTGGTCACCACGACCTTGCTCCCCGAACGGGTGAACTTGATGGCGTTCGACAGCAGATTCGCGATGAGCTGCACGATCTTGTCGTTGTCCCCGAACACGACCGGCAGGCCGGGGTCGACCCGGCTGATCAGCTGCACGTTGCGGGCCGCCCCCGCCCCGGAGAAGGTCTGCACCGTGTTGCGCACGACCTGGTCGAGGCGGATCTCCTCGAGCGTCCACTTGAATTTGCCGGCGCTGATCTTCTGCAGGTCGAGCAGGTCGTTGATCAACCGGGTCAACCGGTCGGTCTCCTCGTTGATCACCCGCAGGTACTTCTGCTGGCGGCCCGGCTCGAGGGTGCCGACGCGCTCCAGCATCACCTCGGCGAAATACTTGATCGAGGTCAGCGGCGTGCGCAGCTCGTGCGAGACGATCGAGATGAAGTCGTCCTTCATCTCGCCGAGCTTGTGGATCGTGTCGATCATCGAGTTGAAACTGCGCCCCATCACCCCGAGCTCGTCCTGGGAAGTGAACTCGATGCGCGCGTTCATGTTTCCTTTCTCGAGCTCGCGGATCACCTTGAGCATCCGCGAGACCGGCCGGTTGACCAGCAGCGCCAGCAGCAGCGCCAGCGCGAGCGAGGTGGCGAAGATCGTGGCCAGGGCGCCCGTGATCCCGGCGGTGCGCATGATGTCGCGGTTCTTGGCCATGCGCTGCCGGGCGCTGTTCATGTTCAGGCAGACGTCGAGGACGCCCAGCACGCGCTTGCCCTTGCCGTGACAGCCCTGGCAGCGCTCCTGGTTGAAAAGCGGCTTGACCATGCAGAACTGGCGGTCGCTCCCGGCGTCATAGGCCCGGCCCTTGACCTCGTTGTCCTTGTAGACGTCGAAGTGCACCTCGGAGATCTTCTTGCCGACGTCCTTGGGATCTATCGACTGGCGGATCACGCCGTCCTGCGAGAAGATCACCAGCTGCTTCAACTCGGTGTAGGAGTCGGTCATCTCGGCCATGTGGATCAACTGGGCCATGTGTCCGCTCTCAGTGGTGGAGGAGATGTTGTTGTAGATGGCGTCCATGAGCAGGATCGCCTTGCTGCGCGTCGCCTCCTCGAACTCGATGTTCAGCGACTTGAGGGTGCGGCTGGTCGTGACATAGTAGGAAGTCCCGAGAAAAACCGCCAGGATGAGCGCAATCCAGAGTACGATCTTGGCCTGGAGCCGCTTATAGAAGATTTCCATCTAGGGTACTTTCCACACGTCGTTACTCTCTCTCCTCCGCGGGCTTGATCGGGCAATTCGCGGCCCGGGTAGATGCTACACCAGCGCTCTGCAACAAGGCAAGGGCGGTCGACCCCGGTTCGGCCTCCGTGGGACGGCCAAGCAGCGGTTTAAACTCGGCCCGGCCATGGAACCCGAGGAGTCCGAGCGTTCGCGCGAGCAGCTCTTCCTCGAGGGCTTCGACCTCGAAGGACGTCAGGCCGGCGATCTCGACCTGTCCGCCGGCCATGCGGCCGTGCCCGCCTGCGGTCCCCCGCTCGCGGAGCAGTTCCCGCAGCAGGCGCCCGGCGCCCCGACCGCGGATCGCCCGCAGCGAAATGTAGAGCTGCCCGCCGTGGCGCCCGGTGACGACCGACCAGCCCATGCGCTCGTGCGCCAGGAGGAAATCGGCGATCTCCGCCACGCTGTCGGGGGTGTCGACGTCCCCGAGCCGCGTGCCGATCACATTGCGGTAGCAGATCGCCCGGTGCAGAGCCCGGTCCAGAACCGCGAAGTACGAGCGCGGCCGGCGCGGATGCTCGATGCGTGCCAGGATGAGCTTGCGGACCCGCGGATAGAGCCGCAGGTAAGTCTCCATGTCCCGCTCGCCGGCGCCGCGGCCGAGATCGCGCGTTTCCGAGGAAATCCCGTAGGCCAGCGCCGTCGCCAGCCACGCGGGGACGGAAAGACCGGAGTGCTGCAGGTATTCGGCCAGGATGGTCGCGGTCGCCCCGTATGCCGGGCGGATGTCGGACCAGGCCGCGACGGTCGTCTTCAGCGCCGGGTGGTGGTCGATGACCAGGAGCGGCCGGGCGGCGCGCGGAAAGGAGTTGTTCCCCGAACGCGGCTGGGTGTCGACCAGCGCAACCTGATTCCAGTCGATGGCCGGGATGCTCTCGACCGGGCGCAGGCGCAGGCGCAGCAGGCGGACCATCGCCCGGTTCTCGGCACGGCCGATCAGCCCTTCATAGGCCACGGTGGCCCGCACGCCGGCGGCGTGCTCGAGCAGAAAACGCAAGGCCAGCGCGCTGGAGATCGAATCGGGGTCGGGGTTGCGGTGGGTGCAGATGACCAGCCCGGTGGCGCCCGCGATCGCCCGGAACAGGCCCGGCAGAGGGTTGGAATCGACCGCCGGCGACGGCGGCTGGGAACGGCGCTCCTCGCTCACGGCGGGCAGTTTGACAGGCTCGACCGCGGAATGGTAGAGAGAGCGGGCGCATCAACCGCGAAAGGAGCACGCCCGTGTCGAACCAGCCGCACGAGATCAAGGTCAAGATCGCCGACGAGACCCTCAGGGCGAGTTACGCCAACACCCTGCTCGTCGCGCACACCGCCGAGGAGTTCGTCCTGGACTTCATCCTCTCGCTGCCGCCGCAGGCGGTCTGCAACGCCCGGGTGATCATTCACCCCGGGCACCTCAAGCGCGTCATCGTCGCGTTGCAGCAGAACCTCGCGCTCTACGAGGCGAAGCACGGCGTCGTCGCCGCCACGCCCGACCCGGGGCAGGGAGGTATCGGTTTCACCAACTAGCGCTCTGGCAGGCACGGCGCCATTCTCCGGCCGCGGCGGGCAGCCGTCAAGCGCTGGCGCGATTCGGAGTATACTTCGAACCATGGCCCGCGGCGGGCGCGGATCGAAACGGGTGGAATTGGAGGAGGGGGGGCCGATGGCAGAGACCGTCTCCGGGATGTTCCAGCACGTCGTCAGCCGTCACGGGGGGCGAGCGGCCTTCCGCCACCGCGCCGGCGAGGAGTTCGCCACCATCACCTTCCTTGAGCTCGCCGAACGCGTCGAGGCCCTCGCGACCGCCCTGCTCGACCTCGGCGTCACACCGGGGCGGAAGCTCGGCCTGATCTCCGACAACCGCCCGGAGTGGATTCTCTGCGACCTGGCCTGCATCTCGATCGGCGTCCCGGATGTGCCGCGGGGGAGCGACTCCACGGTCCGCGAGATCGAGTACATCCTCGGGCACGCCGAGGTCTCCGGCGTCTTCGTCGAGGACGCGCGCCGGCTCGAGCGGATCGCGCCGCTGCGGGAGCGACTCCCGGAACTGCGCATCCTGATCGTCATGGACCCGGAGTGGACCGGCCCGGCCACCGCCGGCGTACACACGCTTGGCGCTCTGCTCGAGCGTGCCCGGTACTTGCGCGCGCAGGGCGACCGGCGGCTCGAGGCGGCTCGCGACGCCATCCGCCCGGATGATGTTGCAACCATCATCTACACCTCGGGGACCACCGGTGAGCCCAAGGGCGTGGTACTCGCGCACCGCAACCTGATGCAGAACGCCAACGTGCTCCCCGGTCTCCTGCAGATCACCCACGAGGACCTCTTCATCTCGCTGCTGCCGCCCTGGCACATCTTTGAACGTATGGTGGAGTACACCGCGATCGCCGCCGGGGCCTGTCAGACCTACAGCTGCATCCGCACCCTCGGCGCCGACATGGCCAGCGAGAAGCCGACCTTCATGGCGAGCGTCCCGCGCGTCTGGGAGGGGATACTCGGCCGGGTCACGGCGAATATCGCGAAAGAGCCCGCGGCCAAGCAGCGCATCTTCGGGGTGCTTCTCCGGGTGAGCAAGCGCTACACCGGCGCGAGCAAGATCCTGCAGGGACGCGACACCCTCTACAGCAGGCCTACGCCGGCTGTGCGTCTCCTGACGGTGCTGCGCGCCCTGATCACTGTGATGCTGCTGGCCCCGATGTACGCCTTCGCCCAGAAGAAGTTCGCGGCGATCCGCATGCGCACCGGCGGCCGCCTGCGCGCGGCGGTCTCGGGTGGCGGGGCGCTGCCCCCCTACGTCGACGAGTTCTTCTCCGCCGTCGGCATCACGCTGCTCGAGGGCTACGGCCTGACCGAGACTTCGCCGGTGCTCGCGGCGCGCACCTTCGATCGCCAGGTGCTCGGGACCGTCGGACTGCCGATCCCGGGGACCGAGATCCGCATCGTCGACGAGCAGGGGCGCGACCTGCCGCAGGGGCGGAAGGGTATCGTCCTCGCCCGCGGCGGCCAGGTGATGATCGGTTACCACAAGCGCCCGGAAGAGACCGCGAAGGTGCTCTCCCCCGACGGCTGGTTCAACACCGGCGATCTCGGCCGCTTCACGATCCGCGGGGAACTCTCTCTGACCGGCCGGGCCAAGGAGACGATCGTGCTGCTCGGCGGGGAGAACATCGAGCCCCAGCCGATCGAGGACGCGCTCAAGGAGAGCCCGTACCTCGCGCAGATCATGGTCGTCGGGCAGGACAAGAAGCATCTCGGGGCGCTGATCGTGCCGAATTTCGAGACCCTGCGCGACGCGCTCGCCGCCCAGGGCGCCGTGGGAGGGATGTCCCCCGAGGAACTGTGCAAGCGTGAGGATGTCTACACGCTCGTGAAGAAGGAACTGCACCGGCTGATGACCGAGGAGCGCGGTTTCAAGTACTATGAGCGTATCCCGCGCTTCGCGCTGCTG
>CAZEOK010000123.1:0-8225 GCA_964513745.1 uncultured bacterium
CGTTTCGCGCTACGGTCTGATGGCCTTCGCCTCCTCGCTCGACCAGATCGGCCCGATGGCCCGCACGGTCGAGGACTGCGCGATCCTGCTCGAGGCGATCGCGGGTCACGACCCCCGCGACTCGACATCAGCCCCCGGCGAGGTGCCGCCCTACGCCGCCCGCCTCGGCGACGGCCGTCTCGACGGCCTCACCGTCGGCGTCGTGCGCGAGTTTTTTTCCGCCGGTCTCGACGCCGATGTCGAGCGCTCGACACGCGCCGCGGTGCGCGCTCTCGAGGAGCGCGGGGCGCGCATCAAGGAAGTCTCGCTGCCGCACGGCAAGTACTCGGTGGCCGTCTACTACATCCTCGCGACCGCCGAGGCCTCCTCCAACCTGGCGCGCTACGACGGGGTCAAGTACGGCTACCGGGCCGCCGGCGCGCGCGACCTGATCGACCAGTACCGGCGCTCGCGCAGCGAGGGCTTCGGCCCGGAGGTACGGCGCCGGATCATGCTCGGCACCTACGCGCTGTCGTCGGGGTACTACGACGCCTACTATCGCCGGGCGCAGCAGGTTCGCACGCTGATCCTGAACGACTTCAGCGCGGCGTTCGGCGAGGTCGATATCCTGGCCGGCCCGACCGCGCCGACCGCGGCGTTCCGGATCGGCGAGAAAAGCGACGACCCGCTGCAGATGTACCTCTCGGACATCTTCACGATCTCGGTCAACCTCGCGGGCGTGCCCGGGCTCTCGCTGCCCTGCGGCTTCACCGCCGCGGGGCTGCCGATCGGGCTGCAGCTGATCGGCCCCGCCTTCGGCGAGCAGACCCTGCTGCGCGTCGGCCACGCGTTCCAGCTCGCGACCGACTGGCACACGAAGCGCCCGTCAATGCTGCCCGGAGTGGGGGAATGAGCATGCGCATCCCGCCCGAGCGTTCCCGAAAACAGCGCAGGGGTGGCGCGGAGGGGAGGTCTCCGTCGGCGGACCGAAGGGAGCACGACGGAGGCCCGCAGCGACAGGACCCCGAAGCGAGCACGGTGACCTGGCATGGCTGATCGCTACGAAGTCGTCATCGGTCTCGAAGTCCACGCGCAGCTGCTGACGAAGACAAAAATCTTCTGCGGCTGCCCCAACGACTTCGGCTCGCCGGCCAACACCCACGTCTGCCCGGTCTGCCTCGGCCTCCCCGGCGTCCTGCCGGTGCTCAACCGCGCCGCGGTCGAGTTCGTCGTGCGCACCGGGATCGCCCTCGGCTGCGCCGTCGCGCCGGTCAGCCGCTTCGCGCGCAAGAACTACTTCTACCCCGACCTGCCCAAGGGCTACCAGATCTCGCAGTTCGAGCTGCCCGTCTGCAGCGGCGGCCAGGTGCCGCTCGGGACCGGCGTCGCGGCGCGCGCGATCGCGCTGACGCGCATCCACCTCGAGGAGGACGCCGGCAAGCTCATCCACGGCGACAACCTCGGCGACCCGCGCCACAGCTTCGTCGACCTGAACCGCGCCGGCGTCCCGTTGATGGAAATCGTCAGCGAGCCCGTGCTGCGCACGCCTGTCGAGGCGCGCGACTACCTCGTGGCGCTGCGCGACATCCTCGTGCACCTGGGCGTCTGCGACGGGAACATGGAGCAGGGCAGCTTCCGCTGCGACGCGAACATCTCGCTGCGCCCGGCCGGGCAGACAGCGCTGGGGACGAAGGTCGAGCTCAAGAACATGAACTCCTTCCGCTACGTCCAGCAGGCACTGGAGTACGAGACGGCGCGGCAGGAAGCGCAGCTCGACGAGGGCGGGGTCATCGTCCAGGAGACCCGCCTCTTCGACCCGAAGGCCGGCACCACGCACTCGATGCGGCGCAAGGAAGAGGCTCACGACTACCGCTACTTCCCCGAGCCGGACCTGGTGCCGTTGGCGATCGACGCGGCCTGGGTCGCACGCATCGCCGCAGATCTGCCCGAGCTGCCCGCGGCCCGCCGCCGCCGCTATGTCGAATCCCTCGGGTTGCCCGAGTACGACGCCGGCGTCCTGACGGCCGACCCGGCGCTGGCGGCGTGGTTCGAGGCCGCCCTCGCCGCGTTCCCCCAGCCGAAGACCGTCAGCAACTGGGTCATGGGCGAGCTGCTGCGCCTGCTGCGCGATTCGGGCAAGGAGATCCGCGACTGTCCGGTGCCGCCGGCCGAGCTCGCCGCGCTGCTCGGCGCGGTCGAGGCGGGGACCATCACGCGCGCGCTGGCCAAGGGCGCGTTCGAGACGATGTTCCGCGAAGGCAAGGGCGCGGCCGCGGTGATCGAGGCGCAGGGGCTGACCCAGCTCGGCGGCGGCGACGAGCTCGCCGCGCTGGCGGATCGGGTGGTCGCCGAGAACCCCGACAAGGTGGCGGGATACCGCGGCGGCAAGGTCAAGCTTTTCGAGTTCTTCGTCGGCCAGGTGATGCGGGCCAGCGGCGGTCGGGCGAACCCGGACGAGACACGCCGGCTGCTCCGCGAACGACTCGACAGGTAATACCGTGCACGCGCAGGCTCCGGGATCCTGTCGCCGCGCACCTCCATCGTGTTCCCTGCGGTCCGCCGCTGGAGGCCTCCCCCGCCGCCGCGCGAACGGGACCGTGTGAGATCATGATCTGTCCGCGGTGCGGATCCCGCCTCGAGGGCACGGCCTCCGAGTGCCACGGCTGCGGCATGCCGACGATTTTCATGGGGCCTGCGACGCCAGACGATCGGGTTGCGACGGGCGGCCGTGTGCTGGAGCCGGAGGTCCTCGAGTCCCTGGACGCGACCGAGCGGGCGCGGTCACAGGGGCAGGTCCGTCCCGTCGGGTGCACCCTTGGCCCCGGGTGCGGCTGCGTCGGCCTGCCGCTCGCGGTGATCGCCGGGGTCGTCATCTCCTCGGCGCTTGCGCTGCTCTGGGTCCTGCGCCTCGGCCGGCTGCCAATCTCTCTTGTCCGTCTGGCGCAGCAGGCGCGCCGGGGCTTCTCCCGCTCCTAGCCCCATTTTTTATGCGCGTAATTCACTGCGCGGGCCGGGACTCGCTGACGCCGGAACAGGCGGCTGCCGTCGGCGAAGCGGCGCGCGCAGGTGGCGTGATTCTCTTCCCGACCGACACGCTCTACGGTCTTGGCACCGACCCCTGTTCGCCGGCGGGGCTCGCGGCGATCTTCCGTCTCAAGGGGCGCGAGCAGGGCAAGCCGGTCCCGGTGCTGCTCGCCGACGAGTCCCTGATCGACCGCTATGCGGCCGCAGTGCCCGTGCCATGGCATGAGCTGATCAAGCGCTTCTGGCCCGGCCCGCTGACCCTGCTCTTCCCGGCGCGCGCCGGCCTGCCGGCGGGTATCCGCTCTTCCTCCGGCAAGGTTGCCCTCCGGGTTCCCGGCAGCCCACTTTGCCGCTCGGTGCTCGCCGCGGCGGGTGGGAGCCTCACCGGCACGAGCGCCAACCGTGCGGGGGCCGGAGGCACCGGGGATCCCGCTCTCGCCCTGCGCGATCTCGAGGGCGGCATCGACCTGTTCGTGAATGCGGGAACCTTGCCTTCATCCCGGGAGTCTACCTTGATTGAGATGGACGCATCGGGACGGCTGGTGACGCTGCGCGCGGGGGCGATTCCTGAGGCGGATCTGCTTCACGCTCTCGGCGAGGCCTCCGGGCCACGCTAGACCATGTCGTCAACCCCTTCCCAGGGAGTTGGACGGGGTCTGCGTCCGCCGCCGGGTCAGTTGACAACCCGCCGCCGGGGGGTGTATGAAAGACGGGTTTTGTTCAGTCAATACGCGTTAACCTAACAAGGAAAGGGGGGAGAAAGAATGAAGAAAGGTATTGTCATCGCTCTGATGGTTGTCTTCTCGGTGTTTGCGGTGGGCGTCGCGTTTGCGGCGATCAACGCGGACGGGACCATGACGATCAACAAGGACGCCAAGGTCTTCCCGACCAAGAAGCTCAATGCGGACGGGACGAAGAAGAAGAATCCCGTCACGTTCAACCACAAGAAGCACGGCGAGATGGGCTGCGTGACCTGTCACCACACACAGCCGGAGCTCAAGGCCGGCGACGCGGCGGCGAAGTCCTGCTTCGAGTGCCACGGTCCCGAAGCCAAGGACAAGCAGGTCGACACGTACGAGCTGATCCACGGCAAGACGGGCAAGTGCCTCGCGTGCCACAAGACGGACGCCAAGGCCCAGGCTGCCAAGGCTCCGACGGCGTGCAAGGAGTGCCACGGCGGCGCCGAGTAGGCACCCCGTGCACCTGAAACGCTCCTGAAGGGTCGGCAACGGCCCGCCGGAGCGGGACAGCAGAAGAGTTGAAGTCACGGCCGGCCGGCGTGGTTCGGCCGGCCGTGGCTCTGCAAGGGCAGAATCAAAGGAGAACTCTCCCCCGTGGTCCAAGAAAAGCAGACCCCTCCCCAGCCGGCGGCGACCGAGCCCGCCGCCGTCACCAAGTCGTGGTACGACCCGCTCCTGAGCTTCTTCAGCTCGGTCCACGTCGCGGTCATCATCCTGATCCTGCTCGCGACGATCTCGATCATCGGGACCGTGCTGCAGCAGCAGAACATCGGGGAAGTCGAGGATAACCTGCGGCTTTTCCAGCAGTTCTTCGGCGACGCCGGGAGGGCGCAGCGGGCCTTTGCGCTCTCGGAGCGGATCGGCTTCTTCAACCTCTACCACACCTGGTATTTCTACACGCTGCTCGGTCTGCTCAGCACCAGCCTGATCGTCTGCTCCCTGCGCCGCCTGCCGCAAACCTGGCGGATCATGGCGCGCCCCAAGGTCGAGCTCGAGGAGTCCGGCTTCAAGTCCAGCCCCAACCGCCGGTCGCTCTCGCTGGCGCTGCCGCGCAGCGAGGCCGCCGCCGTCGTCGGCGCCGCGCTGCGCAAGGGCGGCTTCGGGCTGCGCGAGAGCGAGAAGGACGGCGCGCTCTACCTCTTCGGCCAGAAGGGGGCCTACAGCCGGCTCGGCATCTATACGACGCACTTTTCCATCATCATGATTTTCATCGGCGGCATCCTCGGCAGCGTCTACGGCTTCAAGGCCTACATGCAGATCACCGAGGGGGAGACCTCGGACCAGATCATGATGCGCGGCAACGAGGGCCGCATGGCCTCGCTGCCCTTCAAGGTCCGCTGCGACGATTTTCAGGTTGACTACTACCCGGGCGGCCAGCGGCCGAAGGACTACTTCAGCCGGCTCACGGTCGTCGACGGGGGCAAGGAGACGATGCACGAGCGCATCGAGGTCAACAGCCCCCTGCAGTACGACGGCATCTGGTTTTACCAGTCGAGCTATGGCGACACCGGGCGCGGGCTCAAGGCGAGCATCCGCGCCGTCGACGTCGAGACCGGCGCCGCGCACGACCTGAGCTTCGCCGGCGGCGAGACGCTCGCTGTCCCCGGGACCAAGGTGCGCCTCCAGGTGCAGCGGATCTACCCGGATTTCGACCAGGACGAGCAGAGGCAACCGATCAGCCGCTCCAACCAGCCGCGCAACCCGGTGGCCGCGGTGCGGGTCACGCTCCCCGACGGCTCGAGCCGGCTGGCCTACCTCTTCAAGTTCCGGCCCGATCTCAAGACGGTCGCCGGCCTCCCCGTCGATCTGACCTTCGTCGACTTCAGCAGCCTCCAGTACACGGGGCTCCAGGTGGTCTACGACCCCGGTGTCTGGGTGATCTGGACGGGGTGCACCTTGATGGTCCTGGGGCTCTGGTTCGCTTTCTTCTCCTCGCACCGGCGGGTCTGGGTGCGGCTGCGCGAGGAAGGCGGGGCGACTGCCGTGACGCTGGCCGGCAACGCCAACAAGAACCGCGAGAGCTTCGCCGAGGAGTTCGAGCGGCTTGGCGATGCGGTCCTCGCCGTGGGCGAGTCACGGGGGTGAGGGCAATCTTCTTGGCAGACGCAACGGGTTTGTGCTAGAAACAACAGGTTACCAGGGACCAGGGGTCTGGGGAGGATGATGAACAGCTCGGCACTCTTCAACGCTTCGCTCATGTTGTATCTCGTGGCAACGATCGGCTACTTCCTGTACCTCGCCTTCCGCAACGAGAAGGTCGGCCTCGGCGCGACCCTCGTGACGGCCGTCGGTTTCGTCGCCCAGACCGCCGCCATCGGGCTGCGCTGGCGCGAGTCCTACGAGATGGGCTTCGGCCACATCCCGCTTTCCAACATGTACGAGTCGATGGTCTTCTGGTCCTGGTCGATCATCCTGATCTACCTGATCTACGAGCGTGTCTACCGCAACCGCTCGCTCGGCATCATCGCCGCGCCGCTGGGCTTCCTGGCGATCGCGTCGATCTCGATCGCGCCGAACATCTCCCAGGAGATCGAGCCGCTCGTCCCGGCGCTCCAGAGCAACTGGCTCACGGTGCACGTCATCACCAGTTTCCTCGGCTACGCCGCCTTCACGATCTCCTTCGGGGTCAGCGTGCTCTACCTGATCCTCGCCGCCGAGGAGCGCAAGGACGGTTTCTACCTCGTGGGCATGGCGAGCCTCGTGACGATGCTCACGCTGTTCGCGGCCACCATGCTGGACTTCCTGGTGCAGAAGGTCGGCGGCATCGCGCACCCGCACCTGTTCGCGGCCTCGTTCGCGAGCCACTCGGCGGGGGTCAAGATCGTCTCCTGGATCGCGGCCCTGGCGATCTTCGCCCTCTTCTGGTACGTCGGCACGCTCTACCACGAGCGGATCGCCGCCCTCTTCCCCGGGCTGCGCATCCTCGACGACCTGAGCTACAAGATGGTCATGGTCGGTTTCCCGCTGCTGACGCTCGGCATCGTGACCGGCGCGGCCTGGGCCAACTACGCCTGGGGCACCTACTGGAGCTGGGACCCGAAGGAGACCTGGTCGCTGATCACCTGGCTGATCTACGCCGCCTTCCTGCATGCGCGGTTCACGGCCGGCTGGCGGGGCAAGAAGACCGCGGTCCTCTCGGTGATCGGTTTCGCGGCGGTGGTCTTCACCTATATCGGCGTGAACTTCGTGCTCTCGGGCCTCCATAGCTACGCCTAACCACGTAAGAAACGGAGCAGGTTGCCCACGTGATCGAGATGCAGGGCGTGCGACGAGGTAGAGGCTGAGGCGGGCTGGTGCCCACCGCAGGCAGCCACGAGGAACGTAACGCAACGATGGGCTGTTTTCAGCAACCTGCCCGGGCTAGAGGGGATGTGAGATGGTCCGCAGCATAAAGGAGGCTGGTGAAATGCAGGGTACCAAGCCGCACCGAACGCTGTACGCACTGACCGCCGTTGCCGTCGCGCTGCTTGCTCTACTTGTAGCGTCGCCGTCCCGCGCGCAGTCCCCGGGCGGGGACAACTGCCTCTCCGAGAAGTGCCACCCCGGGATGGGCAAGGCCAAGTACGTCCACGGCCCCGTCGGCGCCGGCGTCTGCACGGCCTGCCACCGCACCCGCACCAGCTACACCCCCGAGAAGCACAGCTCGGCGAGCTTCACGATCGCCGCCAAGGGCAAGGACCTCTGTTTCATCTGCCACGAGTCGATGCAGAAAAAGCTCCAGGGCAAGTTCATCCACGGGCCGGTGGCGATGGGCGACTGCATCGCCTGCCACGACCCGCACCAGTCGGATGCGAAGTTCCAGATGCGCAAGCCGACGACCTCGGCGCTCTGCTTCTCCTGCCACGAGAACAACAAGACGAACAAGGAGTTCCTGCACGGCCCGGTCGCCGCCGGCGACTGCAACGTCTGCCACAACCCGCACGCCTCGGACTACAAGTACCAGCTCGAGGCCCAGGGCAACACGCTGTGCTTCCTCTGCCACGAGGACCGCAAAGCGGAGTTCACCCGCAAGAGCGTGCACAAGCCGGTCACGGAGTCCTGCGCCACCTGCCACGACTCGCACAGCGGCGCCTACAAATACCTGCTCAAGAACGAGCCGACCGCGCTCTGCCTCTCCTGCCACACCAAGATCGGCGAGCACATCAAGGTTGCCAAGACCCAGCACGGCGCGCTCAAGCAGGGCACGTGCACCAGCTGCCACACCCCGCACTCCTCGGACTACGTGCGCCAGCTCAAGCTCTCGACCAAGCAGATCTGCTACAGCTGCCACAAGGAGATCGGCTCGCGGGTGCTGGCCTCCAAGTCGCTGCACGGCCCGGTCCAGCAGGACGACTGCTACGCCTGCCATGACACGCACGGCTCGGATTTCGTGAAGATCCTCAAGAAGTACTTCCCGCCCGAGTTCTACATCGAGTACAAGACCGAGAACTACGCGATCTGCTGGGACTGCCACAACAAGGACATGGCGCTGACCGAGGTCAC
>CAZEOK010000124.1:0-7999 GCA_964513745.1 uncultured bacterium
TGCTCGTCGAGCGCGGAGAGGTCGACGAGCAGGCAATCGCGCTGCTTGCGGCGCTTCTGCGCAAGCACCGTTGCGGTGAGAGCGCAATGGCCCGCGCCCGGGAGTTTGCCGCCGAGGCCCGCGCTGCCATCGAACCCCTCCGCGGAACCGAGCTGCACGCCGCGCTCACCGCTGCGGCGGATTTTGTCATCAACCGCGACTTCTAGCCCCGTCAGCGCACGTCGCCGACGGTCACCAGAGGCCGGAGCGCCGCGACGAGCTTCTCGCCGAAGCCCGGTATCCGCAGCAGTTCATCGACGGAGCAGAATGGCCCGCTCTCCGCGCGGTGCGCGACGATCCTCCCCGCGAGCGTCTTGCCGACACCGGGCAGCGTCTCGAGGTCGACGGGAGTCGCACGGTTGAGGTCGAGCCTCACCTCAAGGCCGGGATCGTCGGGGACGGCCACGTGCGCGGTCCGCCTGACGACGTTCCCTCCCAGCACGGCGCCGAGGCCGAGCAACGCCACGGCCAGGACGATCAACACCCGCTGGGCGTCCCGGGGCCAGGGCATGGCGTCAGGCTCCCGGCGAGCGGTCCTTCTGCAGCTTGTACTCTATGGCATCGACCAGGGCCTGCCAGGAAGCCTCGATGATGTTCGTCGAGACACCCACCGTCCCCCAGCGCCCTTCGCCGTCGCCTGACTCGATGAGCACGCGCACCTGCGCCGCTGTCCCGGCCTCGGCGGTGAGCACGCGCACCTTGTAGTCGATCAGCTCCATCTGCCGCAGCGTCGGATAGAAGCGGTAGAGCGCCTTGCGCAGGGCGGAGTCCAGGGCGTTCACGGGTCCCTTGCCCTCGGCCACCGTGTGCTCCGTCTTGCCATCGACCACGAGCTTCACCGTGGCCTCGGATATCGACTCCTCGCGCTCCTTGCGCTTCTCGACGATCACCCGCGCCCCCTTGAACTCGAAAAAGCGCTGCTGCAGGCCGAGCGTGCGCTTCATCAGCAGTTCGAAGGAAGCCTCCGCGCCTTCGAACTGGAAGCCGCGGCTCTCGAGCTCCTTGAGGTGCGTGAGAATGGCCAGCGCCTTGGGATCCTTCGACTTGAGATCTATGCCGAACGCCGCCGCCTTGTGCAGGATGCTGGCGCTGCCCGAATAATCGGAGACGAGCACCCGCTGGCGGTTGCCGACATCCTCCGGCCGCACGTGCTCGTACGTCCGGGCATTCTTGAGGATGGCGCTGACATGGACGCCAGCCTTGTGAGCGAAAGCCGAGTCCCCGACGTACGGCTGGTGCTTCCATGGCGGCATGTTCGCCAGCTCCGACACGAACCGCGACAGCTCCCGCAGCCGCGACAGCTGCTCCGGGGCGACGCAGCGCAGCCCGAGCTTGAGCTGGAGCGTCGGGATGATCGAGCAGAGATTTGCGTTGCCGCAGCGCTCGCCATACCCGTTGACCGTGCCGTGCACCTGCGTGCAGCCGGCCGCCACGGCCGCAATGCTGTTCGCGACCGCCATCTCGGCGTCGTTGTGGACGTGGATCCCCAGCGCCGCGCGCGGCTGCGCGCGGTGCACGGCGCGGACGATCTCCGCCAGCTCCGAGGTGACCATCCCGCCATTGGTGTCGCAGAGGACGAGACAGTCTGCTCCCGCGCCGGCGGCGGCGGCAAGGGTCGAGAGTGCGTACTCCCGGTTGCTGCGGAAGCCGTCGAAGAAGTGCTCGGCGTCGTAGAAGACCTCGCCGACCTCGCCCTTGAGGAAGGCGACGGAATCGGCGATCATCGCGAGGTTCTCCTCCCCCGACACGCGCAGGACGTCGCGCACATGCAGGTCCCAGCTCTTGCCGAAAATCGTCACGGCCGGGGTCCCGGCGGCGACCAGCGCCCGCAGCGTCTCGTCGTCGGCGGCCTGCCGGCGGGCCCGCCGCGTCGAGCCGAACGCAACGACGCGAGCCTGCTTCAGCTGCGTGCGGCGGATTCTCTCGAAATACTCGGAGTCTTTCGGGTTCGCCCCGGGCCAGCCCCCCTCGATGTAGGGGACGCCGAAGTCGTCGAGGTGCCGGGTGATGCGTAGCTTGTCCTCGACCGAGAATGCGATGTCCTCGGCCTGCGCGCCGTCGCGCAGGGTCGTGTCGTAGATCTGGATGCGCCGCTCGCTCTTCACAGATCCCGATCCCCGGCCACGCTGCCGCTGCCCAGCGCGAAGGCCTCGTGGAGGATCCGTGTCGCGAGCTCCGCGTACTTCGACTCGATCAGGCAGGAGATCTTGATCTCCGAGGTGCCGATCGACAGGATGTTGATCTTCTCCTCCGCGAGGGCCCCGAACATCTTCGCCGCGACGCCGGCGTGGCTGCGCATGCCGGTGCCGACGATCGAGATCTTGGCGAGATTGTCGGCGGTGAGGACCCCCTTCGCCCCTACGGCCGCGAGCACCGGCGCCAGCGCCTCGCGCGTGCGCTCGGTGTCCCCCTTGAGCACCGTGAACGTGATGTCGGTGGTCCCCTCGCGGCTGAGGTTCTGCACGATCAAATCGACGAGGATCCCGGCCTCGGCGATCGCCTGGAAGATCTGCGCGGCGACGCCTGGGCGATCGGGGGCGCCCTGGATCGTGATCTTGCTCTCGTTCTTGCTCAGCGTCACGCCCGAGACGAGCACCTGTTCCATCGTGGAGTCCTCCTTGATGACCATCGTGCCGGGATTGTCGGTGAAGCTCGAGCAGACCCGTACCGGGACGTTGTAGTTGGCGGCGTACTCGACCGAGCGGGCCTGCAGCACCTTGGCGCCGAGCGAGGCCATCTCGAGCATCTCCTCGTAGGAAACCCGCGCGAGCAGCCGGGCATCGGGAACGACGTTCGGATCGGCGGTGAAGACCCCGTCGACGTCGGTGTAGATGTCGCAGCAATCGGCCTCGATCGCAGCGGCGAGCGCGACGGCGGTGAGGTCCGAGCCACCGCGCCCGAGGGTCGTGATCTCGTCACCGGGGGTCACCCCCTGGAAACCGGCGACGACGGCGACTTCGCCGGCGTCCAGCGCGGCGATCACCCGCTCGGCGGTGACCTTGCGGATCCGGGCGCGCGTGAAATCGGTGTCGGTCAGGAATCCCGCCTGCCAGCCGGTGAAAGAGCGCGCCGGGCACCCGAGTTCGCGCAACGCGATCGCCAGCAGCGCGATGGTCACCTGCTCGCCGGTCGCCACGAGGACGTCCTGTTCGCGCGCATCCGGTTTCGCCGCTACCTCCTGCGAGAGCTTGAGCAGCCGGTCGGTCTCGCCGCTCATCGCGGAGACCACGACCGCCACCCGGTTCCCCTTAGCCTGCGCCGCTGCGACCAGCCGCGCGACGTTCCTGATGCGCTCGGGGGACCCGACCGAGGTGCCGCCGAACTTCTTGACGATGAGTGCCATGCGCTCCTCTCCAAGGAAAAAGGTGTTTGAATTGTAGCGATTGAGCGAAGGGTGTCAATCGTCGTACCCTGTGGGCGATGCAAATTTTATGGATCGGAAATCTTCAACACGCGATCGGCCTCCCTGGAGATAGAGGCCAGCAAGCATTGCTGCGCGGATGAAGTCGATCATCATCCCTCTCCGGGACTTTCTGTTGGATCCCAGCGGTCCGATCGATCCGCATAGCGAGCCCGGGGACGAGGCCATCCGTCTCATCAAGGAGCCGTACGGCTCCCTGTCCTCTGCCGTAGCTGTCCACCTCGAAGGAGATCTCGCTGTGATCTCTTTGGAGGAAGCCAAGACCGCCAAGGTGCACGACACACTCAAGATCTAAGAGCGCGGGCTCAAAGCGGCGAAGCGTGGGGACTACGCCAAGGCAATCACACAGTTCAAGCAGGTCCTCGATGATCATCGCCGCCTTCAGGTGCTTCGTCCCGCTTCCCGATCGTGGGCATAAATCAGGATGTTCGTGTCGGAGAAGCACCTATCGCTCATGCCACCGCTCGCGGGTCGAGGTGACCTTCCCGCCGAGTGCAAAGCCCGACCGCAGATGCGCGACCACCTTGCGGCGGGCGCGGTCATAGCGCTCGTCCTCGGCAACCAGACGCCTGAGCTCATCGGCCAGCATCCGGCTCAGAGAGGTCTCCCGTCGAGCAGCGATCACGCGCGCCTTCTGCACGAGTTCCGTCTCGATGGCGATGGTCAGGTTCCGCTTCACGCCATGTCCTCCAGAGGTTATGACACGTGACTTACGTGTAACACCTATTGACGTGTAGTCAAACGCTCTGAGGGAAACTCCGGCCCTGCGGCGTCCATCACCTCCAACAACGATGTCGAGTCATCGAGATCGACGCCAGGAAGTACTCCGCGGCCATTCAACGACTTCAGCTTCATCCTAGTCCACCACCTCCGCGTCCACGACCTCGGGGTCGGTGCCCGCCTTCTTCTTCCCGCCGCTCTTCCCCTTCGTCTTGGGCGCGGACGCCGCCTCGCTCCTGGTGAACGTCAGCGCCGCGGCGCCCTTCTCCCAGTCCGCGAGCACGGTGTCTCCCTCGCGGAACTGGCCGTCGAGGATGCCGCGCGAGAGCGGGTCGAACACCAGCCGCTGCACCGCGCGCTTGAGCGGCCGCGCGCCGTAGGTCGGGTCGTAGCCGACGTCGGCGAGGTGGTCTTTGGCGCGGTCCGCGAGCACCAGCGCGATCTTGCGCTCCTCAAGCCGCTTGAGCAGCAGCCCGACCTGGATCTCGACGATCCGCCGCAGGTGCTCGCGCCCGAGGCTGTGGAAGATCACCGTCTCGTCGATCCGGTTCAGGAACTCCGGCCGGAACGCGCGGCGCAGCTCCTCGGTCACGAGCGCCTTCATCCGCTCGTATTCGCGCTCCGCCAACCCCTGGATATGCTGCGACCCGATGTTCGAGGTCATGATGATCAGCGTGTTTCGGAAGTCCACGTGCCGTCCCTGCCCGTCCGTGAGCCGCCCGTCGTCGAGCACCTGCAGCAGCACGTTGAAGACGTCGGCGTGGGCCTTCTCGACCTCATCGAAGAGGATCACGCAGTAGGGGCGCCGGCGCACGGCCTCGGTCAGCTGCCCGCCCTCCTCGTAGCCGACGTACCCCGGCGGCGCGCCGATCATCCGGCTGACCGTGTGCTTCTCCATGTACTCCGACATGTCGAGGCGCACCATCGCCCGCTCGTCGTCGAACAGGAACTCCGCGAGCGCCCGCGCCAGCTCGGTCTTGCCGACGCCGGTCGGACCGAGGAACAGGAACGAGCCGACCGGGCGATTGGGGTCGGCGAGCCCGGCCCGCGAACGGCGTACCGCGTCAGCGACCAGCCGCAGCGCCTCCTCCTGGCCGACGACGCGCTGCGCGAGTCGATCCTCCATGCGCAGCAGCTTCTGCATCTCCCCCTCGAGCATCTTCGCGACAGGAATCCCCGTCCAGCGCGAAACGACCGCCGCGATGTCCTCGGCGTCGACCTCCTCCTTGAGCATCGGCTGGTCCCTCTGGAGGTCGGCAAGGTGCTCGCTACCCGCCGCGAGCTCCTTCTCGAGTTTCGGCAACGTGCCGTAGCGCAACTCTGCGGCCTTGTTCAGATCGCCCTGGCGCTCGGCCTTCTCGACCTCGCCTTTCGCACGCTCGAGCTGCTCCTTGAGCGCGCCGATGCGGGTGATCGACTCCTTCTCGTTCTGCCAGCGCGTCCGCAAAGTATGCGTCCGCTCCTTGAGCCCGGCCATCTCGTCCCCGATCTTGTCGAGTCGCTCCCGCGAGGCGGCGTCCTTCTCCTTTGCCAGCGCGGTGCGCTCGATCTCGAGCTGCATCGCGCGGCGCTCGAGCTCGTCGATCTCCGTGGGCACCGAATCGATCTCGATGCGCAGCCTCGATGCCGCCTCGTCGACCAGGTCGATCGCCTTGTCGGGCAGGAAGCGGTCCGAGATATAGCGGGACGAGAGCGTGGCTGCGGCGACGATCGCGGGATCGGTGATCCGCACCCGGTGGTGGACCTCGTAGCGCTCCTTGAGGCCCCGCAGGATGGCGACGGTGTCGGTGACGCTCGGCTCGCCGACGTGCACCGGCTGGAAGCGCCGCTCGAGCGCCGCGTCCTTCTCGATGCGCGTCCGATACTCGTCGAGCGTCGTCGCGCCGATGGCGCGCAGCTCGCCGCGGGCGAGAGCCGGCTTGAGCATGTTCGACGCGTCGACCGCCCCCTCGGCGCCGCCGGCACCGACGATCGTGTGCAGCTCGTCGATGAAGGTGAGCACCTCGCCCGCGCTCTCGGTAACCTCCTTGAGAGCGGCCTTGAGCCGGTACTCGAACTCGCCGCGGTATTTGGCGCCGGCGACCAGCGCGCCGACGTCGAGCGCGACCAAGCGCTTGTTCTTCAGGGTCTCGGGGACGTCACCGTCGACGATGCGCCGCGCGAGGCCCTCGGCGATCGCCGTCTTGCCCACCCCCGGCTCGCCGATCAGCACCGGGTTGTTCTTCGTGCGCCGGGAGAGCACCTGCATGACCCGGCGAATCTCCTCGTCCCGGCCGATCACCGGGTCGAGCTTCCCCCGGCGTGCCATCTCCGTGAGATCCCTTCCGAACCGCAACAACGCCTGGTACTTCTCCTCCGGGTTCTGGTCGGTGATGCGCTGGGTGCCGCGGACCGACTGCATCGCCTGGAAGACCGTCTCGCGGGTGACGCCGGCGGCCTTGAGGGCGCCGGCGGCGGCTCCACCGGCATCGGTCATCGCCAGCAGCAGGTGCTCGCCCGCCAGGTAGGCATCCTTGAGCGTGTCGGCCTCGCGTTGCGCCGATTCGAAGACCTTCGCGAGCCGCGGCGTCACATAGGTCTGCTCGGTCAACCCACCGCTGACCCTGGGCAGCCTGCCGATCCCCTCCTCCAAATCCTTCGCTATCGCAGCGGGATCGGCGCCGATCTTCTGAACGATCGGCACCACGGCACCTTCGGATTGCTGCAGAAGCGCGACCAGGACATGCTCCACGTCGACAGCCTGCTGGCCGAGCCGCTCAGCCGACGCCTGGGCGGCAGCAATGGCCTCCTGGGTCTTCACGGTGAACTTGTCGGTACGCATCTCGCACCTCCTCAGACCACGGGGTGTAACTTACTATTGCTATGGGAACGCCAGTTCAAATTATACCCGATGCCAAATTATGCGAATAGTTTCACCCAGCCGATCGGCAGAATGTCCAACCTGATCGCGTCACGCTGGTAGCTGGCCGTATAATAAAGAGAAAAGAACTGACTGCTTCAAGGAACTCGCCGTCAAGAATCTGCTGGGCGGAGGGGTGGCGCGAAGGCGGGGTCTCCAGCGGCGTACCGCAGGGAGCACGATGGAAGTCCGCAGCCTCAGGACCCAGCAGCCCGAACGGGGATTAAGGCAGGATCTTCTTCAGAAACCAGTCAGGCCAGTTTCACGGGGGCCTTCGGCAGGGCGCGCACTGTTCGGGTGCCAAGAGATGTGGCGCATGCGGCGCAGCGGTATTCGTGAAGCTCCCCGTCGGGCAGGACAAGCAGCAGCCGCTCGCGCACCGGCCTCGAGGCCTGGCACCGGGGGCAGAAGAGCTCTGATGCCTCGAGATCGCGGAATGCGTGCGGTCGATGCGCCGACCGTTTTCTCATGGTGCCATCATAAAAAAAGGGCTGCCCGGAAGCAATCCCGGGCAGCCCTTGACGGGCCGGTTGTTCTAGACTATTTCATCGCCAGCAGCAGCGGCACGATCAGCAGCGCGACGATGTTGATGACTTTGATCATCGGGTTGATGGCCGGGCCGGCGGTGTCCTTGTAGGGATCGCCGACGGTGTCGCCGGTGACCGACGCCTTGTGGCCGTCGCTGCCCTTCTTGTGGGTCACGCCCTTGTCATCGGTGACACCGTCCTCGAAGGACTTCTTCGCGTTGTCCCAGGCGCCGCCGCCCGAAGTCATCGCGATCGCCTGGAACAGCCCGGTGATGATCGAGCCGATCAGCATGCCGCCGAGCGCCACAGGGCCGGCCCCGGGGGAGATCATGTTGAAGCCGAAGCCGACGACGATCGGGGCCGCCACCGGGATCAGCGCCGGGACCATCATCT
>CAZEOK010000125.1:0-7507 GCA_964513745.1 uncultured bacterium
TGCCCCTCGGCGTTCTCGGCCTCCTCGAGAAAGACCTCGATCTCCTCGCCGACCTGGGGGACGTTGTCGCGGCGGAACTCCCCGATCGGGATGGCGCCCTCGGACTTGAAACCGACATCGACGAGGACCTCCTGCTCGGTGATCTTGATCACCCGGCCGCGGACGATCTCGCCCTCCTCAAGATGACGCAGGGTTTCGTCGTAGAGCCGGTTCATCTCGGCGCGCTCTTCCGCGTCGGCTCCCTCGCCCGGCTCCGGACTGAAAGCCTTGCCCTGCTGCTGACGGGGCTTCTTCACCTCCTTCTTGACTGCATCTTGTTCCTGGGTGGTGTTGTCAGTTGCGTCGGACATGCTCGGTACTACCTCCTGTGGTGTGAGATTCCTCCCGCGCGGGGAGGTGTGTCCCGGTGTCCGCCCCTCCCGAGGGGAGGGTATGCAAACACCGGATGACATCCTTGATGATCGACTGCGGGGTCGACGCCCCGGCGGTGAGGCCGACGCGCCCGACGTCACCGACGAGTTCGGGGGAGAGTTCCTCGGCTGTCTCGACCCAGATCGTGCGCGTGCCGGTCTGCCTGCAGATCTCGGCGAGGCGACGGGTGTTCGCGCTGTTGCGGCCGCCGATGACGACCATGGCGTCGACCCGGCTCGCGAGTTCGCGCGCCTCGGTCTGGCGCGTGGTGGTCGAGTCGCAGATCGTGTTGAAGATCCGCAGCTCGAGCACGGTTGGCAGGATGCGGTCGGCGACCGCCTGGAAATTCTCCTGCGTCTGGGTGGTCTGCGCCGTGAGCCCGACGCGGCCGGCGAGCCTCACGCCATCGAGATCGGCGGGACCCGCGGCCACGAGGCACTTGAAGGCGGGATCCTCGGTGAGGCTGGTGATCTCCGAGTGGTTGCGATCGCCGACGATGACGACGCGGTAGCCCTTCTTGTGCAGGCGGCGGGCCTGGCGGTGCATCTTCTTGACGAACGGGCAGGTGGCGTCGACGACCGCGAGTCCGCGCGCCTGGAGCTCGGCGTACACGTGCAGCGGGGCACCGTGGGAACGGACGACGACCACTCCCTCGGCGATGTCGGCGACACTCGTGGCGCGGCGCAGACCCTGCTCCTCGAGCGAGCGCACGACCTGCGGGTTGTGGATCACCGGTCCGAGCGAGGTGACGGGGCCTTTCCCGGAAGCGAGCGCCTCCTCGACCATGCGGATGGCCCGCTTGACGCCGAAGCAGAAGCCCGAGTGGCGGGCAACCTCGACCTTCCGGGCGGACGGGGACAGCGCTTCTGCCATAGAGCGGCGAATTATACGCTTTATCCGAGAAAGATCAAAGACTTTTCGGAACCCGGCGGCTCGGACTCAACCCTCGGTCTCTTCGGTCGGCAGTTTCCGCAGCGTCACGGCGCGGTTCTCGCGCTGGAAGCGCCGGTAGGCCTCGACGGCGATGGTGTGGATGAACTTCGGGAAGGACCAGCCCATGCGCTCGGCCATGGTCGCCATGACGGAGTACTCGCCGATGAGCGGGTTGGCGTTGACTTCGAGGACGAAAAGCTTCCCGTCGCCACGCATCCTGAAGTCAACCCGCGCATAGCCCCGCATGCGCAGGATCTCGAAGACCTGCAGTGAAATGCTGCGGATCCGCTCTTCCGCGACGGCGGGCAGCTCGAGCGCCGGGCACTGGTCGGGGATGATGGCTTTGTACTCGTCGGACTCCGGGTCCCACTTGCCGACGTAGGAGAAGACGCGCGGTACGCCGGGCGGGAGGTTGAAGACCACCTCGTTCACGGGGGTTACGTGGCGCCGGGTGCCCTGCTCGATGACGCCGACCGAGAGCTCGCGCCCGTCGATGTACTCCTCGACGATCGCCGGCTGGCGGTAGCGCCGCAGGACCTGGCGGATCTTGCGCCGCAGGGCCGGCTCGTCGGCGACCACCGAGTCGCGGAAGACGCCGATACTCGCGTCCTCGTGGAGCGGCTTGACGATGAGCGGGAACGTCAGGCCGTCGCGCAGAGGCTCGTCAGACGCGGCGAAGATCTGGAAGGCCGGAGTCGCGACGCCGTGGAAGCCGAGGATCTCCTTGGTGCGGGCCTTGTCGAGCGTTGTCGCGATCGAGAGGTAGTCGCCGCCGGTGTAGGGGATGCCGAAGACGTCGAGGATCGCGGGCAGATGCGGCTCGAGCGAGGAGTCGTTGTTGAGGCCTTCGTCGACGAGATTGAAGGCCAGGTCGCAGTCCAGGTTCTGCAGCTCCTGCAGACGATCCTCGCACACGCGAAAGCCGAAGGCGTCGTGCCCCTTGTCGCGCAGGGCCGCGACGATCGAAACATGATAGCCCTCGTCTTCGCGGCCGCTGACATCTTGCGCGAAATTCTTGATGAAGCGCGGGTCGAGCGCGCGATACAGCACTGCGATCTTCACGGGGAAACCTCGATCCCCGTGGGGGCCGCCGGGTCCTGACGCTGCGGACCTGCCCTCCGCGCCACCCCTCCACCTAGCCAGTGTTTGACGAATTGACTGTGCATCAGCTTGTACCGAGGCGGGATTGTACCACCGTGAGCATGAGGTCGAGGACCTGCTGCGGGGAGAGATCGGTCGTGTCGATCGCGACCGCGTCGTCGGCCGGCTTCAGCGGCGCGTGGTCGCGGCCGGCGTCGCGCGCATCGCGCTCGTCCATCTCGGCGCGCACGCGCGGCTCGTCGGCCGGCAATCCGCGGGTGACGAGTTCCCGGTGGCGCCTGCCGGCGCGGGCCGCGGGAGAGGCGAAGATGAAAAATTTGGCGTCCGCCCCGGGGAAGATCACGGTGCCGATGTCGCGGCCGTCCATCACGACCCCGCCGTTCCCGCCGATGCGCCGCTGCAGGTCCAGCAGCGCGGCGCGCACCTCCGGGAGCGCCGAGAGGCGCGAGGAGAGCTGGCTCATGCGCTCGCTGCGGATCTCGCCGGAGACGTCGCGTCCTTCCACAAGGACGCGCAGGTTCGCCGGGTCGCCTTCAAGCCGGATGTTGGCGGCGCGCGCCCGCGCACCGATGATCGCGGGAGGCGCGTCGGCGATCCCGTCGCGGTCGGCGAGCCAGGCCACCGCGCGGTAGAGGGCGCCGGTGTCGATGTAGAGGTAGCCGAGACGCGACGCCAGCGCCTTCCCGGCAGTGGACTTGCCGGCGGCGGCGGGTCCGTCGATCGCGATCACGAGCTGCCTGGGATTCACCGTCTGTCCGGGGGGGATGGGCGCGGGGAAGGCGGATCGTCCTGACTCATGAGAGGGCGACCTTCGCCCCCAGCCGGCGCATCAGGTGCCAGAACTCAGGGAAGCTCGTGTCGATGCACGCGGTGTCGGCGATTCTGGTCTCGCCCCGGATCACACCGCCGGCCACGGCCAGGGACATCGCGACGCGGTGGTCGCCATGGCTGGAGCACGCGGCGCCGCGCAAGGGGTGGCCGCCTTCGATCTCGAGGCCGTCGGGGAGCTCGCGCACGCGTCCCCCGATCTTCGCCAGCTCCGCCGCCATGGTGCGGATGCGATCGGATTCCTTCACGCGCAGTTCCGCGGCGCCGGTGATCCTGGTCGTCCCGCTCGCGAAGAGCGCGGTCGCAGCGAGTATCGGGAACTCGTCGATGGTCTGGGGAACCAGGCCGGGGGGGACGTCGATGCCGCGCAGGCGGCTGGTCGCGGCGGTGATGTCGGCCACCGGCTCGCCGCTGACCTCGCGCTGCGCGGCGAGCCGCACGCGGGCGCCCATCGCGCGCAGCACTTCGAAGAAACCAGTGCGTGTCGGATTCACGCAGACGTTGCGCACGGTGATCTCGGCGTCGGGGCTGATCACCGCGGCCGCGACGAGGAAGGCGGCGGACGAGGGGTCGCCGGGGATCGACAGATCGCGCGCGCCCCACTCGTTGGCGCAGCAGACACCGACCGCGGTGCCCTCTATGCGCACATCGACCCCGAAAAAGCGCAGCATGCGCTCGGTGTGGTCCCGGGAGCGCTCCGGCTCGACGCCCGTGGTTTCGCCGGCGGCGAGCAGGCCGGCGAGCAGCACCGCGGACTTGACCTGGGCCGAGGCCACCGGAGAGCGGTACTCGATGCCCGACAGCCGCGTCCCCGAGATGGCAAGCGGGGCGAGTGTGCCGGCGGAGCGGCCGGCGATGGCCGCGCCCATGAGCCGCAACGGCTCGGCAACCCGGCGCATCGGGCGCCGGCGCAGATAGCGGTCGCCGCTGAGGACGGAGAAGAAGGGGTGCGCGGCGAGCAGGCCGGCCATCAGCCGTATCCCGGTGCCTGAGTTGCCGAAATCCAGCACGCCCTCGGGCTCGCGCCAGCCGCCGAGGCCGGCGCCCCGGACGGTCAGAGGTTCGGTACCCCACGGGGCAAGGGTGACGCCGAGGCGTCGCACAGCCCGGGCGGTGTTTCGCACATCGCCGCCGCGGGAGAGCCCGCTGATGGTGCAGGCGCCGCGGGCCAGGGATGCGAGAATCAACGCGCGGTGCGAAATCGACTTGTCCCCGGGGACGCACACCGAGCCCCGCAGCGGGCCCGAGGCGCGCACGCGGGCATGCCTGGCCGTCACGGCCGCGTTTCCGGGAGCAGGGGCGCAGGGGCGAGCGAGCGGCGAACGACGCGGGCAGCCGCGAAGGCCGCCTCGAGCCCCGCACCGTCGTCGGCGGCGATCAGGGAGCGCAACCGCCCGGCCTCGGCGAGGAAATCGTCGATTGCCGCGAGTACCTCGACACGGTTGTCGAGGCAGATGTCGCGCCACATCGCCGGGTGGGAAGCCGCGATCCGGGTGAAATCGCGGAAGCCGCCGCCGGTATAGGAGAGCAGTCCCGGCAGACCGGCGTCGGCATGTGCGGCTGCGTTCACGAGCGCATAGGCGACCACGTGGGGCAGGTGGCTGATGACGGCGAGGATGCGGTCGTGGGTGGCGGCGTCCAGCACCTCCACCCGCATGCCGACCGCCTCCCAGAGGCCGCGGACGGCCGCGATGGCAGCCGGGGTCGAGGTTGCGCCCGGAGTCAGCAGGCATCGAGCGCCGCGGTAGAGGCCGGCGAAGGAAGCCTCGAAACCGGACTCCTCGGTGCCGGCGATCGGGTGGCCGCCAACGAAAGGCACGCCGGGGGGGAGCACCGCCTCGACGCGCCCGGTCAGGGCGGCCTTGGTGCTGCCGACGTCGGTGACGACGGTTCCCGGCGCGAGGTACGGCGCCAGCTCGCGCGCAGCGTCGGGAATGGCGCGGACGGGGAGGGCGAGCACGACGAGATCGGCGCCGGGCGCGGCATCCGCCGCCGTGGCGCAAACCTCATCCACCGCGCCGGCCGCAAGGGCGGCGCGCCTGGTCTCAGGGTTGCGCGCCAGTGCGCGCACGCGCCAGGGGAGCCCTGCCTCCTTGACGGCGCGGGCGAGCGACCCGCCCATGAGGCCGAGTCCGACAATCGCGAGCAGACTCAGAGCTCTCTCCCGAGGAAGACGGCGAGGCGCCGCAATTCGTCCATGAGTGACGCGAAACCCTCGGGGCGAAGACTCTGGGGACCGTCGGAGAAAGCTTCCTCTGGGTTGTGATGCACCTCGATCATCAGCCCGTCTGCTCCCGCGGCGAGCGCTGCCAGCGAGAGCGGTCGCACCAGGTCGCGGCGGCCGCCGGCGTGGCTCGGGTCGACGATCACCGGCAGGTGCGAGAGCTGCTTGATAGCCGGCACCGCGGCGATGTCCAGAGTGTTGCGCGTGTAGTCCTCGAAGGTGCGGATGCCGCGTTCGCAGAGGATCACGTTCGGGTTGCCGTTGGCGACAATGTACTCGGCCGAGAGCAGCAGGTCCTTGATCGTCGCCGACAGGCCGCGCTTGAGAATGATCGGCTTCTGTACGCTGCCGCACTCCTTGAGCAGCCGGAAGTTCTGCATGTTGCGGGCGCCGATCTGGATGAAATCGACGTGGCGGTCGAGCAACTCGAGGTCGCGCGGGTCCATCAGCTCGGTGGCGACGAGCAACCCGGTTTCCGCGCGGGCCTCGGCCAGGTAGCGCACCCCCTCGGCCTCCAGCCCCTGGAAGGCGTACGGCGAGGTCCGCGGCTTGAAGGCGCCGCCGCGCAGCACGGTGGCGCCGGCCTCCTTTACCTGCCTGGCGATGCCGATGATCATCTCCCGGTTCTCGACCGCGCAGGGCCCGGCCATGACGTGCAGCCGTTTGCCGCCGAGCATGACGCCGCCGGAGCCGATCACGCTCGGCTCGGGCTTGAACTCGCGCGAGACCATCTTGTATGGCTTCTGGATCGGCATGACCTGATCCACGCCGGGGAGGATCTCCAGCGGCAGGGTGCGCAGCACCGCCTCGTCGCCAATCGCGCCGATGATGGTGCGTTCGACCCCGCGGGAGAGGTGCGGCGTGCAGCCGGCGGCCAGGATCTTCTCGATGACGTGGTCGATCTCGGACTGGGTCGCCCCGGGCTTGAGGACGATGATCATGGCTGCTCCCTTGTTGGTGGTGATGCTAGGGTGTCTTGGTTGCGTCGAAGGTCCCGGACCCGGAGGTCGGGCAGGACGATGTCGCGGCGAGCGCCTCGAAAAAGTAGCTGCCCGCGCTTGTTGTTGATGAGGTGAAGCGTCCCTCGACGACGAACCGGCCTTGCGTCAGGGCAACCTCGAGGGTGAACAGATCGTCAACGATCGTCGTCGTTGAGCTGCTCGGGGACTCGAAGCTGAGGGTGCAGTTGGCATCGACGTGGCTGAACAGCAGGGTCGTCACGACGTCGTCGCCGACCTGGAAGCGTATCTCCCCGCCCGTCGAGGTCGTTCCCTCCCAGAGGCCGTTCACGCCGGTCCCAGCGGTGTCGGGCTCCTGCGTCCCGATCCCGAACGGGGTCAGCGAGGACGGTTTGCACCCGGCCACCCCGAGAGCGAGAAGCAGGAGCGCTCCGGCGGCGAGCGCCCCGGTTCGCCGCATCAGAGCTTCTCCCAATATTGGGCGGGCATCTCCTGTGCGAGCTTGAGCGCACCGTCCGAGCCGGCGAACAGCGGGTCGGTGACGCACGTCACGGCACTCGGTCCGTACTCCCTGAGGGCGCTCTGGAAATACTCGCGGATGCCGGCGATCAGGCTGCCGCCGCCCGCAAGCACGATGTTCTTGCGGATCTTGGCCTGGAACTCAGGGTCGAAGCGGGCGATCATCTGCGTGGTTGCCTCGACGCAAGCTGGCAGTATGCTCTCGCAGGCTCGTTTCATCTCCGCCGTGATGTCGTGGGTCATCGGCTTGCCGTCCACCGGCATCACGACCTTGATATCCTCGGGGGAGTCGCCGACGAAGCTGAACTGCTCCTTCCACTGGCGGACCATGTTCCTGTTGAACGTCGAGCGCGGATAACGCTCCTGCAGGTAGGAGAAGAGCTGGTCGTCGATGTAGTCGCCGGCTTGCAGCAAGGTGCGCTGGTCGTCCTCGCCGGGAAGCGTCCCGTGCATGATGCACAGGTCGGTCGTCCCGGCGCCGATGTCGATCACGAGCGCGTTGTTGAGCAGACCGAGGCTATAGGCGACCGCG
>CAZEOK010000126.1:0-7506 GCA_964513745.1 uncultured bacterium
TCCGCCCCACGCTTTTTCGCTAGGTTACGAGACGATTCGGGAAACATGGGCTAGCTTCCGCGGCGTGACGACCGTCAACCCCCCTCCCGCTGGGTCGGCCAGATCGATCTCGGTGCCGCGGTGGTCGAGGATGAGCACGTACCTCCGCTCTACCGCGCCCTCGGCGGTCTTGCCGATCGCCAGGACCGTGAGAATCCTGTCGTTGATCGGCTCGAACGGGTCGAAGTCCATCTTGTTGGGCGTGCTGACGAACAGGCCCGCCGCATCACCAACGGCCCGCATGTCCCGGTCCGTCAGCCCGCCCCGGAGCAGGTGGGCCTCGATCCTGTCGCGGACCTTCTGGTGCATCACCGGCTCGACGAGAGCTTCTGGCTTCGAGTGCGGGTCAACGACGCCGAGCTGGACGCCAGCGAGGTATACGACGTGGAGCCCGGAGGCGGTTGCCGGAACCCCGACTGGGACGACCAGCTCGGGCGTTGGCCGCGACATCTCCTGCTCGACCAGCGCAAGGACGTGGTCCGTGATCGCCGGGATGTCGAATGTCCCGTCCAACTTCCGCGGCCACATCTTCGAGGCCCGGAAGCCCGACCCGTGGACCGTCACCACGTCCGGCTGGTGGGATCCCCGCCCGCCGGGGAACCTGATCCAGCACCCGCGAAGGATCTTGGTGCCCAGCCGAAGACGAAGAACTGGAAGGTCCACCTCTCGACGAAGGGCGTGCTCGTCGAGAGCCACACCACGGGCACGAGCGGCGGCAAGGACGAGGTCCCGAAGCTGAAGCGCCTCAGCGGGCATCACCTGCGCCCCGTGCCCACCGCCCCGAGCTATCCGCGGTGGGATCCATCACCGGCATTCCCTGCCCTCTGCTCACCGGCGGAGTCTACGCCAGCTCGAACCTCTACGCAGCCCATACGGCCTCGACTCCGCGGCGAACGTCGGAGTCAAGCAGGTTGGCGTACACCTGCGTCGTGACGGGGCTCGCGTGCCCCAACAACCGCTGCGTCAACCGCAGATCCTTGGTCTTCCTGTAGACCTCGACCGCGTAGCTGTGCCTCGTGCTGTGGACGCCCCAGCGCGTCGGCAGCTCGGCCCTGCTCAAGGCCGCTTTCCAAACCCGATGAACCGCCGACCTCGTCATGGCCTCCTTGCGCTCGGATCGAAACACCGGGCTCTCGGCTTCGACGGGCTCGCCCACAGCGGACTTCCAGGTGACGTACTCGGCGAGGTACGAGGCCAACCTGTCGCTGATGGCCACGATCCTGGCCTTGTTGCCCTTGCCGTTGCGAACGAGCACGTTGCCGTTCCTGGCGTCCAGAAAGAGATCGCCGACCACGAAGCCGCACAGTTGCTGACCCGCAGCCCGGTCCCGAGCAACGTCTCGACGATGGCGGCGTCCCTGACCATCTTCTTGTCACCGTCGTCGGCGCCCTGCGCGCGCTCGGCCTCCATGCGCGCGCGGAGGATCTTCACCTGGTCGGGCGAGAGGAATCGATCCGGGGTCACGATCCAGGATCCACGGGAGAGGAGACCGCTGAACCTCATGCCCGTACTACAGTCGGGGCGCCCCGCTGATCAAGAGGAAGCCCACGGCGCAGCTCGTTTTCTTCCGTCCTGTCCTGGTTGCGGGGAACGGAACCACGACATCGCGCCGCGGAGTAGCTCGACTCTCGTTCAGCCACCTCAGAACTGGCCGATAATGTTCGCCGGCCGGCAGCACACGCATCGACTGCCCATCCACTTGGCGCATGGACCGCGCAGGGCGAACCCCCGAAACCCAGATACTCGTTCCCCAAGTCCCCCGGTCTCACTCCCGCCGCCTCGTGGTCGGCCCTGGCGGTCGACGTCCCGCACGAAGGGGCCCCCCTTGATGGGTCCCATCCACTGCCCGGGCCGGGGCTCGCATGATCTGGCCCGGCCGCTCTTCTGGCCGAACCATGGAAACCCGCCACCCTACTGCGTGGCCGGCCCCGTCGTCCCAATGTCCACCCCGGCCGCCGCCAGATCGTCCTTGGTGACGCGGCTGCCGTTCCCCCTCTCAACCTGGTAGGCCCAGGTAGGAGTATGTAAGATAAGGTCGGATAACGTAGTTACCGCCTTCCGACCTGCTCCCTCCTCGCCCCCTTTCGCTCTTCCTACACGCTACGCTCGGGCCCGGCGCTGCGGAGCGCTGCTCTGCCTGCAAGGATCGCCGCGCTAGCCGGCGGCGCGCCAGGCGCGGCGACTACGAAGCTCTGCAGGGCGCGCTCGGCCGGCGCGGCGCCTCGGCCGCCGGGCGATTGCTTGGTTAATCCATATGCGCGGGGGGGCCGGGCAAGCCGCCGGGGCCGGAGCCGCTGCCGGAGGCGGCGCCGTAGGCGGCGGGCCGGGCGGCGCCCCTACTTGCCCCAGCGCTCGGCAATCTTGTGCTGGGCCTGTTGCCAGCGCGTGGCGAAGACGGAGCTCGGCGAGACGGTGTCCTCGTAGTGATCGCCGTCGCGCTCCGAGAGCAGGCTGACGGAGAGATTGAAGTCGGGCTCGGGGATCATGTAGCTCATGTAGCTGTCGACCATGCTCAGCGCGACGCGGTACTCGGTGCCCAGCAGATCGAGCAGCGGCGGCACCGACGGATCGAAGGACAGCACGTAGGGGAAAGCGTGCAGGCTCAGGCAGTCGCACTCACCCTTCTGGTCGGTATGCCGGCAGGGCTCGAAGCTCTTCTGGTCGTTGCACTTGGGATCGTGCTGCGGGAAGAAGGTGCTGCCGGCCTCGCTGCCGCGCGCCGCCAGCTCGCTCGACTCCTTGTCCCAGCGCGGGTCGGATGCGGGCAGGCCGTGGGCGAGCTCGGGCAGGATCTCGGCCGGCGCGGTGATCAGGCCCACGGGGCCGAGCTGGAGGCGAAAGACGCGCACCGCGATGCAGCCCGGCACGGCGACGCTGAGCTCCGGACACAGGGTCTCGTCCTGCACCGCGTCCTCGATGCCCAGATCGAAGATCCCGCTCTTGCCCAGCAGGTTGTAGACGATGTTGTCCAGGGGCACGTAGATGGTCTCGGCCGCGGCCGCGAGCGGAGCGGCCGGGTAGGTCTGGGCGGCCGCGAGCACGTCGCTGGCCGCCGCGGCGAGGTGGTGGCCGTGGGAGACCACGAACTCGCGGCTGTCATGCTCGGCCCACTGGGGCACGGGATCGCCGTGCTCGTCCCGGCGCTCCTCTCCCGGCTGGTGGCCGTAGCAGCCGGCGTCGCTGGGATCGGCCACGGCCTGCGGCGAGCAGATCTGGAAGCGATGCGTGCCGTCGTCATCGACGAGCGGCAGATCGCCGCCCAGGGCCGACTGCATCCCGCCCAGGCACTCGGGCGAGTGGATGGCGATGCCGCCGTACTGCTCTTCGAGCAGCGGGCGCATCACCCCCGGCCAATCGGCGGAGATGGCGGTGTTGTTGCCGCCCCAGACCTCGGGGTGGCCGGCCCAGATGGTCCAGGTAAACACGGCGCTGCCGTCGGGCCGCACGCCCTGCAGCACGAGTAGCTCGTCCGAGGCGATCACCGGGTCGCGGATGTCGTTGATCATCCCGTGCATCTTCGCGCTCGGGTTGTCGCCGCCGAAGAGGCTGCCGTTGTAGTGCGGCGAGCGCTCGCGCATGGCTTGCGCGCCGACCTTGAGGGTGACGGGCTCCATCGCGCGAGCGGCCTCGCGCACCGCCCGCTCGATGCTGCCCGTGACGAGCTGCTGGTAGCTCTCGCGGATCCCGCTCACGGGGTTCGCCATGTCGTAGGGATCGCCCCACAGGCCCATCGTGTCCGGGCCCTGGTGGTTGTGCGTCGAGGCGACGATCAGCCGCCCCGGATCGAGCCCGTCCGCCGCGAGCTTGTCGCGCGCCGCGTAGATGCGCGGCGAGCCGAGCCCGACCAGATCCATGACCACGAACACCAGGTATCGGCCGTCCTGCGCCACGACCAGCGCCCGGGTGCTGATGGGATCCGAGACGCTCAGGGCCGGCCGCAGGGGACCGAAGCCGCCCATCCACACCGCGTCGAACCAGTCGTTGCCGTTGGCGTCGTCGAACGGCTCGGGGCACTGCTCGGTGCCGCCCTGCGGCCGGTCGAGGCAGCCGTCGAACTCGCTGTCGCCGTCGAGATCGGTGTACGTCTCGTCGATGGCGGGCGTGATGTCGACTGCCGCCGCGCCGGCGTACACGACGCCGTCCGGCTTCAAGATCATGCCGAGCGGCGGCGGGACCGGGGCGGGCGCAGCGGCCTGGTCCTCGGAGCAGCCGAGCACAGCGGCGCAGGGGAGCAGGACGGCCAGGGGTGCGAGGCGAAGGAGAGGCGGGCGGCACATGCTGCGATGATATGCCACGCGCGGGCGTGAAGTGAGGCTTTCGAGGCCAAGTACAGCGCCCCGCAAGAGGGTGTCCAGTACGCCAGGTGATCGAGCGCGCGAGGCTCGGGCAGTTCGGGTTCGCTGTGCCTAGGTTGGAAGCTACTCTTTTGACTTGCCATCGCTTCGCCCGGAAGATAGCAACGAACACCGATGGATTCTGAGGTGCTCCGGGGGGTGATCGAGCGCGTGCTCCGGGTCGTGGAGCCGGATCGGATCGTGCTCTTCGGTTCGGCGGCACGAGGCGCCATCGGTCCCGGCAGCGACATCGATCTCCTCGTCATCAAGCGAGGGCTCGTCCATCGGGGGCGGATCGCCTCGAGGATGTACGTGAGCTTCATCGGCCTCGGCGTGCCTGTCGACGTCGTCCTGGCGACGCCCGAGGAGGTCGAGTACGCGCGTACGCGGGTGGGCAGCGTTCTCAGGCCGGCGATAGAGGCCGGTCGTGACGTGTACGTACGCCCGGATCCCGGAGATGCCTGATCCGACGAACCCCCGCGAATGGCTTCGTAGGGCGCTGAGCAACCTCGCCCGCGCCTCGCACAGCCCCGGGGACCCGCGCGTGCTGCTCGCGGACCTGTGCTTTGACGCGCAGCAGGCTGCCGAAAAGGCATTGAAGGCAGTGCTCGTCCTGCGGAGCATTCCCTTCCCGAGAACGCACTCGCTGCCGGAGCTGATCGACCTGCTGACAGCCCACGCGGAGGGCGTGCCGGAGGAGGTGCGCGAGGCCGCCGGGCTCACGCGCTACGCCGTGGCGACGCGGTACCCCGGCTTCGACGAGGACGTGGAGTCGGACGACTGGCGTGAGGCGGTCGATTGGGCAGAGCGCGTCGTCCGGTGGGGCAGCGATCGCGTGATGGAACCGGTAGCTGACTTCGTTTCCAAGTTCAGACGGATGTCGCTCGACCGTACCCGGGAACGACATGCAGCGATGCTCATCTGCGAGACCTTGTCCGTCGAATGGACTCTCGATTGGCTCGACTCGCGAGGCTTGGTGACCTCGCAGCTCGACTTGCGGGCCGGCCGCGACCTGTCCGAGGGTGATGTCCGGCACCTGCATGAGGACAGCGGGCGGGCAGACGCGACGCTGTGGCTCGTGCTCGACCGCGATCTGTCCCGCGCTGCGGCCAACCTCTTGTACTGGATCGTCGAGACCGGCGAGATCAACATCGGAACTGGCTCTTCCTATGAGCCATCGTCACGCTTGCCTGTGAGCTGGCGGCTCTTCGGGCTCATCGGTGGCGAGGACTTCGATGTGCTGGCGAGCGCGGTTGATGGCCCGTTGGCGCCATCGAAATTCCGCAAGCTTGCCGGTTTCGCGTTCCGCTTCTGACCGGCACTACGTGCACGACCCGCCGCCGGCGCGGGCCCTTTCGCCCGTCTGCTCCTGCTCCGCTTCCAACTCGCGCTCGGCCTCGGGCGCGATACGATCTCACATCTCAAGCGGCGGGCGCAGCTCCAGATCGAGCGCGACTTGCAGCGTCTGGGTAGCGCTCGGGTTCAGCGCCACCAGCCAGACCGGGCCGTCCGCGGGCGCGGCGACCTGGGCGGCGACGAGCGCGGCGGCGTCCTCGGCGGCGGCCAGGGCGCTGAAGGGCTGCCCGCCGAGCAGCGCCTGGTAGCCGGCCTCGTCCAGCAGGCGTGCGGTGGTGAAGCATGGGGCAGTCCGTAGCGTGAGTCGCCAGCGACCCCGCCATGGTGCCGCAGTAGGCCCCTCGGGCGCAACCGCTGAGGGGCAGGTTGACGCTGCTCCCTGCCGAGCCTATCGGGGAGCGGCGCTCGGGGGAGCCCCGGGAGGAGGAGGCACATGGCAGAGGAAAAGGACGCCAAGTCGAAAGCCGGTGCAGGGGCGGCGGATTTCCCCGTCGGCGGGGCGAGCGCCCGCTTCACGCTGTTCACGGTGTTCCTGCTGTACATGGTCAACTACATGGACCGCCAGGTCTTCGCCGCGACCAAGGTGTCCATGATGGCCGACCTGGGGCTATCCGAGGCGCAGCACGGCTTCATCCAGACCGTGTTTCTGCTCTTGGTCTCGGCGCTCGCCTTGCCGGTGGCCGTGGCCATCGACCGCTGGAGCCGGCGCAAGATGCTGGCCCTGATGGCGATGTGGTGGAGCCTGGCAACGGCGGCGACCGCCCTGATGTCCGGCTTCGGCTCGATGCTCGGCGCGCGCGGCGCCGTGGCCGCCGGCGAGGCGGGCTACTCATCCGGGGGCACGGCCATGCTGTCGGCGGCGTACCCCGAGGGGTCGCGCGCCAAGGTGATGGGCATCTTCAACGCCTCCATCCCGCTCGGCGCCGCCCTCGGAACCGTCCTCGGCGGCGTCCTCTGCACCCTGACGGGCGACTGGCGCACGCCCTTCTACGTGTTCGCCGTTCCCGGGATCGCCTTGGGGATCATGGCGCTCTTCCTGCGCGACTACGTCAGCGTCGCCGTGCAAACGGCACAGGGAGAGCGCGTCGGCGTCGCCGGCGGCGTATCCAGGTTGATCCGCATCCCCACGCTGGTGTTTACCTACCTGGGCTTCGTGATGAACGTGTTCATCTCGAACGCGATGCTCTACCAGCTTCCGTCCTACTTCGAGTACACGCGCGGCGTCGACGCCGCCAAGGGATCGAAGCTCGCCGCCACGGTCTTCCTTCTCGCCCTGATCGGCGCGCCGCTCGGCGGCTTTCTCGCCAACCGCTGGAAGAAGTCGCGTTCCGACGCGCTGCTGCTGTTCTGCGCGCTCAGCTCGCTGCTCGCCGCCGGACTGCTGTTTGGCGGCCTCGTCCTGCACGGCCGCGGCCTGGGCTACGTCCTGCTCTGTCTCTGGGGCGTGCTCACGGTGTGCTACCTGCCGCCCGCCTCGGCCGTGACGCAGGACGTCGTGCACCCGGGCCTGCGCGCGATGTCCTGGGGCCTATGCGTCTTCTGCATGTACCTGCTCGGCGGCGCGTACTCCCCGTGGATCGTGGGCGCCCTGATCGACACCTTCGGTGGCGGCGCCCGTGGCATCGAGCAGGCGATGCGACTGGTGCCCGCCACGGGCGTCCTCGCCGCGCTGCTCTTCTGGGCCGGTTCGCGGCACTATGCGCGCGACGCCGCGCGCGCGGAGAAGGTCGCCCTGAAGGCGGAGTAACCGGTAAGCGTTCACGCATTCTCCCAGCCG
>CAZEOK010000127.1:0-7480 GCA_964513745.1 uncultured bacterium
CTCGACGAGCCGAGCGTGGGACTGCACCCCCGCGACATCCGGCGGGTGATCGGCATCCTGCACCGCCTGCGCGACGCCGGGAACACGCTGCTGGTCGTCGAGCATGACGCCGAGGTCATGCGCGCCGCCGACCGCATCCTCGACTTCGGCCCGGGGCCCGGGGAGCGCGGCGGAGAGGTGGTCTTCTTTGGCCCGCCCGAGGACCTCGAATCGGCGCGCCACTCATTGACGGCGGACTATCTGCTGGGCAGGCGACAGGTCGGTGCCGGCGGGGAGACCCGGCCGCCCGGTGCCGCCTCCGCTTGGCTCGAGGTGTTGGGCGCCAGCGAGCACAATCTCGCGGGGATCGATGTGCGGATTCCGCTCAATCGCCTCGTCTGTGTGACCGGGGTGAGCGGTTCGGGGAAGTCGACGTTGATCGAGGACGTGCTCTACCGCGGGCTCAGGGCGGCGCGCGGACTGCCTGCCGAAGCACCGGGATGGCACGCGGGTCTGCGCGGGCACGAGCTGGTCGGCGAGGTCGTGCTCGTCGACCAGTCGGCGATCGGCAAGACGACGCGCTCGAACCCCGCCAGTTACGTCGGCGCCCTCGACGGCGTCCGGGCGCTCTTTGCCGCGGAGCCACTCTCGCGGGAGCGCGGTTACACGGCGGGGACCTTCAGTTTCAACGCGGGGACGGGGCGCTGCCCGACCTGCAGCGGGACCGGCTTCGAGCACGTCGAGATGCAGTTTCTCTCCGACGTTTACCTGCGGTGCCCCGACTGCGACGGGCACCGCTATCGGTCCGAAGTCCTCGAGGTGAGGCTGCGCGGTACGACCTCCATCGCGGACGTCCTCGACATGACGGTCACCGAGGCCACGGCCTTCTTCGCCGGGTGGAGCGATGTTGCGGCGGCCCTCGAGCCGCTGCGCGGAGTCGGGCTCGGATATCTCAAGCTTGGCCAACCGGTGCCGACGCTCAGCGGCGGCGAGGCCCAGCGCCTCAAGCTCGCGGGACACATCAAAGGATCGCGGAGCAGGGCGGGCGGCCCGGGAACGCTCTTTCTCTTCGATGAACCGACGACAGGCCTGCATTTCGAAGACATCGCCGTACTGCTCGCCGCGTTCCGCCGCCTGATCGCCGAAGGGCATTCGCTCGTGGTCATCGAGCACAACCTCGACGTCATACGCGCCGCCGACTGGGTGATCGATCTCGGGCCGGAGGGTGGCGACGCGGGTGGCCGGCTTGTCTGCGCCGGCACCCCGACCGACGTGTCGGCGTGCCCGGAAAGCCACACCGGGGCCGCGCTGCGGCAGTCGCTGCACCAGGACGGAGGAAGCATTACGGGAAGGTCCCCCAGCGGAGCGGAGGGGTGGCGCGCAGGGGAGGTCTCCGGCGGCGGACCGGAGGGAGCACGACGGAGGTCCGCAGCGTCAGGACCCCGCAGCCTGCCCGGGAACGGCAGTGTGTCCGGCCCGGCAATCGGCACGGTGCGAGCGCGCAACGAAATTCTCATCCGCAACGCCCGCGAGCACAACCTCAAGGGGATCGATGTCACCATCCCCCGCGACAAGTTCACCGTCATCACCGGCGTCAGTGGCAGCGGCAAGAGCACCGTCGCCTTCGACATCCTCTTCGCCGAGGGGCAGCGGCGCTACCTCGAGTCCCTCAACGCCTACGCCCGCCAGTTCGTTCAGCCCGCGTCGCGTCCCGAGGTCGACGCCGTCTCCGGCGTGCCGCCGACCGTCGCTATCGAGCAGCGCACGAGCCGTGGCGGCCGCAAGAGCACGGTCGCCACCCAGACCGAGATCGCCCACTTCCTGCGCCTGCTCTACGCGCGCCTCGGCACCCAGTTCTGCCCGGCCTGCGACGTCCCGATCAGCCCGCAGCGCCCCGAGGCGATCGCTGCCGCCATCCTCAAACGCTACCGGGGACGGCGCGTCGTGCTGCTGGCTCCGCTCGTGACCGCCCGCAAGGGCTATTACACCGACCTTGCGGCCTGGGCGGCGAAGAAGGGATTTGCGCATCTGCGCGTCGATGCCGTGCAGATGCCGACCGTCCCCTGGCCGCGCCTGGACCGGTTTCGTGAGCACACGCTTGAACTGCCCGTGGCAGAACTGGTCGTCACCCCGCGCGCCGAGTCCACGCTGCGCGAGGGCATCGGGTCCGCACTCGGGTATGGCAGGGGGGTGTTGCACGTCCTTCCCCGGGCGGCGCGGACCCAGGAGGTCTTCTCCTCGCGCCGGGCCTGCCCCCGCTGCGGCCGCGGCTTTCCCGAGCCGGACCCGCGCCTATTTTCCCACAGCACGAAGCACGGCTGGTGTCCCTCCTGCTTCGGGACTGGCCTGGCGATCGAGGGTTTCGATGCCGAGCAGACCGGCGAGGAGATCTGGTGGAACCAGTGGTACGAAGGGACGGAGCGCCCCTGCGCCGAATGCGGGGGCCAACGCCTTCGCCCCGAGGCGCTGGCGGTGCGCTTTGCCGGCAGGAATATCGCAGAGCTGCTCTCGCTCTCCGTCGCCGGCGCGGAACGCTTTCTTGGTGGTCTCGGGCTCGACGCGCGCCAGGGGGCGATCGCGCGCGACCTGCTTGTCGAGGTCCGCTCGCGCCTCGCCTTTCTTTGCCGGGTCGGCCTCTCGTACCTTTCCCTCGATCGGGCGGCTCCAACCCTCAGCGGTGGGGAGGCACAGCGCATCCGGCTCGCAGCGCAGCTCGGCTCAAGCCTGCGGGGCGTCTGCTACATCCTCGACGAGCCGACGATCGGCCTGCACGCCCGCGACAACCGCCTGCTCCTCGACGCGCTCAGGCACCTCGGGGAGGCGGGGAACACCGTGGTCGTGGTCGAGCACGACGAGGAGACGATCCGCGCCGCCGGGCACATCGTCGACCTCGGGCCGGGCGCGGGGAGCGAGGGCGGCCGCGTGGTCGCCGCCGGGACGCTGCGGGACCTGCTGCGCGCGAAGGATTCGGTGACCGGCAGGTTCCTCCGCGAGCCGCTGCGGCACCCGCTCGTCCAGAAAAGGGGACAGATCTGTTTTTCCGGAAAAAATAAATCTGTCCCCTTGGAGATTCGCGGCGCGAATTTACACAACCTCCGGGATCTGACGTTGCCGATCCCGCTCGGGAGGCTCGTCTGCGTCACCGGCGTCAGCGGCAGCGGCAAGAGCACCCTCGTGCGCGAGGTGCTCTACGGGAACCTGCGGCGGCTGGTCACCGCAAAGCGTCGACGCGGCAACGGGCATTCCCGACAGGACGCGCGAACGGGGCAGCAGGCGGGGGGGCTGCACGGCTGCGCTGCCATGACCGGCTGGGAAGCGCTCCGCCGCGTGCTCGAGGTCGACCAGACCCCGATCGGCAGGACACCACGCTCCTGTCCGGCGACGTACATCGGTTTCTGGGACGCGGTGCGTCGTCTGTTCGCTGCCACGCCCGAGGCGAAGATGCGCGGCTGGGGAGCGGGGCGCTTCTCCTTCAATGTCGCCGGCGGCCGCTGCGAGTCCTGTGAAGGGCAGGGAGTCCGGCGGATCGAGATGAGCTTTCTCCCGGACGTGACGGTCCCCTGCGATGCCTGCCGCGGCGCGCGCTTTGCCCCGGAGACGCTCGCGGCGCGGTATCGCGGCCGCAGCGTCGCCGAGGTGCTCGCGATGAGCGTCGACGAGGCGGCCGGTTTTTTCGAGGTGCACCCGCCGGTGCACGGCGCCCTGCGGCTGCTTCAGGACGTCGGGCTCGGCTACCTGACGCTCGGGCAGCGATCGCCGAGCCTCAGCGGCGGCGAGGCCCAGCGCATCAAGCTCGTCACCGAGCTGTCCCAGGCCTCGGGTTCGGTCCTGTATGTCCTCGACGAGCCGACGGTCGGCCTGCACATGGCTGATGTCGAGAAGCTGATCCGCGTCCTGCACCGCCTCGTGGATGCCGGCAACACCGTGGTCGTCATCGAGCACAACCTCGATGTGATCGCCGAGGCGGACTGGTTGATCGATCTCGGCCCGGAAGGCGGTGCGCGGGGAGGGCGGGTCGTCGCCTCGGGAGCGCCGGCTACCGTGGCTCGGCGTCTGAAGAGCTCGCACACCGCGGCGTGTCTCGCACCGTTTCTCGCAGCGCGGTCCGCGCCTGAGCCACCCGCCTTGAAGGATGGGGCTGCCCTGACGCCGTAAAAAAGCCGCTGTTCGCGGCCTGCCGTCACCAGAGCGGCGAGAGCAGCTTCTGCTTGACGAACGAGAGGATCTCGAGTCGCTCGCTGCCCGCGAGGTCCAGAAACTGGACGCCGACGCCCGGCGGCAGGTTCGGCTTGAGCAGGTGCTCCGCCTGGTTGACCCAGGCCACCCGCGCCCGACACCGCAGCGGCTCGATGCGCCCCGGAAGCACGAAAGAGACGACGAGCGCCTCGTCCATCGCGAAGGAATGGCCCGTCTCGATGAAGATACCCCCGGTGCTCAGGTTGACGGTGTAGTCCGTCAGGATCTGCCCGGCTTCCTTGCCGAAGCGCACGAGCATCCGCGCCGGCACCCGGTGCGCCTCGCGCTCGACGATGTTCAGGTGGCCGCGCACGGTGGCGAGAAAGGTGTGGCGGTTGATCGGCTTGGTGAGGACCGCGTCGCAGCCGGCCTCGTGACACTGCCGGCGCTCGGCCTCGCTGCCGCCGGAAGTCACAATCAGCACGGGGGTGGCGCGCAGCGTTGCATCGGCCTTGATCGCGCGACAGACATCGATGCCGTTCATACCCGGCATGTACTGGTCGAGCAAGAGCAGGTCCGGCCGTATGCCGCGGATCGTCTCGAGGGCCTCGATCCCATCGTGGGCCACGAGAAGCTCGATGTCGTCGCGCTGGAGGAAGGTCTTCTCGAGCTCGAGAAACAACTCGACGTCGTCGGCAAGAAGCACTTTCCACCGCTTCATCCTCGCTCTCCCCTCGTCCCGTGGCGCACGTCGGGTGTACCGGGAAAAGGCGGGGCTGTCAACAGCGCCGCCTGCCGGTCCCCGGCGCCCGCGCGCCGGTCATCGCCATGGCGGCTCACGGCGCTGCCGCGCCTGCGACCAGCGGCCAGAGGGCGTCTGCCTCGAGCAGCCGCTGGTGGACGTACATCTCGCGCAGGCGCGAGCGCATCCGCGCGAGCACCGGGGCCAGCTCCGGCCGGGCGGCGAGGTTCACGCGCTCCCCCGGATCGCGCTCGAGGTCGTAGAGCAGATCCTCGTCGAAGTGACGGATGATCTTCCACGGGTGTTCCACGACGGCGAGGTAGCGGCCGGCGTACGGCTGCACGAGATAGATCGGGTGAAGGCGCCGCCCCTGCTCGAAGAGCGAGACGCCCTCGAAGGGGTGGCGGGCCACCGGCAGCCGGAGCAGGTCGATGATCGTCGGGGCGATGTCCATCTGCGAAAAGGGGACGTCGGCGATCCGCCGCGGGGCGAGGTGCCCTCGCCAGCGCAGCGCCAGCGGGATGCGGAAGAACTCCTCGTCGGCGTGCACCTCGTTGTTGAAGTAGCCGTGCTCTCCGGTCGGGGTGCTGTGGTCGCCCGTCACGAGCACGATCCCGGCGTCGAGGCGCGGGCGCCGCCGGATACCCTCGAGAAACGTCGCGAGGTGCCGGTCGGAGAGGTTGATCGAGTTCTCGAAGCGACCGAGCGGCTCCTCCGTCCCCGGGTGCAGCACCTGGAGCCCCTTGGGCAGGTAGGTAAAGGGCATGTGGTTGCTGATCGTGGCGAGCACGACGAACAGGGGGCGGTCGCCGGACTCGCGGCGGATCGCATCCAGCCGCTCGAGGCACCGCAGATAGAACACGTCGTCCTGGAGACCCCAGCCCCAGACGTTCGCCTCGTCCCCTGGGAGCATGAACGCCGAGACCGACTGCACCACGTCGAAGCCGTTGCGCGAGAGAAAGGCGCGCGTGTTGTCGTAGCCGGCGTCCTTGTATGCCTGGAGAAAGACGGTGCGGTAGCCGAAGCCGCGCAACAGCGCCGGCAGCGAGAGGAAGCGCCGCCCGGCGAAGGGCTCGAACTCCTTCCCGCGGATGCTCGGCATCGCCGAGAAGAGCGTCGCGAATTGCCCCTTGGACGTCTGGATGGAGTTGCTGTAGAAGCGCTCGACGAAGACGCCATCCCGGGCGAAGGCGTCGAAGACCGGCGTGACCGCGCGGCCGTCCGGCGTCCGGCGCTCGACCATGCTCGCGGCGAAGGACTCCATCATCAGCAGCACGATGTCCGGCAGCGGCGCGACCGCCGTGCGACCGAGCGCCGCCGGGTCCTCCCTGACGAGGGGATACGTCCCCGGCTGCGGTTCGGGGACTTCGGGGTACCCCTGGGTGTAGTAGCGCCCGATGCTGCGGACCAGGGGCGTGAAGCCGTCGGCGGCCGGCAGCGGCGAGATCGCCAGCGCGGCGAAGAGGCCAAGCGCGGCGAAGGCCTTGAACGCGGCGGGTTGTTGCTCGCGGCCCCCCGAGAGGATACGCCAGCGGCGTTCGCCGACGAGCAGCAGGGCGGCGCCCGCAATGCCGGCGGCCAGTCCGATCCAACCGATGCGGCTGAGGATGACCTTCCACGACTCGAAGTAGGCCATCTCGGCGACGTTCTGGACAAGGATGTCGTAGCCGAACGGCGTCCGGGCCTGCCTCTGGTAGGACCACAGCCCGTTGGCGAGGAAAAGCAGCACGAGGGTGACGCCGGCCCGGACCCGGGGGGCACGACCGAGCGGGGCCCGCAGCCCCTGCAGGAGCAACTCGAGCGCAACAAGGCCGAGGACGGCTCCTGCGGCATCGGCCGGGCTCGCCGGCGACCAGGCCCCGGCGCGTGCGGCGGCCGCGAGGTGCCCGAGCCAGAGCAGCGCCGCGAGCAGGTTCGGCCAGCCAAGACGGAGCGGCAAAACACGGCAAAGAACGCTCACGGCGCCGTACGCCCCCGCCCGCCCGGGGTGACTACTCCCGGACCTGTCCCTGTCCGAAGACCACGAACTTGCTGCAGGTCAGCTCCTCGAGCCCCATCGGGCCGCGGGCGTGGAGTTTCTGCGTGGAGATCCCCATCTCGGCGCCGAGCCCGTACTGGAAGCCGTCGGAGAACCGGGTCGAGGCGTTGACGATGACCGACGAGGAGTCGACCTCGGCGACGAAGCGCAGCGCCCGCGCGTAGTCCTGCGTGACGATGGCGTCGGTGTGCATCGAGCCGAAGCGGGCGATATGCTCCATGGCTTCATCGAGCGACCCGACGACCTTTACGGCGAGGATCAGCGCGAGGAACTCCTTGCCGAAGTCATCCGGTTTCGCCGCCTTGACCCACGGAGCGAGCTTCTTCGTCCGCGCACAGCCGCGGATCTCGACCCCGGCCGCGCGGTACTGCGGGAGCATCTTCCGGAAGAACGCCGGGGCGATCTTCTCGTGTGCCAGCAACGTCTCCATCGCGTTGCAGACCCCCGGCCGCTGCACCTTGGCGTTGAAGCAGACCTTGACTGCCATCGCGATGTCGGCCGCCTCGTCCACGTAGGTGTGGCAGACCCCCTCGTAGTGGAAGATC
>CAZEOK010000128.1:0-7477 GCA_964513745.1 uncultured bacterium
ACAACTCGCCCTGCGGGCTCAGACAGTGCGTTTCGCCCCTGCGGGGACGCTCCGGCCCGGCCGCTGCGGTACCCTCGCGCTCCGCCATGCGCCCGCCCGTCACCGCCCCGCCGCCGCCCGTGCCCATCACAGGAACGGCGGAGGGGTGGCGCGGAGGGTACCGCAGCGTCAGGACCCCGAGGACTGGGACGGGAAGCATGCCGGGGGACCCGCCATGACCCTCGATGGGAAGACACCCGGCGGCCCGATCGAGACCCGGTGGGAGCGCCGCCGCGAGGAGATGCGGCTCGTCAGCCCTGCGAACAAGCGCAAGTACCGGGTGATCGTCGTCGGCACTGGTCTCGCGGGCGCCTCCGCTGCCGCAAGCCTCGGCGAACTCGGCTACCAGGTCGAGGCCTTCTGCTTCCAGGACTCCCCCCGCCGCGGCCACAGCATCGCCGCGCAGGGGGGGATCAACGCCGCGAAGAACTACCCGAACGACGGCGACAGCGTGCTGCGTCTTTTCCGCGACACCGTCAAGGGCGGTGACTTCCGCTCGCGCGAGTCGAACATCTACCGCCTGGCGCAGGTCAGCGGCGCCATCATCGACCAGGCGGTCGCGCAGGGCGTGCCGTTCGCGCGCGACTACGCCGGCTATCTCGACAACCGTTCGTTCGGCGGGGCGCAGGTCTCGCGCACGTTCTACGCACGGGGGCAGACGGGCCAGCAGCTACTGCTGGGCGCCTACCAGTCCCTGATGCGCCAGGTCGGCGCCGGCACCGTGCGGTTGCACCCGCGCACCGAGATGCTCGACCTGGTGGTGGTCGACGGCGCGGCCCGCGGCATCACGGTGCGCGACCTGGTGAGCGGAAAGATCGAGTCGCACGCCGCGGACGCCGTCTGCCTCTGTACCGGTGGCTACGCGAACGTCTTCTTCTTGTCGACCAACGCGCAGGGCAGCAACGTGACCGCGGCCTGGCGCGCGTGCAAACGCGGCGCGCACTTAGCCAACCCCTGCTACACGCAGATCCACCCGACGTGCATCCCGGCCAGCGGCGAGCACCAGTCCAAGCTGACTCTGATGTCCGAATCGCTGCGCAACGACGGCCGCGTCTGGGTACCCAAGCGAGTCGGCGACACCCGCGTTCCGGGAGAGATCCCCGAGGGCGACCGCGATTACCTGCTCGAGCGCAAGTACCCGAGCTTCGGCAACCTCGCGCCGCGCGACATCTCCTCGCGGGCGGCCAAGGAGGTCTGCGACGAGGGCCGCGGCGTCGGCACCGGCGGCCGCGGCGTCTACCTCGATTTCGCGGAGGCGATCGGGCGGCTCGGCGTCGCGACGATCAGGAGCCGCTACGGCAACCTCTTCGAGATGTACGAGTGCATCACCGGCGAGGACGCGTACACCGTGCCGATGCGCATCTACCCCGCGCCGCACTACACGATGGGCGGCCTCTGGGTGGACTACCACCTCGAGAGCACTATCCCCGGCCTGTTCGTGCTCGGGGAGGCGAACTTCTCCGACCACGGCGCCAACCGGCTGGGCGCGAGCGCGCTGATGCAGGGCCTCGCCGACGGCTACTTCGTGATCCCGTACACGATCGCGCACCACCTCGCGCAGGCCAGGCCCGGTGCGGTCGCGGCCGACCACCCGGCGTTCGCGGCTTCACGCGCCGAGGTCGAGGCGGCTACGAAGAAGCTCCTCGGCATCAACGGGCGGCGCACGATCACCGATTTCCACCGCGCGCTCGGGAAGATCATGTGGGAGAACGTCGGTATGGCACGCAGCGCGCAGAGCTGCCGCGAGGCACTGGCGCGGATACCGGCGTTGAGGGCGGAGTTCTGGGGGGACGTGCGGGTCGCCGGCAGCGGCGCGATGCTCAACCGCGAGCTGGAGCGGGCCGGGCGCGTCGCCGACTTCCTCGAGTTCGCGGAACTGCTGGCCCGCGATGCGCTCTACCGCGACGAGTCCTGCGGCGGCCACTTCCGCACCGAGCATCAGATGCCCGACGGCGAGGCAAAGCGCGACGACGATCGTTTTTGCCACGTCGCGGCGTGGGAGTGGCGGGGGCAGGAGCGGGAGCCGCAGGTGCATGTCGAGCCGCTGACGTTCGAGGCGGTTCCGTTGGCTGTGAGGAACTACAAGTGAGACTGATCCTGTTCATCTGGCGGCAGAGCGGCCCGGCCGACCGCGGCCGCATGGAGCGCCACGAGGCCTCGGACGTCTCCCCCGAGATGTCGTTCCTCGAGATGCTCGACGTGCTCAACGACGAGCTCGTGCGCCGTGGCGAGGAGCCGGTGGCTTTCGACCACGACTGCCGCGAGGGGATCTGCGGCGCCTGCTCGCAGGTCATCAACGGCCAGCCGCACGGCCCGCGCAAGCGCACGACAGTCTGCCAGCTGCACATGCGCAACTTCAGGGACGGCGACACCATCTACATCGAACCCTTCCGGGCCCGCGCGTTCCCGGTGATCCGCGATCTGGTGGTCGACCGCTCGGCGCTCGACGCGCTGATCCGGGCCGGCGGCTACGTATCCGTGCACGCGGGAGGAGTACCCGACGCCAACGCGGTGCTGGTCCCGCGCGACGACGCGGAGGAGGCGATGGACGCCGCCGAGTGCATCGGCTGCGGCGCCTGTGTCGCGGCCTGCCCGAACGGCGCGGCGATGCTGGTGACCGCAGGGAAGATAGCGCACCTGGCGGCGCTGCCGCAGGGGCGCGTCGAGGCCGCGCGGCGGGTCTGCGCGATGACCGACGAGATGCTGCGGCAGGGCTTCGGACACTGCAGCAACCACTACGAGTGCGAGGCGGCCTGCCCGAAGGGTATCAAGGCGCGCTTCATCGCAAAACTGAACCGCGAGTTCGTCAAGGCACTGGCCCGTGGTGAAAGGAGACCGGCATGAAACGTTCCGTCGTGGTCGTTCCGTCACTGCTGGCGCTCGGCTTCGAGGATGCCACCGGCAAGCCGGAGACCGCCCGGGCGATCGTCGGCGAGCACCCCTCGGCCCGCGCGAAGGCCATGGCCGCCTACACGGCCGTCAGGATCAAGCAGGGCTGAGCCCGGGGAGAGGCGATGGCGCGGGAGAATAATGTGGCGTTGCGTGTCGTTATCGTCGGGGCGGTTGCACTTGGGCCGAAGGTCGCCTGTCGTTTGCGGCGCCTGCTCCCCGAGGCGTCGATCACCGTCGTCGACCAGGACCGTTTTATCTCCTACGGCGGCTGCGGCATCCCGTACTACCTCGCCGACGAGGTCCCGGACGAGACCCAGCTGATGTCCACGAGCTTTCACGCGGTGCGCGACGCGCGCTTCTTCCGCGAGGCGAAGGGCGTGACCGTCCTGCCGCGCACGCGGGCCGTCGCGGTCGACCGGTCGCGCCGGGTGGTGACGGTCGATGATCTCGAAAGTGGCGCCAGGAGCGAACTGCCGTACGACCGGCTCGTGCTCGCCACGGGGAGCGTCAGCGTTGCGCCGCCCGTGCCGGGGCGCGAGCTCGGGAACGTCTTCTTCGTCCACAACCTCCAGAACGCCCTCGATCTCAAGCGCGCCCTGATCACCGAGGAGGTCAGGCACGCGGTTGTCGTCGGCGGCGGGGCGATCGGCCTCGAGGTGACCGAGGCGCTCGCCGATGTCTGGAACCTGAAGACCGCCGTCGTCGAGCGGCTCGGCCACCTGCTGCCGCAGCTTTTCGACGCGAACATCGCGGGCATCGCCGAGGCCACGCTGCGCGCCAAAGGCGTCTCGGTGCACACCGGGGAGTCGCTGCTGCGGCTGGAGGGCGAGGGGGGCAAGGTGCGCAGCGTCGTCACCGACCGGCGCACGCTTCCCGCCGAGCTGGTCGTGGTCGCCACCGGGGTGCGGCCGAGCGCGGCGCTCGCCCGCGAGGCCGGCCTGACCGTCGGTTCGCTCGGCGGGGTCGCCGTCAACGAGCACCTGCAGACTTCGGATCCGGCGATTTACGCGGGCGGGGATTGCGTCGAGACCCGCTCGCTGGTGACCGGCCTGCCCGCCTACGCCCCGCTCGGCTCGCTTGCGAACCGGCAGGGACGGGTGATCGCCGACCACATCGCAGGCAAGCCGGCGCGCTTCGACGGCGTCGTCGGCAGCTTCGTCGTGAAGATCTTCGACACCGCGCTTGCAGCGGCCGGGCCGACGCAGGAGCAAGCCATCGCGGCGGGGTTCGATGCCGAGCGCGCCCTCGTCGTCGGCTACGATCGGGCGCACTTCATGCCGGGCAAGGCGTTGCTGGTGCTGCAGCTCGTCGTCGATCGAGCCACGCGCCGCGTCCTCGGCTTCCAGGGTGCGGGTCCTGCGAACGACGCGCTGCTTGCACGCGTCGACGCAGTCGCCGCGCTGCTCAGGCACTCGCCGACAGTGGAAGACATCGGCACGCTCGAGCTGGCGTACTCGCCCCCGTTTTCCTCGGCGATGGACACGCTCAACGCGCTCGGCAACACCGCGGGCAACCTGCTCGACGGCCTCTATCGCCGGATGACGGCCGGCGATGCGCTCGAGCTGCTGCGCGACCCGCAAAGCGACGCGATCTTCCTCGACACGAACGCGCCGAAAGCCGCCGCCCCGTACCTGGCGCGCTACCCCGGCCGCTGGGTGAACATCCCCTACCAGCAGCTTGCGGGTCGTCTCGGCGAGCTGCCGTGCGAGCGCACGATCGTGACCATCTGCGACTCGGGGATCCGCTCCTTCGAGAGCCAGGTGCTGCTTTGCGCGCACGGCTTCCCGAAGGCCTTCGCGATGGAGGGCGGGCTGAATCTGCTCAAGCGCCTCGGCATCGACCTGCTCGCCGGGCGTGGCTGCGCCGCCCCGTGAGGGAGTGTCGCCGTGGTCGCGCAGGTGGCGGTCGAAAAAGGTCAGAAGTTTCCGCCCCCGGCGGTGCGCTCTCCAGAGTTGACATCGCGGCTGCAACAGGAAAAGATTATGAAAAGGACGTGAAATAGCGGGCGGGATTCCCCGCGCGCGGCGAAGCCGGAACAGACGGAGGGAGACGCCATGGGTTATACCATCGTCGGGCTGAAGGAAAAGATCCTGGAGATCCACCCCGAACTGGAGGGGCACGGTATCGCGGCGAACCTGGTGTTCGACGAAGAGAAGGACGCCTACGTCGTGAAGTTGCACAAGGGGAGTCACGAGATGACGACGCACCTCGAGCGCCAGGATGCCGACGACTGCATGAATGGCATCAAATGCGTCTCGCTCGGCATCCAGCTCGAGCAGTTCATCAAGAACTTCGCGCTTCGCGAGAAGTCGTAGCCCTTCCCCGGGTTTCGGCAACAGGAGGGTCCGGCGATCCGTCCGGGCCCCTCGGGCTATCGCCCGGAGGCGCGGAAACGGCTGCGGGGAGTGATTCCCCGCCTCGCGTCATCCTGTCCAGCGCGTCTTACCGTCGCAACGAGTCCCCTTACAGCAACCTGCCATTTCGGCTTGCCCTGCAGCCTGTTAGAATGCTGCCCGCAACATGTTCGGGTGGCGGGGATTGCCGGTCAGGCGAGGAGCGCGACGATGAGCATGAAGAACTTCAGCGTCCTGGAAGCAGTCGAAGTGGCCCTGATGATGGAGGAGGAGGGCATCAGGTTCTATTCGCTTGCCGAGCAGAAGACCGGGGAACCGGAGATGAGGAAGCTCTTCGCGTTTCTCCGGGAAAAGGAGCACCAGCACATCGAGACCTTCCGGCGCCTCTACGGCGATCTGGCCGCGCGCGAGGGGGATCCCGACGCTGAGCTCTGGCTGCTTGATGCGGAGGTCTCCTCTTTTTTCAGGGCCTACGTCGACTCCGCGGTTTTCCCGACGAAGGGATCGGCGGAGGCGGCTGTCGCGGGCCTGCGCGGTGTCGCTGAACTCCTGCGCCTGGCGTTGCGCCTGGAAAAGGACAGCATTCTTTTCTATCATGAGCTGCTGGCACACGCCCCGTGGCCGGAGGCCAGGACCCTGCTCGAGAAGGTGATCGCCGAGGAGCGCCGGCACGTCAGCTTCGTCCACGAGAAGCTCGCGCGTATCGGCGGCTGAGGAAGGCCACGGACTTTTTTTTCCGGGACCTGCACCCGCAGGTCGACATCGGCACCGCGACCGACCGCTACGCGGGTTGGTCCGGCCAGATCTACACGCCCGGCCGCTACGCGGGGCACGTCACGCGCCGCAGCCACGAGGTCGGGGGCCGCTCCTTCGTCGAGGAGATCCTCCCGGTCGGGAGCGTCGAGGAATACTTCGGACACTTCGGGGTCCTGGAGCTGGACGCCACGTTCTACCGGCCGCTCCTCGACGAGCATCTTCACCCGACGGAGACGTTCCACCTGCTGCGAACCTATGCCGGTCACCTGAAGGACGGCGACCGGGTCGTCCTCAAGGCCCCTCAGGCGGTGGTCGCGCCGCGGCTGCATCGGGGGGGCGGTTTCGTCGCCAATCCCGACTACCTGGACGCCGACCTGTTCACGCGACGTTTCTACGCGCCGGCCGTCAAGCTGCTTCACGAGCACCTCGCGGCGATCCTCCTCGAACAGGAGTACCGGCGGGCCGCCGAGCGCGACCCCGTGGAGGATGAGGCGGCGGACCTCGAGCGTTTCTTCCGGCGCATCCCCTCGGACCGGCGTTATCACCTGGAACTGCGGACGGATGCTTACCTGGCGCCCCCGGTCTTCGACGTCCTCGCGCGGCTGGGGGTCGGGCAGGTGCTCTCGCACTGGACCTGGCTGCCGACGCTCGCCGAGCAGTTCTCGCGGGCGGGGGAGCGGTTCTTCAACGCCGGCAGCGAGGTGCTGATCCGCCTGCTGACGCCGCACGGGATGCGGTACGAGGACTCCTACGCGAAGGCCTGGCCGTTCGACCGGCTCGTGGAAGGGATGCTCTCCGAGAGGATGCTCGAGGAGGCGGCGGCGATCATGCGCCGTGCCATCGCCGAGGAGCGCCACGTCACGGTGATCGTCAACAACCGTGCCGGCGGCAACGCGCCGCTGATCGCACAGCGGTTGGCGGCGCGCTTCCTCGCCGATAGCCAACTGCCATAATCGAATTGCGGTCCAAACCTTCGCTGCGCGCGTCTGTCGGGAGCGGATTTTTGTGTTCCGGCAAGGCAGTGATGAGCGCGCGCGGCGGCGCCCTCCCGTGCGCCGCACAGGCGCCGCGAGGAACAACGCCGCCGGGGCGCAAAAAGCCCTCCCGAATGACGTGTGCTAATTTTCGAGCAGCGCCGTCTCCTGGTACGAAGGAACGGAGGCCCGCCAGCCGAAGTGCTCACCGATGTGCTGCGCGAATGCGCCGGCCGCCTCCGGCTCCCCGTGCGTCACGAAGACCCGGCGCGGCGGTTTCTGCATCCCGGAGAGCCAGCGCGTCAGTTCGTCGCGGTCGGCGTGTGCCGAAAAACCGGGGATGCTCTCGATTTTGGCCCGCACCGGGCGCACCTGGCCGAAGAGCCGGACCTCGGGGTTCCCGTCGAGGATCTGCCGCCCGAGCGTCCCGACCGCCTGGTAGCCGACGAACAGCACCGTGCT
>CAZEOK010000129.1:0-7443 GCA_964513745.1 uncultured bacterium
ATCTCACGTCGCTCGGCGCCGGGAGGATGGGCAAGAGCACGAGCCAGGTCGGCGACCTGGTCGCGAAGTACGCGGTCTAGTTAACGGAACCTCAGGGCCCCGTGCAGGCTGCGGGGCCCTGTCGCTACGCACCCCCACCGTACTCCCTACGGTCCGTGTGGTGGGGGCCCCCGCTTCGCGCCACCCTCCGCCGGCCGATAACGCTTAGGTTAGAGTCGCAAGCAACAGCTCCACGGTCGCAGCCAGGTCGGCGAGCGGCGCCTCCGACTTCTCGCCGGTGCGGCGCACGCGCAGCTCGCCGACGCCCTTCGCCAGAGACTTGCCACCCAGAACCACCCGCAGCGGCATCCCGAGGAGGTCGGCGTCCTTGAATTTGACACCCGGGCGCTCCTCCCGGTCGTCCCAGAGGACCTCGATCCCGCGCGCCTCCAGGGCGGTGACGAGCCGCTCGGCCTCCGCCCGGACGGCGGCGTCGGTCTCGCTGAGCGTCACCAGGTGGACCGGGAACGGCGCGAGGGGGACCGGCCAGACGATGCCGTCCGCGTCGTGGTTCTGCTCGATCGAAGCGGCAACCGTGCGCCCCGTGCCGATCCCGTAGCAACCCATCACGATCACCTGCTCCCGTCCGGCCTCGTCGAGGTAGGTCGCCTGCATCGCCTGCGTGTACTTCGTGCCGAGCTTGAAGACGTGTCCGACCTCGATGCCGCGGACGATCTCGAGCGGCTTGCCGCATTTCGGGCAGGGATCTCCGGGTTCGGCGCTCTTCAGGTCGGCCCAGGCTGCTACGGTGAAATCGCGCCCGTGACAGACGTCGACGAAGTGCGCATCGGCCTCGTTGGCCCCGACGATGAAGCCCGCGAGCGCCTCCACGTGCCGGTCGGCGAAGATCGGTATGCCCGTCAGACCCACCGGCCCCGCGAAACCGACGGGGGCACCTGTTGCCTTGACGACCTGGTCAGGCGTGGCCGGAGTGACCTCGCGTCCGCCGAGGATGTTCTTGATCTTGGTCTCGTTGGCCTGGTGGTCGCCGCGCACGAGGACGGCGACGATCTCGCCGCCGGCGTCGAAAAGCAGCGTCTTGACGAGCCGGTCGGCGCCGACGCCGAGGAAGGCGGCGACCTCGTCCGCCGTGCGCATTGCCGGGGTTGCGACCCGCGCGCGCGGTCGTGCCTCCGACGCCGCGGCTGCCGCGGGCGTCGCGACCTGCGCCTTCTCGAGGTTCGCGGCATAGCCGCAGGCCGTGCACGTCACGACCGCGTCCTCGCCGGTGTCGGCGAGCACCATGAACTCGTGCGAGAAGGAGCCGCCGATCTGCCCGGAGTCGGCCTCCACGGCCTTGAACCGCAGGCCGCAACGCTCGAAGATCCGCGTGTAGGCGGCGAACATCTGGCGGTAGCTCTCTTCGGCCCCGGCCTCGTCGCGGTCGAAGCTGTAGGCATCCTTCATGCCGAACTCGCGGCCGCGCATCAGGCCGAAGCGCGGGCGGATCTCGTCGCGGAACTTCGTCTGGATCTGGTAGAGGTTCACGGGCAGCTGGCGCCAGGAGCGGATGTCGCGCCGCACGAGGTCGGTGATGACCTCCTCGTGTGTCGGCCCGAGACAGAACTCGCGGTCGTGCCGGTCGCGCAGGCGCATCAGCTCCTTGCCGTAGACCTCCCAGCGGCCGGTCTCGCGCCACAGTTCGGCCGGCGAGAGCACGGGGAGGAAGACCTCGAGGGCGCCGGCGCGGTCCATTTCGGCGCGCACGATCCCCTCGACCTTGCGCAGCGCGCGCAGACCGAGCGGCAGATGGGAATAAATGCCCGCGGCGGTGCGTCTGATCATCCCCGCCCGCAGCATCAGGCGGTGGCTGACGATCTCGGCCTCGGCGGGGTCCTCGCGCAGGGTCGGGATCAGGTACGTGGAAAATCGCATCGGGTCTCCTCCGCGACTAGAAGAGTGACTGTTGCTGCTGGAGCTGGCCGATCTCCTCGGTGGAGAGGAGCCGGTCGATGCTGAGGATGCTGATCAACCGCTCGCCGACGCGCACCATGCCCGTGATGAACTTGCCCGTCCGATCGAATGTCAAGGGCGGCGCCGGGCCGATCGACTTGACGGGGATCGGGACAACCTCGGTGACCGCGTCGACGATGAAGCCGACGCTCTGGCCGCGCAGGCTGGCAATGATGATCCTGGTCTGCCGGCCGGGGACAATCGGCGCCAGCCCGAAGCGGCGGGCCAGGTCGATCACGGGAATGATCGCCCCACGCACGTGGATGACCCCTTCGACGAAGGAGAGCGCCTGCGGCACCTTGGTGACAGGTTGCAGGACGTTGATCTCGAGAACGGCGGCGATGTCGAGACCGTAGATCTCGTCGCCAACCCTGAAGGCCACGATCTGGAGCGTCTCGTGCTCCTGCCGCGTAACCGCCCGCCGTTCGCTCCTGCGCTTGAGCATGCGCTGCCTACCCCCGTCCCTTGTCCTGGCCCAGGCGCTCGACGTGCTCACGAACCGCCTCGGTCAACGCGTCGATCATGCGCGAATCCGGGACGGTTTTCAATATCCGCCCGCGACTGAAGATCACGGCTTTCCCCTTCCCCCCGGCCAGACCGACATCCGCGGCCTTCGCCTCGCCCGGCCCATTGACCGGACAGCCCATGACGGCCACGGTCAGCGGCGTCGTGACGTCCGCGAGCCGGCGGCGCACCGCGCGGGCCGCGCGCTTCAGGTCGATGCCGCAGCGGCCGCAGGTGGGGCAGGAGATGATCTCCACGCCCTCACGGCGCAGCCCCACCGACGAGAGGATTTCGCGGGCCACGCGCACCTCCTCGATCGGGTTGTCGGTGAGCGAAACGCGCAGCGTGTCGCCGATCCCGTCCGCGAGCAGCGCGCCCATGCCGACCGCCGACTTGACGATGCCGGCCAGACCCCAGCCGGCCTCCGTCACGCCCAGGTGCAACGGGTAGCGCAGGACGCGCGCAGCCAGCCGGTAGGAGGCGATCGTGTGCAGAACGCTCGATGCCTTGAGTGAAACGACGATCCCGGTGAAGCCCACCGCCTCGAGGTCCCGGACGGCGCGCACGGCGCTCTCGACGAGCGCGGCCGGCGTCGCACCGCCGTGCTTGATCTGCAGCTCCTTCTCCAGCGACCCGGCATTGACCCCGACGCGTATCGCGCAGCCCCGCTCGCCGGCGCGCCGCGCGACCTCCTGCATCCTGGCCGTGCCGCCGATGTTGCCGGGATTGATCCGCACCTTGTCGGCGCCCGCCTCGATGCAGGCGATCGCGAGCGTGTGGTCGAAGTGAATGTCGGCGACCAGCGGCAACGACACCTTGGCCCGGATGGCGGCGAAGGCCGCGACTGTCCCGTGGTCGGGAACGGCGATCCGGACGATCTCGCACCCGGCGCGCCCCAGCGCCCGGGCCTGCCGCACGGTGGCGCCGACGTCGCGAGTATCGGTCTTGGTCATCGACTGGACGCGCACTGGCGACCCGCCGCCGAGGGTCAGCGCCCCGACCCGCACGGCGCGCGTCCGCTTCCTGACCGGCACCACCTCAATGACCCCAGTTCCCGGTGACGACCCGGGTGATGTCGTTGTAGAAGGCGAAGAGCATCAGCATCACCAGCAACCCGAGGCCGATCTGCTGGGTGATCTCCTTGACGCGGCGACTCAACGGCCTTCCCCGCATGGCCTCGACGAGCAGGAACCAGATCTGCCCGCCGTCGAGGACCGGAATCGGGAAAAGGTTGAACAGGCCGAGGGAAATCGAGAGGAACGCGCTGAAAAAGATCAGGTTCATCGCGCCCGCCTGGGCCTGCTGACCAGCCATCTGCACGATCATGATCGGCCCGCCGATCGTGTTCGCCGGCACGATCCTCTGGAAGATCTTGGCGATCCCGACCAGGGTCAGGCGCATGATCTCCCCCGTCCGGCCGATACTCAGGGCCGCTGCGTCGAGCGGCCCGTAGCGCATCGTCATGAATTTTTCGGCCGGGGTGATGCCCACCAGCCCCACGGTCGCGGCCTCGCCGAACACGGTGCTCGAGGGCGATGGTCGCGGCGTTATCCGCAGCGTCATCGTCTCGTCGCCACGGCGAACCGTAAACACCCGCTCGATTCCGCCGCTGGAGTGTACAACGGCCGTAAGGTCCTCCCACGTGCTGATCGCGCGCCCGTCGATTGCGGTGATCACGTCTCCCGGTCGCAGACCAGCGTCCGCGGCCGGGTAATTCGGCTGCACGGTACCGATCTCGGAGAGAAGCATCGGCACCCCGGCCATGAACACGACCCAGAAGACAAGCACGGCAAAAAGGACGTTGGCCGCGGGGCCGGCCACGATGATCGCCATCCGGGCCCAGACCGACTTGTTCTCGAAGGACAGGGCCGGGTCCGGAGCGGGTGCATCGGCGGGCGCCGTCGCGTCCCCGTCATGCTCCTGCTCGTGTTCGCCGACCATCTTGACGAACCCGCCGAGCGGAAAAGCCGAAAACACGTACTCGGTCCCGCCGCGGACGAATCCCCAGACGCGCGGGCCGAAGCCGATGGAGAACTTGATGACGCCGACGCCGAGCCGGCGCGCTGCGGCGAAGTGCCCCAGCTCGTGTATGAGCACGAGCACCGAGAGCACGAGAATCGCTGTCAGGATGCTTATCACTGGCCCCTCCGTGGTGATTGCATGGTGCTGATCGTCTCTGCGGCCGCCTCGCGGGCTGCGGCGTCGGCGGCCAGCACCCGGTCGATCCCGGGAACCCGCGCATCGTCGGCGACACCCGCGAGCACACGGGCGACAACCTCCGGGATGGCGGTGAAGCGCAGGCGACGCTCGAGAAATGCCTGCACGGCGACCTCGTTCGCCGCGTTCAGCACCGCGGGGGCGATGCCGCCGCGCGCAAACGCCGCATACGCCAGATCGAGAGCCGGGAAGCGGGCGTTATCGGGTGGGAGGAACTCCAGGCTGCCGATCGTCGCCAGATCGATCCGCTGCCAGGGAAGCGGGACGCGAACCGGGTGGTACAGCGCCGCGGCGATCGGGATGCGCATGTCGGCGGGCGACAGGTGCGCGAGCAGTGCGCCGTCGGTCAGTTCCACCGCCCCGTGGACGATGCTCTGGGGGTGGATCACGACCGCGATCCTCTCGAGCGGCACCCCGAAGAGCCAGTGCGCCTCGATGACCTCGAGCCCCTTGTTCATCAGCGTGGCAGAGTCGATGGTCACCTTCGCCCCCATGCTCCAACTCGGGTGACGCAGCGCATCTTCGGGGGCGACTTCGTCGAGACTGCCCGAGCGTCGGAAGAATGGTCCGCCCGACGCGGTGAGCACGATGCGGGTAACCTCGGATGAATTCCGGCCGGCCAGCAACTGGAAAAGCGCGCTGTGCTCGCTGTCCACCGGCAGCAGGGTCCCGCCGGCATCCCGCACCGCCGCCGTGATCAGGCTGCCCGCAGCAACCAGCGATTCCTTGTTCGCGAGGGCAATCGTCTTCCCGCAGCGAGCTGCCGCGAGCGTCGGCAGAATACCGGCGGCGCCCACGATCGCCGACAGGACGACATCGGCCGCCGCGAGCGTCGCCACCTGCTCCAGGCCTTCGCGGCCTGAGACGACCCTGATCCCGCTGCCGGCGAGTTCGCGCTCCAGCTCGCGCGCGGCAGCGGCGTCGGCGGCAGCGGCGAGGTAGGGTCGGAATTCGCGGGCCTGAACGGCGAGCCGCCTCCAGTTTGATCCCGCAGCGAGAGCCGCAATGCCGAGCCGACCGCCCGAAGCGCGAACGACGTCGAGAGCGCTTTCGCCGATCGACCCGGTCGAGCCAAGAATCGCGATCCGCCGCACCTCGGTCACTGCCCCCAGATTCGCACGATGTGATAGCCGGCCGGAATGCCCAGCAGGAGGCTGTCGATCCGGTCGAGAATACCCCCGTGCCCGGGAATGAGGTTCCCCGAGTCCTTCACGCCCTTGGCGCGCTTCCAGAGGGACTCGAAGAGGTCGCCGAGTTGGCCGGTCAGGCCCACCGCGAGACTGGTCGCCGCTACCAGCAGGAGCGGGACGGGGCTTCCGAAAAGCGGGGAGGTCGCAAGGCCGCCGGCGAGCGAACCGGCGAGTCCGCCCGCCGCCCCCGCCCAGGTCTTGTTCGGACTCAGGGAAGGGGCGAACCGTCGACGGCCGAATCGCGATCCGATGAAGTACGCAGCGCTGTCCCCAACCCAGGTGGCGGCCAGGACGAGGAACACCCACGCCGCACCGTGCGGGATCTCCATACGCAGCGCCCAGAGACACCCCATGGCGTAGCCGATGTAGGCCAGGCCGAGGACGCCCTCGGCGAGTCCCCGGAAGCGGCGGGCGGGATCCTCGACCCGCCAGAGCGAGAGCACCACGAGCGCCAGCAGCGCCGCGGCCCCGACCCCGGGCGCAGCGCCGACAGGCACGGCGGCCAGCACGGGCACCGCGCACCCCAGGATCGCCGCCGCGACAAGAGGCTCCACGGCACAGACTCTGAGATACTCGTGCAGTGCGACGAGCGCCAGCGCCAGCACGATCGCCCCGAAGAGCGCCTGGCCGGCGAGGAAAACGGCCGCGAGCACGGGCGGGATGCCAACAATTGCCGTGAAAATCCGCGTCTTCACGCCACCCCGGCCTCCGCCGCCCAACGCGCGCGCTCGGCGGCGAGCACCGCCGTGAGCCGCTTTGCGCTGAAGTCGGGCCAATAGTCCGGGACGAAAACCAGTCGCGTGTGCGCCGACTCCCAAAGCAAAAAATTCGACAGACGCATCTCCCCGCTGGTTCGGATCATCAGATCGGGCGGCGGGACATCGGGGGCGTACAAGTGCGCTGCGATATCGGCCGCGCTAAGCTGCGCCACCTGCGCCCCGCGCGCGGCTCGCTCCGCGGCACACGCGTTGATCGCGTCGATGATCTCGGCACGGCCGCCGTAGCTCAGTGCGAGGCTGAGATTGAGTCGTTCGTTGCCAGCCGTCGCTGCGGTGATCTCCGCGACTTTCGCCCGGACCTTCGGCGGCAGCAGACCAAGCCGGCCCAGAGCGCGGAAACGGATGCGGTTCTCGGACAGCTTCTTCGCCTCACGGCTGAGATAGCGGTGCAGCAGCCGCATCAGATCGTCGACTTCGGCCTGCGGTCGCTGCCAGTTCTCGAGCGAGAAGGTGTAGAGAGTGAGGTACGGGATGCCCTGTTCGCGACAGACTTCCATCGCGGCCCGGACGGATTTAATCCCGGCACGGTGCCCCTCGATCCGGGGCAGGTGGCGGCGCCGGGCCCAGCGGCCGTTGCCGTCCATGATGACGGCCACGTGGCGCGGCCAGGACTCGGGATGCCGATTCACGGTACAAGGAGCTGCTGGAGACGACCGGGGCCGGGGCGGCCGCACCGGGTCATATCTCCATGATCTCCTTTTCCTTTTTCTCGATCGTCTGGTTGACCTGCGCGGTGAAGTCGTCGGTGAGCTTCTGCACCC
>CAZEOK010000130.1:0-7381 GCA_964513745.1 uncultured bacterium
GTGTCGAAGGGGGCGATCTTGAGGATCTGCGGGTCGTCGAGGTCGGCGATCCCCTGGTCCTGGTACTTCTGGAGCAGCGCTTCGAGCACGGCGCGGGCCTGCTCGCCGTACCGGGTGAAAACGTCGCGCTTGCGGACGTTGTCGACGCGCTCGCGCCGGGTGAGCGGCGGCTGGTCGAAGGCGACGTGGCAGATGAGGTCGAAGGGATCGAGGTCCTTCCCGACATCGTCCGCGAGTGGCTCCAGCAGGAGACCCTCGTTCTCCAGCTCCTCGATGACGGCTTCCTTGCGTTCGGCGGCGTTCCAGCGGCCGAGGAAGGCGTCGAGGCTGGCGAAGTGCTTGCGCAGGGTTCGCTTTGAGTAGTCGCGGAGGCTCTCAGTGACGAGCTTTCCGTTTTCGTCGAGGTATTCGATCCGCTCGGTGAGGATGCGGACTTCATGGCCGCGGATGTAGTACTTGGACGGGTGCTCATTGGAGTCGCCTGGGGGAAGGCTGATATCCGTGGGCCAGGGCTGGCCGTCGACAATTACCTCGTCGTTGCCCGGTTCGGGCGGGATCGGATCCTCCCCATCGGCTGTCGGCGGCACATCGTCCGGCGGGCTGACCGGATCCGCATCTCCCGGCTCATAGATCTGCACCGGCTCGCCATCGAAATCCGGATCGGCGAAGTGGTTCGTAGCCTTGCGGAAGTCGATCAGCGTGAAGTAGTACTTCTTCGTGTCCTCGTGGACGCGGGTACCGCGGCCGACGATCTGCTTGAACTCGGTCATCGAGCCGACCTCGCGGTCGAGGACGATGAGCCGGCATGTCTGGGCGTCGACGCCGGTGGAGAGCAGCCGCGAGGTGGTGACGATCACCGGGAACCGCGCCTCCGGGTCGATGAAGTTGCCGAGCTGCGCCTGGCCCTCGGGGTCGTCGCCGGTGATGCGCATGACATAACGCGGGTTTTGGAGCACCAGGTCCTGGTTCTCGTTGATCAGCGCCTGGCGCATCCGGGCGGCGTGCTCGGTGTCCACGCAGAAGATGATGGTCTTCTGATAGCGGTCACCGCTCTCCTTCAGGAACTCGGTCACCCGGCCGGCGACGCGGCGCGTGCGCTCGTCGATCACGAGATTGCGGTCGAAATCCTTTTGGTTGTAGATCCGGTCTTCTATCTCGTAGCCGTACCTGTCGATCTCGCCGCGGGCCGGGCGGTAGCCCTCCACGTCGAGGTCGAAGTGGACCTTTACCACCTTGTAGGGTGCGAGGAAGCCGTCGCGGATCCCTTCCTTGAGGGAGTAGGTGTACACGGGTTCGCCGAAATAGTGGATGTTGGAGACGTACTCGGTCTCCTTCGGCGTCGCGGTCAGCCCGATCTGCGTGGCGGAGGAGAAGTGATCGAGGATCTCCCGCCAGGCCGAATCCGCCGCCGCACTGCCGCGGTGGCACTCGTCGATGACGATGAGGTCGAAGAAATCGGGGGAGAGTTCGCGGAAGAGCTTCTGTCGCTCCTCGGGGCCGGTGATCGCCTGGTAGAGGGCGAGGTAGATCTCGTAGGAGGTGTCGATGCGCCGCTGTTTACGGTCGACGGCGGTGGGGAGCCGGACCGCGGTGCCGTCCTCGCGCTCGATGGTCTTCGAGGCGGTGCTGAGCTTGGCCATAGCGGAGCCGAAGGGGCGAAAGTCGTTGACCATCGTCTGGTCGATCAGGACGTTGCGGTCGGCGAGGTAGAGAATGCGTTTCCGGCGGCCGGCCTTCCAGAGGCGCCAGATGACCTGGAAGGCGGTGTAGGTTTTGCCGGTACCCGTGGCCATGACAAGGAGCAGGCGTTGCTGCCCCGCGCCGATCGCCTCGATGGCTTTGTTGATCGCGATGCGTTGGTAGTAGCGCGGCTCCTTGCCCCCCGGATCCTCGTAGTAGTTCTGGAGGACAACCTCTTCTTGCGCGGGTGCGAGGTTCTTCCAGGCTCGATATCGAATCCAGAGTTGTTCGGGGGAGGGGAAGGCATCGAGAGAAAGCGTTGTCTCGGCCAGCTCGCTCTGTCCCGTCCGGTCGTGAAAAACGAAGCCGCTGCCATTGGATGAGAAGACGAACGGAATGTCGAGGGTCGCGGCGTATTCCAGTGCCTGCTGCATCCCGGCGCCGACGGCGTTGCTGCCATCTTTCGCCTCGATCAGCGCGAGCGGGATGTTCGGCTTGTAGTAGAGGATGTAGTCGGCCCGCTTGCCCTTGCCCCGGGTTACCAGCTTGCCACGGACGATGATCCGTCCTTTGGTGAAGCTGACCTCCTCGCGAATCTGGGAGTGGACATCCCACCCCGCCTTGACAATCGCCGGCGTGATGAACTTGGTGCAAATGTCCCGTTCGCTGAGGTCCTTTACGGCCATGGAGCCATATCCACCTCTATTTTCAACAAGTTCCTGCGATTCTGCGGTCGGGGTATGATCAAGTCAAGTGCGCTGCCGGAAGATTTCAGCATATTGGCATGTTTCAGCATTTGCTGAAATGGTCATGGTGTCTTTTTCGGCCGGAAAATGGCGGCAGAGCCGGGCTGGATCGACCGTCGCCCGGCGCGGCGGACGGGAAGCTCCCGGCCGTTGGGCAGCGGCGCCTACTCCGGCAACTCGCTGTCGCCCAATCCGAAGTAGTGCCCGAGCTCGTGGATCACGGTCGTGCGCACCTCCGTTACCGCTTCCGCCCTCGTCTCGCACGCCCAGAGGATCGGCAGGCGGTAGATTGCGATACGGTCGGGGAGCACCGGCGCGTCCGGGCCGCGCTCCGGCAGCGGCACGCCCTGGTAGAGACCGAAGAGGTCGTCCTGCTCCGGATCGAGCCCGAGCAACTCGAGCTCCTCCTCGGTCGGCTGCTCCTCGACGACGACTGCGACGTTTTTCATTGCGGCCGCGAACTCGTCGGGCAGGCCGGTGAGCGCCTCGCGGACCAGCTCCTTGAATTCCCGCCGGTTGATACGGATCATGCACGAGAGTATACGCTGGAGAATCGGCGGGCTGCTCAAAAAGGTCCAGATGCAAGGCTTGCGAAGCAGCAGATGGGCCTTTTTCAGCGGCCTGCTATAATGCCCGCATGCCCCCCCGGAAGAAAGAGCCGCTCGGCGTCGCCACGCTCGAGGACATCGGCCGCCTGATTCTGCACTCGCACGATCTCGACGAGACGCTGCGCAACATCGCGGACCTGGTCGCGCGGCGCGCGGGCACCGACGTCTGCTCGATCTACCTGCTTGCCGAGGACGGCCAGACGCTCGTGCTGCGGGCCAGCCACGGCCTCGCGAAGAAAGCCGTCGGCAAGGTTCGGATGACGATCGACGAGGGGCTCACCGGGTTCGTTGCGCGCGAGCGGCACGTTGTCGCGGTGCGCGAGCCGCAGGAGCACCCGCTGTACCGCCATTTCAAGGAAACGGGAGAGGAGCGTTTTCACAGTTTCATCGGCGTCCCGCTCCTCGACCGCGGCGAGCCCGTCGGCGTCCTGGTGCTGCAGACCCGCGAGCCGCGCGAGTTTACCGCCGAGGAGACCAGCGCCCTCTCTTCGATCTCCTACCAGGTGGCCGCGATCGTCGTGAATGCCCGCCTCCTCGATTCGGTGCGGCGCACCGAGGAGGCTGCCCGCCGCTACGCCGGCGAGCTCGAGCGGTTGCGCCGTGGCGGCGTTCCGGCCGGTGAGGAGGGGCGGGGACCGGGGATCGAGCAGTTGCTCCGCGGCACCGGCACGAGCCCCGGCTTCGCCCTGGGGACGGCGAACCTCATGGACGAGCTGCAGCACTCGGTCGAGGTGGCCAGCGCCGCGCAGGCCGATCCCACGGGCGAATCGGCGCGCCTGGACAAGGCCCTCGAAGAGACGCGCGTCCAGACGATCCTGCTGGAAAAGCAAGTCGCCGGGCGTCTCGCCGAGACCGAAGCCGGGATCTTCCACACGCACCTGATGGTGCTCGAGGACCGCGGCTTCCTCGACAAGCTGCACCGGGAGGTGGTGCGCGGACACGGTTCGGCGACCGCGGTCAAGATGGCGGTTGCCGAGTACCTCGAGGCCTTCGGGCGGATGGAAGACCCCTACCTGCGCGAGCGCGCCGCCGATATCCGCGACATCGGCCGGCGCATCCTCGCGCACCTGGCCGGCCGCGACACCCCGGACCCGGCACTCGCCGCAGAGGGCATCCTCGTCGCCGCGGAACTGCTCCCGTCCGACATGGCCGCCCTCGACCCCGTGCGCGTGAGCGGCATCGTCACCGAGCGCGGCGAGGCCACCTCGCACGCCGCAATCATGGCACGCTCACTGGGCATCCCGGCGCTGATGGGGGTCAAGGGTGCGCTGCGGGCCATTGCGCCGGGGGACCGGCTGATCCTCGACGCGAACTCCGGATCCGTCTACATCAACCCCGGCGAAGTCGTCGCCGCCGAGTACCGCCGCCTCGAGGTGGAGCGGCGCCGCGAGGGCGACCGCCTCGAGGGGCTGCGCGACCGGCCGGCGCTCAGCGTCGACGGGGTCCGCGTGACGATGCGCGCGAACATCGGGCTGATCAGCGACGTGGACGTCGCGCTGCGCAACGGCGCCGACGGGGTCGGCCTGTACCGCAGCGAGTTCCCCTACATGGTGCGCGAGGACTTCCCCGACCGCGAGGACCAGTACCGGCTCTACCGCCGCGTCGTCGAGCGCTTCGCCGGCGCGCCGGTCACCATTCGCACGCTCGACGTCGGCGGAGACAAGCACCTGCCGTACGCGGCACAGGCGCACGAGGAGAATCCGTTCATGGGGCTGCGCTCGGTGCGGTTCACGCTCGAGAACCCGGAGATCTTCCGCACCCAGATCGAGGCGATCCTGATGGCCGGCGTGCACGGGCCGGTGCGGATCCTCTTCCCGCTGATCACCAGCCTCGACGAGGTGCGCCGCTGCAAGGCGGTGGTGACCGCTGCGGGCGAGGCGCTCGAGCGCGAGGGGGTGGCGTTCGCGCGCCAGGTGCCGCTCGGGATCATGATCGAGGTCCCGGCGGCGGTCTGGCAGGCGCCCGCGCTGGCCGCCGAGGTGGACTTTTTCTCGGTGGGGACGAATGACCTGGTGCAGTATCTGCTGGCCGCCGACCGCACGAATCCGCTCGTGCGGCGCTACTACGATCACCTGCACCCGGCGGTGCTCGCCGCGCTGCGCCACGTGGCCGAGGCGGCGCGCCGCGAGAAGTGCAGCCTCTCGATCTGCGGCGAGATGGCCACGGAGCCGCGGGCTTTCCTGCTGCTCTTCGGTCTTGGGTATCGCGAGTACTCGCTCCCCGCGCCCTTCATCCCGCGCATGAAGCAGCTGCTCGCGGGGATCTCCTCGGCGGACGCAGCCGAAACGGCGGCCGAGTGTCTGCGCCAGGGCGAGGCCTCGAGCATCGCCGCGCTGCTCGACAAGGCGCTCGCGCGGGCCGGCGCAGGCCGCTGAAAAACCCGAAACGAGCCGGCTGATCAACAAGGTCCAGATGCAAGGCTTGCGAACACCCGAGGAATGAGGCGTGCTGGTGCACGCCGCAGATGGGCCTTTTTCAGCAGCCTGTTAACTCGCCAAGGTAATGTATCCCCCCTTGCTTGTCGTCTGCTGCTGTGGCGAAGCCGCGTCAATGGCCGCCGATCTGTACTATACTCGGGCACCGGGACATTCCGGGAGGAGACCGACATGGCACAGGTGAAAAAGGGTGACCGGGTGAAGTTCAATTACTCGCTCACCCTCAAGGATGGGAAGGTCTACGAGTCGAACATGGGTCAGGCGCCGCTGGAGATCACGGTCGGCAAGGGCAAGGCGATCAAGGGGCTGGAGAACGGCCTGATCGGGATGAGCCCTGGTCAGACCAGGACCGTGGTGGTCAAGCCGGCTGATGGCTACGGGGCGAAGGACCCGGCATTCGTCTGGACGATCCCGGCCGCCGAGCTGCCCGCCGGGACCGCCGCCGCCGTCGGAACCGAGGTCGGGTTCGCGCGCGCCGACGGGTCCCGGGTCGAGGGCCGGATCGCAAGGACCGACGGCGACCAGGTGACGGTTGACGGCAACCACCCGCTGGCAGGGCGCAACCTCACATTCGAGATCAAACTGGTTTCCATCGGCTGAGCCGTGAAGATCGGAATCCTGTCGGACTCGCACGACGACATGGCCGCCATCGCGAAGGCGGTGGCGCTCTTCAACGCCGAGGGCGTGGTGCGGGTCCTGCACGCCGGTGACATCGTCTCACCCTTCACCTTCGAGATCTTCCGCGAACTGCATGCGCCACTCGGCGGCGTCTTCGGCAACAACGACGGCGACCGGCTGCTCCTGCGGGAGCGCTCGGCCGGGGCGCTGCATCCCCAGCCGCACTTTGTGAACCTCGACGGCGTTCGCGGCGTGATCGTGCACGAGCCCCCCCTCGTCAAGCCACTCGCGCGCAGCGGCGACTTCGACCTGGTGGTCTACGGTCACACCCACGTGCCGGACGTGCACCGCGAGGGAGAGTCGCTCGTGGTCAATCCCGGCAAGGCCGCCGCCCTCAACAAGGGGCGCTCCACGGTGGTTGTGCTGGAGACGGAGACTCGCGAAGCGAGGATCGTCGAGATCTAATCGGCGAGGTGGCGGCGGACGAGTTCCACGAGCGCGCGCGGCTGGAACGGCTTGTCGAGGTAGGCGACACACCCGGCCTCGAGCGCTTTCTCCTCGTAAATCTGGCGCGGGAAGGCCGAGAACGCGATGACCGGCAGTTCCCGGTACCGTTCCTCGGCCTTGATGCGCTTGCAGAAGGTCAGGCCGTCCTCGCCCGGGAGCGCCAGATCGAGGAGTATCAGATGGATCTGCTCCCGCCCGAGAATCACCTCGGCCTCCGCGGTCGTGCCCGCGCCGAAGAACTCGTACCCCGGCTCTCCGCGGAAGAGCAACTCGACTGCCATCAGATGGTCCGGCTCGTCCTCGACGGCGAGGATGCCTCTGACGCGGGTTCCATCAGGATTTGCCATACTGCATTATTGTCGCCGGGATGCTCGCTTTCTGTCAACCGTCATGCATCCGGGCGGTGCTCGGCCCCTGGTTCGGGTAGAATGCCCGCGCCGGCATGGGTAGACCCCTGCCGTGGCCGGCAGGACGAGGTTTGCTGAACGACCAACCACCCGGGGAGGCGCCATGAAGAAATCCGTCGCGTTCATAGCCGCAGCAACGCTGATCCTGTCCGCCGCCGTCGCCCGTGCCGAGAGCGTCCGTGTCGGCGTCATCGCCGAACTCACCGGCGACATGCCCGCCGTGGGCGCCTCCTGCCGCAATGCCGCCGAGATGGCGGTCAAGGAGATCAACGCCGCAGGCGGGCTTGAAGTCGGCGGCCGGAAGCTCAGGGTCGAGCTGTTCGTCGAGGACAACGGCGGCAAGGCCGACCAGTCCGCGGCCGCGGCGCAGAAGCTGATCA